>JAITIJ010000059.1 GCA_031279495.1 Holosporales bacterium | reverse complement strand
GCGACATCTCTGGATCCTGATCTCAGGATGCTTCTTGTCCCCTATCGCCCTGATCGGACTCACCTTCTGGGCCGATCCCCTGCAAATCTTCCACGATCAGCCGCTGGAGAAGCCAGTGTACATTTCTTGGTCAAGTGGGAGATTAGAAGCGTACGGAACAATACAAAGGTATTTCTTTAGGAACAAAGACAAGAAGACTCTAATTCTGGGTTCCTGCATGGTGCAAAATATGCTTCCCTCAGAAGCAGAACGCCTCGGAGGATTCTCTCGCGCAGTAAATCTTGGCTTGATCTCTATGTCGCTAGCAGATGCTGTTATGTTGTACGATTCTCTGTTGCCATCCTCTGCTCTTCATACTGTTGTTCAATCTCTGGATTCACATATTTTCACCGCCTTGAAAGTGACGCCAACCATTTCTTGGCCAAATGAGACGCAATTTCTGTTTGACAAAGGGCCCACATCTCTTAAGGCTCTCGCCTTTTTTTTCAGAGTTGATGTGCACAGAGCCGCAATGCGCATTCTATGGCGCAAGTCGCTACAACAGGGTTTTTTGCAAGAGCGTGTTTACTATTGGGGAGATTCGTTCACAAAAGGATTTCGTTTTCGCCATTTCTGTCTTCCTGAAAAACTTCAAGCGCATATGATACGGCTAAAAGCTGCCCGGCCAGGACTCTCAGAGATTACCAACTTCGTAAAGACGCACGATCTGGCGGCAATAAATGCGCGATTTAATACATGTGCCCGTGGCTTCGATTACCTCTTTGAAAAAATTACTCAAAGACAGGATGTTACCTTCCATTTCTTTATCCCTCCGCATTGCGCTCTTGCTTGGATAAACAAAGATTCCTTCTCTTCTTATATCGGTGGACTTCTCTATGCGTTAGATAAAATAGAGTCTTTTCCTCATATCTGTCTTTATGCTTTCGATGATGTCCCGGAAATCACGTGCAATACGGCGAACTATAATGACGGCATGCACTACGGCATCGGCGTTGATCGCTACATCTTAAAATCAATGAAAGCAGGCAAACATCGCATTACCAAAGCCAACGTTCTGGAGTACCTCCGGCGCATGGCAGATGTCCTCTTGAATTTCGATCCGACACCTGACTTCGAACATACCGTTACTTTCGAAGGACCCATCAATGAAGAATCCGCAAAAGCCTTCGCTACCCTCCCGCCTCCTATAGGACCACATCCCCTGGATCCTTGAAAGAACCGGACAAAGAAGCAAAACTACCGAAGAACCATAGAAACACCGAAAACAGCAGGATAACACAAACAAGAGACTTGAATCTAGGCTAATATGATTTTTTCAGTCACATAAAAGACCGAAAAATCACATAAAGTAGCCAAAAAACCCTTGCCCCTTAAGAAACTCCATGAAAGAACTACTCTTTCTCCCTGCTCAGCAATTGCACAACAAAATCAACCACTCAAGTCCCTCAAAAAAGATAAAACATGCTCAACATAATCATGAAGCGATTTGTTTCGATTTGGCTACTTGTTAAACCAACGGCGCATCGTCCATCAACACGAATATAAACTGTTTTCCAAATATTTGTCATATAGAAAAGTCCAATTTCCGGCTGAAAATTGCTGAATTTTTCCTCTCTCTTCTTTCCGTTTTCTGTGCGCTCTATTTTTGTGTTAACGCTCGAGAATCCAAAGGCTGTGCCAAGTATTCCTTTTATTTGAGGAAGAAAGGTTCCTAAAAGGCCGGATATTGATGCAGATACCTTTCCCAACTCTATCTGTCCATTGTTTCCCATCGCATGAGCAAGATCCGGAAAGAAGCAACAGCAAACTTCCCCTCCTAATACCAGGCCACTGCGAAAACCGTGGAGATATCCTCCTTTTAGATCAAAACTGAGGCCGTTGGCGTGTACTTTAGGCGTAGTTTTCCAGCGCACATGTGCAAAACCTGCGCCCGCTCCACCAAACCATCCTGTAGGAGCCTCTTTTGAGCGTTCCAATACAGCAGGGCTCACCTCTTGGGAATGACTTTGCCACGACAACAGGATTGCCGACAGTGCAATGATGACGTCTGCTTCCCTTCGCATGCGGATCCTTTCTAAAGTTCAGAAGCGAGTTTTGCTCTTGAAAATTAAAAAGCTATTAAGGAGGTCTAAGAGTGGCACTGCTTGTGGTGGCTATAGCGCTGAAGAGGAAGAAGTGCCCTGAGAAAAGCTCGAAATGACATCAATTGTTTCCGCACAAATTTTTTCTTGAACGAATTCTCGTTCTGCGCGTTCTCTGCCGCGCCTGCCCATTTTTTGCCGTAGTTCCGGATTTCGGATTAACTGACGCAGGGCATTAGCCAAAGGATATACTGTGCGCGGAGGAACAAGAAGCCCATTTTCTTGATGATGCACAACCTCGCGGCATCCAACAGAATCTGTTGTAACAATTGGGCGACCACAAGCAGCTGCCTCTAGTAACGCTTTTGGAATGCCCTCTCTATAATAAGACGGCAAACAGACAATATGCGCAGCCGAAAAAACAGAAGCCATATCTTCTTGTTCGTTCTTCCACACGACGTTTCCCAGTTGCGTCCATGAACGCAGAGTCTCTATCGGGATGGCGGCAGGGTTCTGTGTATCTACACTCCCAACAAGCCAGAACCGAGCTTCTACACCCTCCGCTTTTAGTAAGCGTGCAGCTTCGGCAAATTCCTTGACGCCTTTATGCCAAAGCATGCGCGCTGGAAGAATAACTGTACAGATCCCGTCATGCTCTGGAGAGGGTTTGAATCGTGTGCAGTCCACCCCTGATCCAAGGATAAGAAAAAGATGAGGCAAAGACTGAAAGAGGGCATAATCGTCTGTGTTTTGGGTAATAACGCACGTAGAGCGCAAAAGAAAACGCAGTGCCATCAGAAGAATTTTTCGAAAGCTAAGAGTCTTCCAAGTGTTTTCCGTAAAGAGATAGCCAAGACCGGTAATAAAATTAACACATCGGGTTTCTGGAAGGAAAAGAGCTGCAATACTACCATAAAGAACAGGCTTTAAGGCGATATTCAGCAAATAATCTGGTTTTTCTCGGTGCAATAGACGCATAAGCCGGAGAAGTGCCAAACCCTCCTGCAACGGATTCATGCCTTTCCTCTTCCATGAGAAATGAATGGTTGAGATGCCTTCTATAGAATCTGCTAAAGAAGCTGTAATAACAGCGACAAAAGCCCCCTGTTGCTGAAGCGCTTTTGCCAGTGCCAAACGGTGAGAGAGAAAATATCCGGCCTCTGTTACTAAGAAAAGGATTTTCTTGCCATTTAAAGTATCTGACAATGACTCAACCCAAGGATATGTCAGAATTAGCACGCAGCCAGGACTGAAACACAAGAACATCCCATAAACGATATCCTTCGTTTGTTCCATTAAGGTGTGTTTGCCACATGTCTTGTATCATGAGTGCGTTCAGTATTCCTTGTCTGGAGAGACTCGGCTCATCAAGAAGATCCTCTACCCAAGCACGCAATGGCCCGCGCAACCACGCATGAATGGGAAATCCGAACCCCATTTTTGGCCGTTCGATCAGAGAGTGCGGCACTCGTTTATACAAAACTTCTCTCAAAGCCCATTTGGTTATTCCTTGACGAATTTTCATGCGTTGAGGCAATCGCCATGACAGTTCGACCACGCGATGGTCTAGCAAAGGAACGCGCACCTCAAGTGCGACACGCATACTGGCACGGTCCACTTTTGTTAAAATGTCATCTGGAAGATATGTTACTAAATCCAGGAATTGCATCCGATCGTAAAAATTGGGACTCTCTTGTTCAAAGGCCTCTCTCTCTAAGATGGTCGTAAGTTCTGAAGAGCCTAAAACAAGTGATTCGGGTTGCTTCCAGTGGCTGATGATGTTCTTGTAAATATCTCTTTCATTAGAAAGAACTATCATCGCCGCTAATTTGCGTAGCTTATTGTTAAGTTGAGAGGGCACGCGTCGTGGAAACAGTTTTGTGGCTAAGTCGCAGATTTTCGAACAAGCAGAAGAGTCGAGTGTGCGAGCTAGTAAGCCGATACAAGGAAGACGCGATAAAACGTGACATCGATGCGCCAATTGATACCGGTTATACCCTGCAAACAATTCATCTCCTCCATCGCCGGAAAGAGTCACTGTAACGTGTTGTTTGGTTAAAGCGCACAATAGCATCGTAGGGATTTGAGAAGAGTCTGCGAAAGGCTCATCGTACCACTGCGACAAGTCTGTAACCAATTTTAATGCATCATCAGCTTCTGCATAAAGCTCCGTATGCTGCGTTCCTAAATGACGTGCAACAGCTGCGGCATATGGCGCCTCATTGTATTCCTGATCTGTAAATCCAATAGAAAACGTTCGTACAGGCACGTCACTTTGCTCTACCATTAGCGCAGTTATAAGAGAGGAATCTATCCCTCCAGAAAGAAAAGCACCGATAGGGACATCGGCAACCATGCGACATTTAACCGCTTCTTTTAGGAGCCTTTCAAGCCCTTCTAGAAGCGTTTGCTCATTGCCACAGGAACCTCTCTTTTTCAGCCCATGCAGGACAACATCATGCGCTCGCCAAAATGGTCGAATGACAGGTTCCTCACCGAGCTTTAATCGGATAAGACATCCAGGTTCAAGCTTGTGCACTCCTTTGTAAACCGTGCGCGGAGCAGGGATATAATTAAAACGCACAAAAGATGCAACGGAGTTGAGATCAAGAATGGGGCGCCAATTGCGATAAGCGCGTAAAGCTTTTAATTCCGATCCGAAAGCAAAAACACCATCTAGCTCTCCCCAATATAAGGGTTTAATTCCTAAACGATCGCGTGCGCACCACAAAACACTGTCATGACGATCGAAAAGAGCAAAAGCAAACATTCCAACGAGGCGCTCCAGGGCCCGTTCTATACCCCAAATGGCACAGGCCTCTAAGATCACCTCTGTATCAGAGCTTCCCCGAAAAGAATGCCCATTTTTGATCAGATCTGCCGCTATTTCTTTATGGGAATAAACCTCGCCATTATAGACAAGAACATAACGACCCGAAGCGGA
>JAITIJ010000036.1 GCA_031279495.1 Holosporales bacterium | reverse complement strand
TTATTCTGCAGAACCCTCTTCGATAACTCGCCAACCAAATGTTGTCCTTGCGTCTCTTCCGGCGTATCAGCCGAGATCTTCATCCGCTAAGATGACAAAACTCGCAAAACCTGTTAAGGCGACATCACTTTTTGCGCAACGAACCATGGACCAAGCACCCCATCGCGCAGAAAAGCCGATGAGTGCTTTCTATGCGAGCCTCAACCGCCGCACTTCTGGCAAGATCTATCAAGCTAATTTGTGTAGAGGTCATATATTCCCCAGACACAGCTATTTACTTAAAGTGGGATCTTAGAGATGTCTTTTTTTCGCGGGCTTTAAGACGATGCAAATGGTTTAGTGTTTAAAACACAGATGTTTGCAACGCTAGAGGTTGCGGTAACGTACATCAAACCACAGTACTGGATTCAACAATCGACAAGAAAGCCGTTGCACGGCAGCCTCAAGCTTACATAGAAATATATATGATATTGCCTACGTATTTATTAGCGATACTTTTTGCGCATACTATACGTTACTATGACGGTAGAGCTCAAGCAGAATTCCTTTATTCCACAGAACGCAGAAGAACAAATGAGAGATCTTCTTGTTTCTTGGGGTGTTTTGGATTCCAGTCAGGTGAGGGTTGTTTTAAAAGAGCAAATGCGTACAGGTCTTCTGTTCGCAGATACTGCCTTTGCTCTTCATTTAATCGATGGGCAAACTCTATTATCTGCTCTTGGTTGTATCTATGACATGGATGTAGTTGATCTGGAGAACGCTCTTTTTGACGCTTCGTGCGCATCATATCTTCCTAGAGCTTTTGCGTGTACGAATGTGGCCTTAGTAATGGATTTGCGCACCGAACATTCTCGGCGTATTGCAAAAATTGCGATTTCAGATCCCGGGGATATCAACGTGCGAGACCGCATTTTTCATGCGCTTGGCCCTGATTTTCAAGTAGAACTCGTTATTGCCCTTCGGCACCAAATTCTTAGCTTTTACTCTTCTCAAGAAGAAACGGCGCTGAAAGAAAACGAAACAGAAATTCGGCAGCAAACTTATGAGTTATTACAAGAAGCTATTACTTGCCGAGCGAGCGATATACATTTTGAGCCAGAAGATTCTTTGGTGCGTCTTCGTCTACGTATCGACGGCGAACTATCCACGTTTAAAACACTGCATAATGCAGAATGGCAATATATCTGCGGCTATTTGAAAGTTCTCGCCAATCTTAACATTACAGAGCATCGCAAGCCCCAAAGCGGTCATGCTCGCATTCGCGCGAACGGCAGATGGGTTGATTTGCGATTATCGACACATCCGAGTCTTTTCGGAGAAGCTCTCGTCATTCGCGTTCTGGATGCAGAGGCGGGATTGATTCCCCTAACAGAACTAGGATTCAGTTCTGATGTTCTCCATGCGCTTGATAAAATAGTTTCCACACCACATGGCATCTTTCTGGTTGCTGGCCCTACAGGGTCGGGAAAAACAACTACGCTATATGCGTTGCTTCATGCTCTCAACCCTCATGAGCGAAACATTATGACACTCGAAGATCCTGTTGAGTATCAAGTATCCGGCGCTCGGCAACTTGATTTGCGTGAAGAAGGTCTTTTGTCGTTTGCGGATGGGATTCGCTCGGTCTTACGGCAAGATCCTGATGTGATCCTTGTGGGAGAAATCCGGGATGAACAAACGGCCTTTATGGCGTTGCGCGCTGCTTTAACTGGGCGCTTAGTACTTGCTACTGTTCATGCGCATGATGTCTTTTCTACATTTGATAGGCTGCAAGATCTTGGACTTCCTCCTCGAGAAATTTTGCCACATCTTGTTGGCGTTATGTCTCAGCGTCTCGTGCGCAAGAATCCTCTCTATCGTAAGACAAACACTAGCGCTTTCAATCGTTGCGCCATTGCAGAAATTCTTTACTTTGACCAAGAAACTCGAGCAGCTCTTCTTACAGAAGAAGACCACCGTGCTTGGCGTGCTGCCGCTCATCAACATGGATTTATCCCTTTCATGAAATACGCGCAGGAAGCTGTAGCAGAGGGCGTAACTACGCACGCCGAAATATTGCGTGTCTTTGGCTCAAATGAGGAGAAACGACATGCCGCTGTATTCCTATAGAGGAATTGACAGATCCTGCAAGAGGCAAAAAGGCGTTCTATTGGCACCTGATGAAGAGGCGTTGCTAGAACGCCTCCATAATCTTCAAATAAAGGTTATTTGCTGTAGCCTATGCAGGCAGAGGCGCTTTTATTTAAACGCTTCTGATAAGGAAGAAATTCTGGCTTTCTTTATGCATATAGATGGTCAAACCCGATGCGGGTGGTCTCTTTTAGAGGCTCTGCGCTCTTTTTTAGATATTACGCGCAACGCACCCTTGCGTGCAGCTCTAGCCCGCATTACAGAGCGCTTAGAAGCAGGTGAATCCTTGGGCACCGCCTTTTCTTCCGAGAGGTCTATATTTAGCCCTATAGCTGTTGGTCTATTGCAAGCGGCTGAAGCAACAGGCCATGTGCACACTGTTTTACCCGCTCTTATTGAGCATTTACAGCTTGCAGATCAAGCTACATATAAATGGAGACAAGCGACACAGCAGCCTTTGCTGACTCTTGGGTTCTCTGCAGGAGCTGCTTTTCTCAGTGCGCACCTACTTTCTTCTCAAGTGAAAGGATTAAGCGATTTATCCCGAGATTCTATGCCTTTATTCAGTGCCTTGCTCATCAAGGCCTTTGATTGTGTTGATTTCAGCTCTTTTGCGATCTTTGCAGGTGGCGTAATTTTTATGATCTTTGGAATGTGGATACGCCCCTCTGGCAGGCTAATTCTCCATCAGCTAGCATTCAAAATGCCTTTTGTTAAGCACGTTCTCCAGCGCGTCAGTACTTGGCAGTTTTCTGTGGCGCTCTCTTTGCTCTTGAAAGCGAAGGTAGATTTGCTCCGGGCGTTCCCTTTCGCAACGCGCGCCGTGGGGAATTTGTACGCTCGGCAGATATTGCAGTCTTGCGATGCTGACATTCGTGCTGGAAAAACAGTTGCCCAAGCGATAGAAGAAGGAAGTAACAAATGCATATCTTCTGGCTTTATCAGTGCACTAAAGGTTGGAGAAAGAGCAAATACGCTACAGCCTGTTCTGGAAATTTTCAACACAAATTGGCATCGCGAATTGCAGCTTTTTATTCAACGAGCAAGTGTGCGCTTTTCTTCATGTATAACAGGTCTAGCTGGAATGTTGTTAATGGGATTATTGCTAGGATTCTTCTATCCCATCTATCATTACATTGGGCAAGTAGATTTTTGAGATGGAAGTCTCTCTCCTTTTAAGCGACAGAGCCATTATCATTGCAGATCCTGAGAATCGTTCTTTTCAGACGGTTTCTTACGCAGACGCTTCGCGCATATGCCAACAATATACCTTTCTGCGCCTGTTTTCTGATCAAAAAACGATTTCGTTCTTTCTTAAAGAGCTTCCCGCTGTACCCCCTTGGATTTATAAAAAGATGATACGGCTTAACCTGAACCCAAAAATCCCAAGCTATTGGTTTGCTGTCCCTTTGTCGTATCCGTTTCTCTTTAGAAAAAAAGTCTCCCTTGTTCCTTTTCAGGTTGCGGAACAGCCCCTGTGCTTTCCGCAGGAAATTCCTGAAATTCCGGGCGCTTATCTTGCTGGCATCGAACCAATACTCTTGGGAATTCCTAAATTTGTGGCGTATTTGACGGATAGTTCCTTTTCTTGGCAAGAATGGTGGGTCTATTGCGCTGATCATCAACTAAGTGGCATGCGTCTTGTGTTCGGCAGAGGGAAAGGCATCGTTCTGTCGCGCACATTGAACACAATTGATTCTGGTTCCCTGCCCAAAGAATTGGAACATACTCTAAAATATATTGGTCGCTTGGGGTGGCAAGGAGAGACAATAACAGGATTGCTTGTCTCAGGAACCAAAGAATTCTCTTCCCTGCAAGAGCTGATTAAGAACCACACCTCTTTTCAGGTGAGGGTTATCTCTCTTGTGGATGTTGCGCGCAAAACAGAAGCATCTTGGCACAAAGATATTTCTATAGAAGAGATTCTCTTCTACTGGATCCTTAGAACCAAACGCCACTTCCCTTGTCTGGGACAAACCTTCATGCGATGGCACGCGATAGGATTGCGTACTTTAAACGCTCTGCGTCCGTTATGTTATAGTCTTGGGTGCACATGCTGTGTGGTGGCATTCTGTTCCTTCTTGCGCATCAGTACATTCATGCAACAAGAGCAAGCAGCACAAGGTTTAGTACACAGCAGCACGGTGCGCATAAAGCAGTTAGAAGCTCTTACCATAAAACGCTTACATCGTTTTGGGGTCACTTCCGACATTCCTGTGGTTTTGGAAAATATAGCAGATCTTCAGCACTGCGCGCAGTACCTGCAACAAGTCCGAGCACATGCGGTTCTGCCAAAACTAAAGGCGCTTTCTGCTTTGTTTAAAAACTATACACCGAACACGCTTACTCTTCAGATGGCACCAGAGGAAACAACATCTTTCGAGATAGATCTTCTTCCAGAAGAAAAAGAAGCCTTTCTGTCTTTTATATCACGCGTTTCCCCCAAAGCAGACGTTACCTTGCCTCAAGAAGTCGCATTTAAACCTTTATTGTCGCATACTGTTCCAACGCGCACTTGCTTGAAGATCACTTTGCGTTCCTTTGTGGTAACGCCTACTGGATCCCTATGATCCGTCCGAATCCTATTCTGTACATCGTGCGACGCTGCGGATTTTCCTTTCTTTTGTGTGGAGTAGGTATCACCGTTTTATGTGTCGCAGAACGGTACGTGGCCGATTATCAGCGTCGCGCACAAAAGGTTCAGAAACAGTCAGACCATCTTCAGCGCACAGAAAAGCAATTGCAAACGGTTTCCACCCTTTTCGATCCTCACCTATCACCGTTCTTAGATGCTATAACCCGTCTGCAACGTACCTCTTCTGCTACTTTTGAGAAAAATGTTACTGCGATTGCCATGCTGGCAGGTGTTACACACGTTACATTGCAAGCTGTTAAAGATCGTCCATCGGCTATTCTTTTGAACGTTTGCGGAAACACAGAAGAAGTAGTTCTTAAATTCCTTTATGGATTAGAGAAGTCGTGTTTGGGTGTTCCCTACATAGAAAAGATAATACTGACTCATACCTCAGAAGGAAATATATGTGCGCAATTGTATCTTGTGCGCTCTGATTATTCTTTTCCTATAGAAATAGATACCACTTATGTTTTGCCGACATCTTTAAGAACTCCAGAGTTCTGTGTATTTTCGCGCACTGTAATTCCAGATGATCAGAGAGAAATACGTGTTGAAGGTTGCCTGTTTTGTTCCAAGGGCGCGCAGATCGCAATCTCAGGAAAATGGTTACACGTAGGCGATCAGATTCTGCATTTCCGTGTCAAGGAAATTAATCCGCACGGTGTTTATTTAGAGGATAAACACAAAATATTCTATATAGAAATAGGAGCTTCCCTTCTCTGTCCGCAAGGTTCTAACAGTAAATAGAAAGAAGTATTTCACGCATGCTTTTCTCTTTAGTAAAGAATGGCGCGAAGTTAGCGAGATCTCCAATCAGTAAGATTGAGGAACATACTAAACAGATTTTGCTTTGATCCTTCCTTTATGGAATTTTTGCGCAACTTTTGTTTGTCCGGTTTTTTCTTGTTGACAAACGTTCTGTATCGTCTTACAGAGTCTATTAAGGAGGCGTTTTATAACTTTTCTTTGCATGGAATTTTACGAGAAAGATTATAAGGAATTTTCGTTGAGAGGAGCATTGTTAACGTACTATTTACTTTTTGAAAGTACACAGAAAGGCGTCATGCGCAACAGAGAACCATTTGCTTTGTTTGCCTTTTTATTGAAAACAGTCCGCTCTCATTCTAGAAGTAGAGTTTGCTTTCTTGAAAGCGCGAAGAAAAGAATCTGTATGATAGAATCGTTTCACAGGTTATCTCCAAACTATTCTAAAGTTTCTGATAAAATGCGCTCACTGCATGGGATCCACTATGCTGCATAACATGGCCATTGCGCGCAAGATTTACACGTCATTACACGTCTTTTCATCGAAGACGCATCGCCTAAGCGCGCGTGTGCCGGCCTATGCTCTAACTTTGGCGGGAACAACACCAAAAACACTGAAAGTAGAAATACCGCAAGCATGGCCAACGGAATATGCTATTTCTGAGGCCTTTCAGAATACATTTGCTTTGTTATGTAGTGGCCGTTCCCTCTGCTTTGAATGTCCAGAGACGTTTTGGGCTATGTCTGGACTAACAGAAGAAGAAAAAGCCGAACTACACGAGTTTTCTTGGCTCAGTATTCTTGTTACGATCGGTACAACGCCTCAACGCCTGCTTGCAAGAAACCTTGTTTTTTCTTGGATTGAGCGTTTCTCAAAGATCTCACCTTTGGTCTGGCATCCTAACATTCTTAGTAAGCGCCTCTCCGCTTGGGTTCATGCTTACGGCTTTGTTGCCAGAACAGCGGACGCATCCTTCAGACATGTTTTTCTGAAAAGTTTAGTGAAACAATACAGGTATCTGCGCCGCACAACAACCCTTGATAACGTCCAGCTCATGGATCTTCACCTTGCTAAAGGTGTTTTATGTACAACGGTTGCTCTTTATGGTCGTGCAGGGCATTTTTTAACAAAAACTGTCACTGATTTTTGTTTAGCATTAGAGAAAAACGTTTCTCTTGAAGATGGCTATCCATGGGAGCTTTTAGAAGCACTGCGATTGCTCATCGATATCCGTACGGCATTAGGGCGAGTTCATGCGCTTCCCCCAAAAGGACTTCTGGATGAGATGGCGCGGTGTTTTGCAGAGCGTTTGCGCCTTTTGCAACAACCGGATAGCAGTCTCAGTTTATTAGGAAGCAAATACATCCCCAAGAAAGACATCGTTGCCTTAGCTTTAGTGCGTGCGCATATCCCTTCTCCGCATACAGCGGTGGCTCGTGTTGCTCCTCGATTTTTGTCCATTAAAACTGCCAATCATATGATTCTTGTTCAGAAGGAGGCTTTTTCGCCATCCACAAAAAAGGCCTTTTCTCCTTTGAATACAGAATACAGCTACCAAGAGAAGCGGCTTATCTTGGGAGGGCAAATACATGTAATGAACGATGCTTTCCACGGAGCTTCTTATACGTCTACAACGAGTGCACGCGTCTTGCCGCTGCTTGAAATGCAGCAAGACAAAGGGAAATACTGGATACGAGGCTTGGCTCGTTGGCATCTTGAGGGAGAACCCTTTTGTTTAAAGCGCAATCTTTTGTTTGTTTCTGAAGATGGGAGCTTGCGTGGAGAAGAGACGTTGTCGTCACCTCCGGGATTTTCGACTTCTTTGTTGTTTACTTTTTTCGATAAAGGAGAGTTTTGCTTGCAAGATGCTTGCCTTTCTTGTCGTCTTTCAGAAACAAAGGAATGGCATTTTTGCTTTTCTTCTGGCATTTGCGCGGAGTTGCGCTCTGGTCCCTCTGTCTTGCGGGAAGGTCTCCCTGTAGCCACGAAAGTATTGGTTCTGTATTATCCTACCGATGAGGAAACATCCACTCTTCGGTGGGGAATGCGTGTCTCTTTCCAATCTTGAAAAGGGTATAGCTTGGGGAACGGTCATCTCCTCGGTACTGTGGAACCAAGGAGCGTACCCCCTACTCGATAATAACGAGGGCCTTTACGCCAGCATTGCGCGCGCAATGGCCGAAGGACGGTCTTCTTGGATTATTCCGCATCTTAATGGTGTACCTTATATCGAAAAGCCACCTCTTCTGTTTTGGTTAATAGCGGCTAGTTTCGAACTATTAGGCATAAGCGCTGCATCTGCGCGCCTTGTGCCATCTTTAGCCGTCTTAGGAACGGTTGCGATTCTATCTTATTTTGTAAATGCTTGCTGTGCTACAGCACAAGCACGGTATAGGGCGATGGTGTTATACGCGTGTAGTGTTGGAGGACTTATCTCTGGCCGGGTTGTGTATATGGAGGGTTTGTTTGCTGTTACGTTCTCTGCGGCTCTCTTGCTTTTCTATCGTTGGTGGGAAACACAACGCCCGCTATTCCTTTATGCCTGCTACGGAAGCCTAGGGCTTGCCATTCTAACAAAAGGCTTCATTTCTTGTGTGTTGATGGGAAGCATTCTGTGTGTGTTTTTTACCGTAGAAAAAGAGTGGTCTCGTTGGAAGAGTTTGTTTAATCCTATAGGACTACTTGTTTTTTTCTGTGTTACTGTCCCTTGGCATGTGCTGGCCATATATGCAGATCCAGATTTTGCTTGGATGTATTTTGTAAACGAGCACATTCTGCGTTTTCTTGGACGACGTGAACCGCATGACTACTATACGGGGCCATTTTGGTATTATATTCCACGTTTATTGATCCAGCTTTTGCCGTGGACTGCGTTCTCGCTAGGAAAAATTCGTCTTGTTCGATCGTGTTCTGCTGTTGAACGATTTCTTTTGATTTCTGTATGTGTACCGTTTCTCTTTTTCTCTTTTTCTGTTGCAAAAGCAAACTATTATTTACTTGTTGTGCATCCATTTCTCTGTATTTTACTTGCTTTGCGTTTAAAGGTGCGAAGCCGCACAATATACAGCACAGCTGTGTGTTTTTGTCTAAGCCTTATGTATTTTCTGAGTGGGAGCTCTTACGATCTCTCTCAGCATTCATCTGAAGCGCTTGCTAAGATTGCCTTAAAAGACCCAGCGTGTCCTGTTTACTGCTATGCTCGGTTTGAGAATCTCTCTGCTTTTGCGTTTTATTACGGTGTCCCGATAACTATTATAGGGGATCGAAGCCGAGACCTGGCTTATGGATTGAAACGCATTCCGGGCTCTTCCTATCCTTCTTTAGAAGCACTTCGTCCTGTGATGCGTCAATCATCTCTATTTCTTCTCGTTCATGCGCAAGACATCCCAGCGATTGAAACGATGTTCCCTGGAACATTTTATAAAATTACTGAAAACCGAGAAGCAATCTTACTGAAAAGTCGCTTCCCATCTTAAAAGCATTAGCTGAGGCGATTGTCACTTGCAGCAATTCCATCTATAATGCTGCTTTGCGTATGACTCGAAATTGAGGAAAAGAGATGCGGCAGGTTCAGGTGATTCTTTTGCAAAAAATTGGCAAGCTTGGCAGCATGGGAGAGATCGTGAATGTCAAACCAGGTTATGCACGCAATTATTTGCTGCCGAAAAAACTTGCGTTGAGAGCAACAGAGAAAGAACGCGCTTATTTCGAACAACAGAAAGAGCATCTCGCCGCGCTCTATCAAGAACGGCAGAAAGCGGCAGAAGGAGTTGCGACTTCTATTGAAGGAACATGGGTGTCTATTGTGCGCCAAGCCAGCGAAAAAGGCAGCTTATACGGATCTGTAACTGTTCGTGATATCGCTAGCGCTTTGGGAAATAATATTGCGCACAGTCAGGTGCTTTTATCACAACCTTTTAAGGAAGTGGGTGTTTTTGAAGTCTCCGTCTCTCTTCATGCCGAAGTTCATGTAAATATTTTCGTCAATATCGCTCCTTCTATAGAAGAGGCTACGGCACAGCAAGAACAGTATCAGAATCGGAAGAAGCAGAGCCAAGAGGCGCCTCCTCCCCTCCCTTGACTTTCTAGCTCGCATCAAGAACCATGTGGCATGTGGGGCCGTAGCTCAGCTGGGAGAGCGCGACGTTCGCAATGTCGAGGCCAGGGGTTCGATCCCCCTCGGCTCCACCAAGTTTACATGATGAACGTGGTTTTTATTTGACAGTGCAAGCGCTAAGATAGGCAAAACATAGGCAAGTTCATGGACCCCGCAACCGCTACAGCTACCATTAACGTCGCTTCCACTGCTGCTCAGCATTCTGGTGTGCTGTCTTTTCTGAGTATGTTTCTCAGCGCATCCATTGCCATACAGTGCGTTATTCTTGTATTGCTTGCCGCTTCTTTCTGGAGCTGGACAATTATTTTCTCTAAGCTTATGCATCTACGTCGGGTGAAATATTATACCCGTCGTTTTGAGAAAGCTTTTTGGTCTGGCACTTCTTTGGATGCTTTGTATGGGCACATTGGTGATTCTCCTGATGATCCTTGTTCTGCGGTATTTGTTGTTGCTATGCGCGAATGGAAGCGTGCCCTTGATAAAGGTCTTGTTAATGCTCCTTTTGACATAAAGAAATCTCTTAAAGAGCGCATTGAGCGCTTGATGAGTCTTACAGCCACACAAGAAATGAGACCTATTGAAAAAGGGATTCCTTTCCTGGCTACTGTTAGCTCCTCAACTCCTTTCATCGGGTTATTTGGCATGGTGTGGGGCGTTATGACAAGCTTTGAATCTATCGGTCTAGAACAAAACGCTAGTATTGCCACGGTGGCGCCGGCTATAGCTGAAGCACTATTTACCACGGCTTTGGGACTCCTCGCTTGTATTCCATCGGTCATTGCGTACAACAAGTTATCCAGAGAAGTAGACATATATGCAGCGCGATTGGATGGCTTCATTGACGAATTTTTAGTTATTTTATCTCGTCAGATTGAAGAAAAAATAATCACATGAGACGCACACGTTCTTTGCGGCACTTAAAGCGGCGGCCTATCAGTGACATCAACGTTACTCCTTTTGTCGATGTGATGCTTGTCCTTTTAGTGCTCTTTATGGTGACGGCCCCTATTTTAAATGTCGGCGTTAAAGTCGATCTGCCACAAGCGCATGCGCCAACCCTTGTGGAGAAAGAGGTACCTCTTAATATCGTCGTCACAGCAGACGGAAATATTTTTCTGAGCGGACAACACGGCGATACACGTTTGGACTTAGAGACACTTGCTCCAAAATTGCTTGCAATTACTCACGCTAATGCTGACACACGCATTTATATCCAAGGGAGCCAACAGTTGTCGTATGGTCGCATTCTTGAGGTCATGAGTCTTATCAGCCGTGCTGGATTTAAACACATTGTTCTAGTCGCAGAAACACCGAAGAAGACAACACGATAGCGGTGCCGGAAAACCTTTACGCAGCCTGTTGTTTTTGAAGAACATACATAATTCTTTAAAATGCATGTGTTGGGGTGCGAGTAAACTATGGAAATGACGGATCTGTGCGGTTGTGTTTTTGTTCACACTGATGCGAAGGGAGCGTAGCTGCGCTCTCGCTCCTTTATAGAATAACTCCGATTCTACAGTTATGTGCAGTAATACCGCGCTTAGTATAAGTATGTCTTTTAGAAGTTTTCTGCGTAAGTGGTGTGTAGGAGTATCCACGCCTTTGTGGCTATACCAAATAGATTAATGTCACAAAGGCCCCGCGGCATCGCGCCGCGGCTATTATAGAGTTTGGTATTAGGTGTCACCTTAAAAGCTGTTCCTATTTCTTTCCTCTTCCTTCCTTTTTTTATCCATTCGTTATTTCTTTTCCTTCCGCGAAGTTTTTCTCCGAACGAGTGTTTGTATTGGGTTTTGTTCGTAAGCGGTGTGTAGATGTGTCGATATACACAACCTACGATTGTGTCGTCTCAGCCATATTGCAATTACTAATGGAATACAGGTGAGTGTATTGAAGTTTCATGCGTAAGTGGTGTGTAGGAACATCCACGCCCTCATGACCTTATTCAATAAACAGAAGACATGAGGGCCCCGCGGCATCGCCCCGCGGCTACTATAGCTTCGGATAAGAATTTGCATTGAAAATTATGTGCAAGGAGCAATTATCAAGGACTCCTTCCGCAAAGTCTTTCTGTACGAGTATTTGCATCTGATTTTCTGCGTGAGGTTTGTGTCAGTGTG
>JAITIJ010000044.1 GCA_031279495.1 Holosporales bacterium | reverse complement strand
AAAACAAAACGACCAAGCGCGTTTAGAATACCGCAAAACAACGCCATGATCGATGTTGTTGTCAAATAAGGAAAGCATAGCCGTCCTAGAAAAACAGCAGAATGAAACGTGGTGCTCTCAGGAATAAAACCAGGCGCAAGCGCGCGAATAACGCCTCTATATCCAAGAATAACAAATATGGATAATACAGCCAGAGAAGTAGCTAAAACAGTGAGCGTTTGCGATGCTAATGCTTGCGCCTTTTCTTTGCCATCGCGTACTAAAACGCGTGAGAAAACAGGAAGGAACGAGGCGCTAAAAGCTCCTTCGGCAAAAAGACGACGCAATACATTAGCGAGTTTAAAGGCAACCAGGAAAGCATCCGTTAATGCATTCGCCCCCATACTCGAAGCAACCAGCATATCGCGGATGAATCCTGTAATGCGACTGATGATCGTCATGCCCCCGATAGCGGATACTGATCGAAAAAGTCCAGGTTCTTTTTCTGGAGGTCCCATTAGCCAGCACGCTCACGCAAAGTAGACTGCGATTCATCTTCTTCCTCTTCATATGCCATAAGGGTATGCATTAAAGAGAATCCACCCAGAAACCGTCCACTAACCCAGAAAACAAGACCGCCTATAGTGCCAAGGCCAAAGACATAGGCGATGCACCACCATACGGATGTTAGATAAAAAGATTCCGCTGCTGAATGGATACCGTAGAGACAGCCCCCCATTAAAAAACCCGCTAGAACCAAAACACCACATGCTTTCCACGTATCAAAAAACATCGAAAGACTCTTATATCGGCGCAAAAAGACATATAAGGCGAGAACATTCACCCAAGCAGCAAAAGAAATCGATAAAGCAATTCCTGCTTGGTGCATCGTTGCAGAAAGCAGGGAAATGGAGGCGATGCAAGCTCCTACGGAAAGGAGGCCTGCGAAGCAGGGGTATCGCGTGTTTCCTTGAGCGAAGATAGCTGTTGAGAAGACTTTAGCCAGCATGTAAGCCGGAAGACCAACAGCAAAAGCCGCTAAAGCAGGCGCCGTAGCACAAACCTCAGCATGGCCGAATTCTCCGTGTTCATAGAAAACAGAGGTAATAGGGGCTGGGATAGCGAGGAAGAGGGCTGTAGCAGGCAGGGTTAGAGCCAAGGCAAGAACAATTCCTAGATTTAATTGGATATTTGCCTTTTTAAGATCGTTCTTTTGGATAGATCGCGATAAGGGCGGAAGCAGAGCCGTGCTGAGACCGATACCAAGAATACTCAGCGGGAATTGGTTCACATGATCGGCATAATAGAAGCAAGAGACAGCTCCAGGAGGTAGGGAAGAGGCGACCATCACGCCGATCATAAGATTTAACTGCCAGATACCGGCACCTACAGCGCCTGGAATGATTTTTCGGAAGATCTCTTTCGTCTCTTTCGATTTCAGGTCGCACGTAAACGCGATCTTTAATCCATTGTATCGAACGGTTCCCCAGAGCAACACCATCTGAGCGACACCTGAGAGAAGTGTCGCCACCGCCATTGTATGCGCGATTGTAGGCAGACCGCACGCCCCAAGCACCATTGCGATCACAAGGAGGATGTTCAGAATCAACTGCGCTCCTGCCGGTACCGCAAAACGGTTGATCGTGTTCAAAGCAGCAGAAAAGAGCGCCACCACAAAGGAGGTTGCGATATACGGAAAGCAAATACGCCCCAATTCCACGGCACAAACGAAACGCGCGCTTCCGGGAGCGAATCCCGGCGCATAACCGCGAATAATCGCTGGAAAAAAGGCAAAGCAAAAGATTAATAAAACGGTAAGAGCGAAAACAAGCCATGTCAGCACTTGCGAAGCAATTCGTTCAGCAGCGGCTTGTCCCTCTTTATTAAGAATCGCACTAAATCGTGGTAGGAAGGCGGCGTTAAAAGATCCTTCCGCAAAGAGTTTTCTTAAGACATTTGCGAGCTTAAAGGCAACGACAAAGGCATCGGCAACTGGCCCAGCTCCAAGAACAGCTGCCTGAATAGTGTCGCGGATAACACTAGAGATCCTATAAAGGAACGTATAACTTCCAACTGTTGCTATTGTCCGGATAAGGCGCATCAGCCACGGCCCTTTTTCTCTCCGCAGGCGAGGCGAGTTTATAGGAGTTTTATAGACCGCACAAGGAAGTGGGTTTTTGAGGGTGTAGAGTAGTGGAAGTGATGGGAATGGGGAGCCGTATTTTTTGACAAATTATCGCTTTTTTGTGTATAAAGTATAGGCATTAAGAACACATACAACAAGGTGCGTGATTTTGTAAGCCAAAAAGAAAAGTGTTTGACAAAATATCACAAGAAAGCTCAAAGAAAACGCAATCCAATATACACATCGCTTATGATGACGTCTGGAGGAATGCGTTTACAGCGTTGTCTGCTCCTCGACTGCCACCAGCGCCAGTTTTGCCAAACTAGGTTGAAAAAACACTTTCTTATGCGAGGCTCTTCATTGAGGAAGAGCCTCATAAAACTAAGAAAGAGCTGTATAAAAGACTCCTAGCTTAGTGGTTAAGAAAGAAGATTAGATCCTCTCCTTCTCCTTTTGCAGAAAGCGCAATTCCTCTGTGCAAATAGAGGTGGAGAACATCGAAACTCAAACAGTAATAGCGGGCTTCGCGCTTCTTCTCTCAAGAGATTAAGGAAACTCTTTACTCTAAAGAAAACAGCCATCGTTCGGCATCTAGCGCTGCCATACACCCTTGCCCAGCGGCAGTAACTGCCTGTCTATATACGGAATCGCATACATCTCCTGCAGCAAAAACACCAGGAACAGATGTATGGGTACTTCCTGGCTTAGTAACGATGTATCCTTCAGATGTAAGAGCAACCTGCCCTTCAAAAGCTTCCGTAGAAGGAGTATGCCCGATTGCAACGAAGAGCCCATCCAATGGCAACGTCTCAGAAAGACTCGTTTGTACATCCTCTAGTACAATTGAATCCAGACGCTTCTCTCCGTGACAAGATATAACGCGTTTGTTCCATAAACAAACGATTTTCTCGCAATCAAAAAGCCGCTTCTGTTGAATGACTTCCGCCCGAAGCGTCTCACGCCGATGAATGAGATACACGCGTGTGCAAAGGCGCGCGAGAAACAACGCTTCGTCAACCGCCGTGTTGCCTCCCCCTACGACTGCAACCGTTCTGTCGCGGAAAAAGGTACCATCGCACGTCGCACATGCCGACACACCGGCACCACGCAAGCGTCTTTCTCCTGGAACATCTAGCCATCTAGCCATCGCACCTGTGGCTATAATAATAGTGTCTGCCGTGTACGTCCCCTCTTCTCCGTAACATACAAAAGGAGACCGCGTGAAATCTGTACGTAAAATACAATCTTGCATAAGACTTGCTCCAAAACGTTCAACTTGTGTGCGCAGCGCCCCCATAAACGTAGTCGTGGAAAAAGAGACAGCAAATCCAGGAAAATTCTCGATTTCTGGCGTTGTTGTCAATTGGCCTCCCAAAAGAGGGCCAGTAATAACAATAGGAGTCAATCCAGCCCGAGCTAGGTATAAAGCAGCAGTATATCCCGCAGGGCCAGATCCGAGAACAAGGCTCTTATGATGCAACAACGCCCATGCTCCTATTAACGAGCGAAACTAAGGAAATTATAGAGCAAAACGCCCTGACCGAAAAGATGGCTATTTGCGCAAAAACTCAGTTTTCCTGCTTCGATGCAATACTGTTAATAAATTTTTAAGATATTTTTCGTATCCTGAATCTAGTAGAGTATATTTAAGGGCTTGGCAATGGCAAAAATTCTCCTTGTAGAAGATAATGAAATGAATCGCGATATGCTTTCTAGACGCTTGGAGCGCAAAGGCTTTGAGGTTGTTATCGCTGTCGATGGACAAGAGGGCCTCGACCTTGCCGCAAGTAGCCTGCCAGATCTTATTTTAATGGATATTGACTTGCCTATCATTGACGGCCTAGAGGCCATCAGACGTCTAAAAGCGGATGATAAGACGAAACATATTCCCATTATAGCCCTTACTGCACATGCCTTGGCAGAGGATCGGGCAAAATCTTTAGAGGCTGGTAGTAATGATTACGACACGAAACCTATAGAATTCGCAAGATTGACAGGAAAAATAGAAGCCTTATTAAATAAATCGGACAAGGAGTGAACATGACCCTTATTTCTACTATTCAACAGGAGTTGCGCCAAGCCGTCGACACTGTTACGAAAAATGCGTCCTCTCTTGTAGCGTGCGTTGAGCAAGGACAATTGCCGGACACCTATACAAATGATGTACAGCAAATTAACCAAGCAACGCAGAAGCTGTACGCTTTTGTTGAAAGGCTGGATACCCCACTCTCCGATAAAGAATCGGCAGAGGCGGAAAGCTTTGCATCTACTTTACGACATGACATGCGTACACCTGTTAATGCTATTCGTGGGTATAGTGAAATTATCGCCGAAGAAACACAGGATGCTTCAGAATCGCAAGAATTCTTAACATCCATCATCAATGCGACGGACATTATATTGACGAATATCACAAAAATTACTCCTGTGGCGTGGAAAGAATAGCATCCCTCCTATCAATACCGTTTTTCTGCGCCTTCACTCAAGCAAACAGTTGCTTAGCTTCTTCCATGGTGGATTTTATTTGAATGATTTTGTCAAATCCACTCATCTGAAAAACCTCTAAGATACGTTCTGCCATGCAGCAGAGCACAAGATTTCCACCACCAGCCTTTAAGCGTTTTGCAGTCATCAGAAATACACGTAGTCCAGCACTTGAGATGTAATCGACATGCTCTAAAGAAATAATCAACTTCATACAGTTTTCTTTATCTAAAAGAGCAACCAAAGTTTCCTCAAACGCACGAGAAGAGGCTGTATCTATACGTCCTGTTGGCTTTAGAAACATTATGCCATTCTCTTTTCCCTGTTCACACTCCATCTTTTTTCCTTCCATTTATTCATTGCTCAACGGAGAACACCTCAACGTTCTCTCGCAAGAAAAATTCTATCATAAATTTTCGCAACAAAACGTTAAAAGCGTTCTTATTTTTATAGTTTTCCCCGAGCACAGGGAAGTGAGAGGCGTTTAGCAAGACCGTTTATACCACTATATTAGACTTTCTGAGGGAGATAGACAGGAAGGAGTGAGCTAGGAATGAGCACGAGCCTGTAAAGAAACGGATAACCGAGTTAGTTTTGAATGGACACGATTTTTAGCGTGATAGCTTGGGAAGGCTTCAGGTGATAGACAGACTGTTCTTTATCATGTTCTTTATCATGTGTCTCTACCTCTTTCGCATTAAAGAGGAAATCGTATTGGATTTCGATACCGCGAACCAAACCAACAC
>JAITIJ010000001.1 GCA_031279495.1 Holosporales bacterium | reverse complement strand
GACACAGACCTCACGCACAAAACCGAATACAACCACTCGTCCAAAAAGCTTTATGGAAAGAGTCTTAAACGATATCAGTTATCATAAATTCAGAGGAAAATTTTGACCCAAGCGTGGATGCACTGACACAAACCTCACGCAGAAAACTAAAAGCATACCACTTGTATCGAGGAAACATTTCAGTCTCACCACTTACGCATAGCATCCAATGGAACAGCCCGTACTATACAATTACACCAACACCATGCTCCACAAACAAAATCAAAGAACTTTGTTTGTACCAAATGCGCAGTCTCTTCCTCAATCTTCCCTCATTTTGACTACTCTCTTCCTCACCTTCTTCCGTCTTTTCCCACTTTCTTTTGGTTTTTTCCTTCATTGCTTCTTTCCTCCTAGGAAGAGTGGGCATCTCTCCCTTATTTAAAGAGTAGAGTGTTGTTTCTCTCTCCAATGTTCCCTTCAATCTCCCTTTTTCCATCAACTTATTTCCCCATTTTCTATTGGTAACAAAATCCTCTTCCCACTTTCTTTTGGTTTTTTCCTTCATTGCTTATTTCCTCCTAGGAAGAGTGGGCATCTCTCCCTTATTTAAAGAGTGTTGTTTCTCTCTCCAATGTTCCCTTCAATCCCCCTTTTTCCATCAACTTATTTCCCCATTTTCTATTGGTAACAAAATCCTCTTCCTCTCTTTCTTTTGGTTTTTTCCAAGCATCTGCCTCTATTTCTCTCCTCATATTTCTCGCTTTCTCTCCCTTTTCCCCCTCCATATCCTCTTCCAAACATTTTTTCTTTTTATTAACCGAATAGTAACTTTTTTATAGGAGCATAGGGAGTATAGATTTAAGACACAGCAAAAAGGAGAAAATAACATGTCATTTTTTTCTTTCCTTGTCTCAATATTTTCTCCCTCTCGTTTTCTAAAAAGGAAGTGAAGGGATATTCCGTCCTGTAGAAGTGTAGAGGAATTACTCTGCTCACTTTCCATGTCTTTCTCTCCCTTTTGTTTCTCTCATTATTCTTTTCCGTCTTCTCCTTTTTTTATTTCTTCTTGCAAGATAATCGTCTCTCCTCTCTCACCCTCTTTCCAACTTTCTTCTAGCTTTTTCCTCTCATTTTCCTCGCTTTTTCTGCGTTCTCACTCTCCTCTTCTTGTTGCAGGAGACCTCTTAGACCTTCTCTTTTCCGTTCTTTTTCATTACTGTTTTCAGAGTGCTTCAAGGGTTATGTCAGCATGCGTTCTCATAAGCCTTATCTTTCATCTTTTTGCCTAGCGTCAGAGCATGTTTTGTCTGCGTGGTTAACGTGGATGCAGAACGAAAAAAGATATGCGGAGAACACCGTTCTTGCGTACATTCACGATGGGAAGTCCTTTTGTGACTTCTTAACTCAGTATCATGGTGGAGAAGATTTGCCTTTGGCGTCTCTATCCCATCGAGACATTCGCGCCTGGCTGGCCTATCGCTTGCAAGAGGGCAAATCGGCTCGGTCTAATGCGCGTGCGTTGTCGGCTTTACGCACGCTCTACGCCTTTTTAAAGCGGCGATTTCAAGTTGAAACAAACGCTTTTTCTCTTATTAAAAAGCCGAAAACGCCCGCTTTACTGCCTCATCCGTTGGAGAAAAAGGTTCTAAACAGTTTTGTCTCTGGAAAAGCTTGCTTTTCCCACGAACCAGAATGGATACAGAAGCGAGATCAGGCGTTGTACATCTTGCTGTATGCAACAGGAATGCGTATTAGCGAAGCGCTAGGTTTGACTTGGAAGGTTTTAAGGGCGCAAGAGACCATTTCCATTATTGGAAAAGGAGACAAAGAACGTCTCGTGCCTCTATTGCCTATAGTAAGACAAAAGATGCAAGAATATGCTGCTCTCTGTCCTTACTCTTCGGATCCTGCAAAGGCGTTTTTCCTGAATCTACATGGGAATCCCCTTAGCGCGCCTCATGTTGGAAATCGCTTGCGTAAGATACGAGCTTTTTTCGGATGGCCAGCTTACGCGACTGCTCACGCTTTTCGCCATAGCTTCGCTAGCCATTTGCTAGAAGAAGGCGCAGATCTGCGCAGTGTTCAAGAGCTTCTCGGTCACGCTTCTTTGGCCAGCACACAAGTGTATATAGACGTTGCTGATCAAAAAATCCTGAATCTTTATCGCCATGCGCATCCACTGGAAAAACCCGTATTATTTCCCTCAAAAAAGCAGTAACTTCTAGAATAGTCCTTTTATATTCTTCGTCAGGAGAAGTTAATGCTCAGAATCAGCAAATTCAGAAGAACATTTGACTAAAGCTATGATCGCCATGCTACGTAAGGGCAAGGCCTCGCTGAATCGAGATTTGTAAAGAGTGGATGATGTATGGTGAGGTTGTAAAGAGAATGAGAAAGTGTGATCTGCGAAATGAGAGTTAAATGAGAAGTGGAGGAGAAAGAAACTTACTCCTCCTTCTCTACGACCCCAAAAACACTCGATCCTCTTATGATGTTGTAAAGAGAGATAGGACCACTAATTGTACTCCACAACCACGCTATAACCATTAACATAGCACAGATCTCTACAGTCGAAACTTCGCAAGTAGTGTAAGGTATATCTGCGCTTCTTCAGCAATTGAAAATAAGCAATAGACGCGTATTTGCGATTAATGTTAGGGTTTCTTCCTTCAAGAAGGAGAGTGCATGAACAAAAGCGCTTCACGCAAAGGTTCATCAATCGGTATCGTAGCGAATATACTAGAATGGGTTGATTATGCGCTATACGGAGCGTTTTCTGCCGTCATGGCGCCTTTATTTTTTCCAAGCTCTGATGCTTTAGCCTCACAATTAGCAATCTTTGGTGTTTTTGCTCTAGGATTTATCTCGCGGCCCATAGGAGGCATCATCTTTGGTCACATAGGAGACAGGATGGGTCGTCGCACAGCCCTGTTTTTGTCTATTGCGCTTATGGCCATTCCTACAGCCTGCATCGGTGTTTTGCCTACATATGCGCAGATTGGGGTGTGGGCCCCAGCGCTTCTTACAGGGATTCGTGTTTTGCAAGGACTGGCTATTGGAGGAGAATACACTGGCACAATGGTTTGTCTTGTCGAAAACGCGCCTCCAGAAAAACGTGGGCAGCAAGGCAGTTGGGCTGATATAGGCTGTCTATCAGGCACATTGCTAGGCGGACAGCTTTTCGCGGCAGTGTTAAGCACCATTCTTAGTGTTGAAGCATATACAACATGGGGATGGAGACTCCCATTCTTGTTGAGTATTTTTTTGCTCTATATCGGTTTTCAATTAAAGAGATATTTAGAAGAACCCCCAAAAAAGAAAAAATCAGAACAGGCCCCCATTGTGGAAGTTCTGAAAAAGCATAACAAACCCGCTTTGTGGACCATATTCATCACGTTTTTCAGTGGCATATCATTTTACAATCTTCTCGTTTTTCTCCCCAATTATATGGTCCTTTCTGGGAAGGCTTCGGCGTCTTGCTCTTTTCTTGTTACGGCCGCAACAAACGCTTGTATGATTCCGATGACTCTTCTAGCCGGTTGGATCACAGATCGCTTTCGGCAACGCAAGCGTGTTCTGCAGATAGGGGTTCTAGGTGTCTTTTGCGTAGTCTATCCTATGACAGAAGCGCTTTATGCCGGGCATTTGTTTGTTTATGGAAGTCTCCATTTGATAGCTGGTATATTCTTATCTCTCTACTATGGTGGACGAACAGCATTCTTTGCAGAAACTTTTCCGGCGCACATACGTTACACTGCCGTATCTCTTGCTTTAGGTCTCGGTCAAGCGATTGCCGGAGGGACAGCACCTTTTGTCGCTACGTACTTGACGGAACATATCGGCGATGTCCGTATTATTACTGCTCAGTTTGCTTTTGGATCTGTGCTTGCTCTCTATGCCCTGTCGAAAATGCGTGATCGGACGGGGCTGCCATTTCAAGAGTAGGCACTGAAGAACTGCTGTCAGTGTGACTCCTGCCCTTCCATTGGCTTAACTGCTCGTTTAGTTTGGCTAGCTTTCTGTGCAATAAGCGAGGAGGGGGGATAAGAAAAGGTTTATTAATTAAGAGAAGTTTGCCGAGCCGTGCTGAATAAAATTTACAACACTTTGTTTGTATTTATACCACCATTGCCATAGAGGGTCTCCTATAGGTTTTTCTGTTGGTTATTATCCTGTTTTTGCTCAAGGCGGATGTCGTAAACAGGGTGCTCAAGAGGCGCGATAGCAGGAGAAGAGGCAAACATCCATCCTGAAAAAACAAGCGTTTTTTCCGTCCCTTGTGCGTCTTTTTCTATAGAAGGCACTGCACTTTCTTGTGAGTTCTTTTTCTTAGGTCCGAACTCCGCATGAAGAAGCGGTATCTCCCATATCTTCAAAAACGCATATATTTCAGGATACTCCTCAGCTGCGTTTGCAAAAGCTTTAAGAACAAGAATGCGCAGTCGTCCAAAAGCGTATAAACGTCCAACATGCAATAAAGCGTGCAGATACTGACAACTGATCTTATCTAAAAGACGTACGTGTACCGTCAAAATAGGCATTGGAGATCCAGCTTCAAGTCGATTAACGATTGGAAGCGGTTCCTCCGCTTGAAACGCTTTCGGCTTTTCGCTTTCTGAAATTTCTGATTGGTCTGACCCTTCTATAACATCAATAGTTGCTTCTTGGCTGTGCACAAGAAGACTCACGAAAGAAAGAAAAGCCAGTGTTAAATATTGAGTAACGACAACAACCTTCATTTTGTCTCAGAGGAAAACATCATCTTCCCAATAAGAGTCTCGAGATTAATCGATCCTTGCGTATGGATAAGAGATTCCCCAGTTTTTAGCATCACATCGTCTCCTCCAGGAGTCAGTGAGATAAATTTGCCACCGAGCAACCCTTCACTTGTTATAGCAGCCGCTGTATCACGCGGAATTCGTACAGTCTCGTTCAAATGCATCTCTATCGTTACGAGATATGTCTCCGGAGAAAGGGTTATTTTATTTACATTCCCCACTTTTACACCGCCGATTTTAACATCCGAACCAATGCTAATACCATCGATCTTGTCAAATGAGGCAGATAAAATGTAGCCAGAAGAAATATTCTTGGCGGAGCAAAAATACGCGAAATAAAAGAATGATCCTGCAACGATAAGGACAACAAATCCAACACATGTTTCGAAGAACCGATCCATATCGTATGCTCCCAACGACACTCCAGATGCAGTATACCTCTTAGCACCGTGTTTTGAAAAGAAAAGGAAGCCTCCGTCCTTTTAAGGTGGTGTTTGTGTAAGGTGAAATCTTTTACAAGAACGAAAAATCCCATAGGCGCAACGCCTCGAAGAATCAGGATCTTATATAACCAAATTTAATAAAACCGATTTTGGAAAAGGTGTTAGTAGTACTTTTTCTGTTTTCAAGGTCACAGCTTTTCCAGCGTTCTATCTGAACATGGGCTTTCCCTAGGCTTCAGAGATTTTCGTCAGAAACATGTTCTTAAAATTTGCATTTTTCGAGAGAATGTACTATTATACTAGTATAGTAATATACTGATACAGAAAAAGGAGAAAAACAATGGATTATGGTCAGGAAGAAGTCGACTTGTTTTCCGCTATTGCTCTTCTTACTTCCTCAAGAGAGATCGAGGCTTTCCTGGCTGATTTATGCACGCCCGCAGAAGTAAAGGCTTTTGTCGAGCGCTGGAGGGTCTGTCAATTGCTTGATCGCGATGCATCTTCTTACCGCGAAATCCGAGAATCAACCGGTGCGAGTTTGACGACAATTGGAAGGGTAGCACGATTCTTAAGAAACGAGAAACACGGCGGGTATAGAAATCTTTTAAAGAAAATAAAACAGGAGAAGTAAAAAATGAAAAAACATTTAGTTTTATTGGTAGGATTTGTAGTGTATTGTGCCACCCCTGTTTATTGCAAGAGCGGCAATACTCCTGTGCAAGTGCGCGTTTGCAAAGCGGTGGAACACGAAGCGCTCAACGCGGTTGTAGAGGGGATGCGGGACTATCTTTCTCGTAAGAACAAGAAACAAGGGAAGAAATACGTAGTGTCTACAGAGACGTGCCAAGGAAACATGGCTCTTGCCGCTCAAATTATAGAAAAATTTGTTCATTCAACAACGGATGTTGTGGTGACCGTTGGTACAGGCCCAACACAATGCGCCTTTAAGCTTGCAAAAGAGAAGAAAATCGCGCTCGTGTTTAGTTCTGTAACGAACCCGGATAACGTATCTTCAAACCTTTCTGGCAGCAATACCACGGGCGTATCAAATTTTGTGCCGCTAGAGCCTCAAATCGAATTGTTCAAAGAGCTTCTGCCAAATCTGAAAAATCTCGGTATTCTTTATAATCCAGGCGAAGCGAATGCCGTTTGTATCGTAGAGAGGCTAGAAAAAATATGTCCCCAATACGGTATTGTCCTGGTAAAACAAGCCGGATCGCGGATCGCGGACATTCCGCAATCCGTAAAAAGCCTTGCAAAAAAGGTGGAAGCGGTTTTCATCAGCAACGATAACTTAGCCCTTAGCGCGATGGCAAATGTTGTGGCAATCTGCAACATTGCCAAAATTCCTGTTTTTGTCAGCGATACAGATCAAGTCGAGAAAGGCTGTCTAGCCGCTCTGGGCCCCAATCAATACGATATAGGTCTTCAGACAGGCGAAATTGTGGAACGCGTTGCCTGTGGAGAAGACATTAATACTATTGATGTAGAGTATCCAAGAAAAAGCGAGCTGTACCTAAATGTAAAGGCAGCGCAATTGCTTGCAATCTCCATTCCGGACCACTTAAAAGCAAAAGCAAAAAAACTGATCGGAGAAGAATAATGGTGCTGAACACTGCGGAATGGATAACCGCAATAGAAATTGGTCTTATCTATGCCATAGTTGCTATTGGAATATACCTTACATTCAGGACGATTAACTTTCCGGATTTGACGTGTGATGGCAGTTTTGTTTTTGGAGCTGCGGTCTCGGCAATCCTGATCGAGGAAGGATATACTCCGGCAATCTCTATTTTGTGGGCAATCGTTGCAGGAGGTGTTGCAGGGTTCTGCACGGGGATTTTGCATATCTTGTGCAGAATCGAGGATTTGCTTGCTGGCATCATTGTCGCATTCATGTTGTACTCAGTAAATCTTAGAGTCATGGGGTCGAGCCCTAACATTACCTTTGTCAATGCGTGCACCATATTCAGTGATGGGAACGCACTGATAAAAACTGCTGTAATCGTCTCTATTTTGGCGGTACTTCTCTCATACGTCCTGAACACCGATTGGGGCCTTGGTCTAAGAGCAGTAGGGCAGAATAAATCTTTTGCTTCGGCCTGCGGAGTAAACGTCAAGGCTATGACCATCGTAGGATTGACTGTCAGTAACGCTCTTATTGGTCTATGTGGCGCTATTTTTGCGCAATACCAAGGATTTTGTGATGTTTCTCAAGGTGCTGGATGCCTTGTCATAGGATTAGCCTCTGTCATTATAGGAGAAAAAGTCGTTCGAGCCAGAAATGTGGCATGGGGAGTAGTGGCTTGTGTTGTTGGATCAGTTTTATACAGAGCCTTTATCGCTTGCGCAATCCACAGCGATGCGTTTGGACTTAAAACGCAGGACTTGAATTTGATAACAGGCCTGATGATCGTTGCTATGATGGCTGCGAGAAAAAAATGCTGCAATTGATAGACATCACCGCTGGGATAGTTTTAAAAAGCATCAATTTGAAGGTGAATAAAGACGAATTCGTGCTTATTGTTGGCGACAATGGTGCGGGAAAAACCACACTTTTTAACACAATTTCCGGCTCTATAAAGCCCAGAAAAGGCAAAATTCTGATTGCAGGTCAGGATGTCACAGACGCATCACAACATGCGCGTGCATCGGTTATTGCAAACGTTTTTCAAGATCCTAAAATAGGAACAATTGGCAATATGACGCTTCGTGAGAATCTGAACATAGCCTATAAGCGCGGGACACCACGCACGTTTTCTGTCAGTAATGCTCGTAAGCGTGACGCCATGTATAAGGAGAAACTGCAGATATTGAATATGAACTTAGAAAATCGTCTTGACGATTATGTCAAAGATTTGTCAGGGGGTCAACGACAAGCTCTGAGCGTGATTATGGCAACCCTTTCAGACGCAAAGATCCTGTTGCTGGATGAAATAACAGCAGCTCTCGATCGTCAAACAGCGGAGACCCTTTTACGCTTTATAGAAGAAACTATCATTCAAGAAAAGAAAACGTGCCTCATGATCACACACGACACGAACCATATTGAACGTTTAGGGGATAAAGTTATGACGCTAAGAAACGGTCAACTTACTTTGAGTGGCAAAATTCATAAGGCTTCTGTAAATCCGTAAGACAGCGTCGTCGCGCTGCTTTTAGCAGATTTTTTGCGGAAGAACGAATGAAGGAAGAAAGGATGTCTGTGGGAAGACTTTGGTAGCCTTTCTGTGGAAGAGGATAGGATGAGATGGGTAAAGACTTCTTCTAAAAACACCTCCTCAATAGCATAAAAATGCAATAAGCACTGACCTAAAGCAAAATGCGGCCACTGCAATAGGTTTCTTCTTCTTCTTGGAAACATCTGCTGTGCAGCATTCAATAGATCACATAGACCTCGTCCCTATAAATCGACCCTACCAGCCATATCTTATCGTTCTTGCGAGAATGTCTTACTATAGAAGAGCCTTTAACGGAGAAAAACATCGTGCTTGCCGCAAAAATTTGCTCAGCATGGGAGAAGCGTGCAGAGTTATCATCTCGAGAATGGGAGGATCTGCGCCCTTCCCTTGAAAAAAGCCTACACAACCTCGACACGGGTCAGACACGCATTGCTATAAAGACAGATATGGGATGGCACGTCACAGAGTTCCTCAAAAAGGCCGTCCTTCTGTACATTGCGGCGCAATCGGCGCAAATTTTCCGAGAAGGGAGTGCTCCATGTTGGGACAAGGTTCCTTTAAAAACAACCGGATGGACAGAAGAGCATTTCCACACTGCAGGATTCCGAATATGTCCAGGAGCGATTGTGCGATATGGGGCATATATCGCTCCTTCTGTTGTCGTTATGCCAAGTTTTATCAATATGGGAGCATTTATCGACACAGGAACATTGATTGATTCCTGGGCTACGATTGGCTCGTGCGCTCAAGTCGGAAAACAGTGCCATATCTCAGAAGGAGCAGCTCTTGGTGGTGTCTTAGAACCCATTCAAAGTCTTCCTGTGATCATAGAAGATCACTGTTTTATTGGAGGACGAGTCGGTATCTTTGAAGGCGTTCGCGTGTGTGAAGGTGCTGTTGTTGCCGCTGGTGTGATTCTTAATGCCTCTACGCGCATCATTGATCGGTCAACGGGGAAGTACTCTTATGGCATCGTACCACCATACGCTGTAGTTGTTCCGGGATCTTATGAGACAGCGCCGGGCACCTATGTTTCTTGCGCTCTTATTGTCAAAACAGTTGATGCTAAGACACGCGCAAAAACAAGTATCAATACCCTTTTAAGGATAGATAACTAAAGAGTGTCCTTAGAGCATCCCTTTGAACCTGTTTTCGACAAGAACTCTTCGATACTAATATTGGGGACGTTTCCATCAATAAAGTCACGAGAATACGGCTTTTATTACGGACATCCTCAAAACAGGTTCTGGAAAATCCTTGCTTGTGTTACACGCGCCTTGCAACCTCATACGATCGAAGGGAAAAAACGCTTGCTGCTTAAGAATAGAATCGCTCTCTGGGATGTGCTAAGAAGCTGCGACATTAAAGGTTCTAGAGATCATGCCATACAGAATCCGGTTCCAGTAGATTTATCGTCTCTCCTAGCGTGCACAAACATTACGCATATTTTTGCCAACGGCAATAAAACATTTCAGATGCTGAATAAATATTATGATATAAAAGTGCAACAGAAAACGACAAAACTTCCATCAACAAGCGCAGCCAATGCACGCTACAAATTTGAAGAATTAGTCTCTTCTTGGCAATGCGTTGCTCAAGCAATAGTGCACAGCAAATCTTGTTCGGCTTATGCTCGTCGCTGTGATGCAAACAACTGATCTTCAGCCGTATAGATCTTATAGAGTTCAGCGGGAACATTGATGCCCATTACATCAAATTTTTGTTTTAGACGTTTATAAAATTCGAATCCGACAAGTTTCAAGGGATCGGGATGTGTTTTAATAGCCCAAAGAACAGTGACACCTTTTCTGTCGAATGGTGTGACACCAAAGACTTGAACAGGCTCAATAATTTGCTTCTGATAGACTTCTTCTGCAAGCATTTCTTGCCCTACTTCTTCAAGGGCTTGAATAACACGAGAAACATGTTCGTGTGGATCAACGGTCAGTTCATAAATCTGGAGCGTATAATCTCGTGATAGGTTGCAAAAGGCATTGACCACAGAGTAAGGAATAATGTGCAGCGTGCCACTGATTTCACGCACATATACGGCACGGATAGACATCCGTTCAACGAATCCACTAATGCCGTTGATCGTAACGTAGTCTCCTGTATCCATATCGTCTTCGATTAAGACGATTGTGCCTTGGATAAAAGATTTCGTGACTTCTTGTGCTCCAAAACTGATGGCCAAGCTTAAAACGCTAAACCCAGCAACAAGAGGGGTGATGCTAAAACCAAGATTTTCAATTATACCTGCTATAATGAGAAAAAAGATAGCGACATGAATCACGCTTCGCAAAAGGGGCAGAAATGTTCGTAAGCGTTTCTCTTTTTCGATGTTTTGTGTCTGAACCAAAGCGATTTTGTAATCTACAAGAAGCGTTAAGGCCTGGTACAAGACGATTCCTAAACAGACAAGGAAAACATTCCCTATGCAACTGATCAAGAAAAAATGCCCCCATGGAGTCTTTGTTGCCTCAATAATAGACAGGCCGTAGAAATGGCAGAGAATGAGTATCAATACTGTATAAAGCGTTGCAATAGTCAAGGATTCAATATGTGAAATATTCTTTTTTACACGCTGAAGAAAAATGTCGTTTTGTGTATGTTTTTCTTCTAATTTACATCGGATCTTAGAAAGTAACTGCAGAGCACATGCAACAACAATCTGTGTCCCAGCTAAGCCAATAAGGCCATAGGCCATAGGTTTTATCCAATGAGCGTAGGAGATGCCATCTAGTACACAGAACTCTGCGCCCAACAAAAAGAGGCTGCCGCATCCAAAAAGAATCCCCCACCGTTTGTTTATTGCGCAGAAAATGCTTATCCAAACACCATTATCCTTATAGGTACTGTCGAGAATGTTTTTAATAGCCATGCGCGCGCGGAAAACAGACAAAAGAAGATAGGAGATAATAAGCGCAGCAAAGCTATGTTTGATCAGGATTACCTGTTCTTTTGGAAGATCCAATAGGATCTCGGCTCCACTTGTTGTGATGATACCGGTGCCAAATATCCACAACGTTGCTCGAAAAAAACGCCATACGGAACGCACGTAAATCTCGTCAGCTTGAAACAAACGCGCACGTGGAATGTATGGGGAAAGCACCGCCATAACAAGAAGCTGTAAAAACAGCATGCTGGATAGCGTGCCAGCAAGTATCGTGTTAAAGTCCTTATTTGCAAGAAAAGGAATGCAGTAAAATCCAATTGCTGTCGTCATTGCTAGCGGAAGAATCGCTCGGCATAAACCACCAAGAGCGGCGAATACGCGCTCTTCTTTCGAAAAATGTTCCGTATAGCAAGATAAAGCGCGTTCTAAGATCAATGAGCTCCAAAATTGAAGGATCAGAAAGGCAATAAATATAGCTATCGGGGTCAGAAGTATGCAAGCAAAATATATAACATAGCCATCGTCGACCTGTTTCGTAGAATAGGGTTCTGCTAGAGCCAATTGCCCTATAAATATCGCAAGAAAAGCAATACTATCTTTTAAAAGGCGGGCGCTTCTTAGCCATGACTTGAGTTGGACCATGTTCAGACTCCTCTTGCAAAAAGAACTTGCATTTGCCCTTAATTGCGATTGTGCGAACAAATGATGAAGAAACCTTAAATATCGACGATGGCGCTACGTGCTCTAAGAACAATCACAAACGCTCTTCTGCCTCCACTTTGTGGGTGCTGTCGAGAACCTATTGCAGGGGAAAACATGTTGTGCGCTGCGTGCTGGAAAGAGTTGTCTTTTTTCCATTCCCCTTGGTGTCGTCGATGTGGATTGCCTTTTGCCTACGACTTGCAAGGTAGGGAATATTGTGAGGAATGCAGCCAAGAAGCAGCACCTATGTTTGATATGTCGCGTTCTGTTGCAGCGTATCAAGATGGTGCGCGTACTCTGGTCCTAAAACTAAAACACACTGATGCAACGTATTTGGCCCCTTTGATGGCCTCTTTGATGCAGCATCTTATAAAGGATTTTGAAGAGATATCGTACGTTCTTCCTGTTCCTTTGCATTGGAGGCGCCTCCTGCGTCGTCGTTATAATCAATCAGCACTTTTGGCTTATTACTTGGCACGTGGAGCACAGTTACCTTATGCTCCTTTGTTTTTGAAACGCCATCGAGCAACTCCTACGCAGGGCGGACGAAGTGCTCAGGAGCGTCGCGACAATATGAAAAATGCTTTTTCAACGACGAAAAAGGGGGATTCTGCACTAAGTGGGAAAAATATCCTTCTGGTCGATGACGTGTGGACGACAGGAGCCACCCTTGCCTCTTGCGCAAAAAACCTAAGAAAAGCGGGAGCCGCACGCGTATACACGCTTACTTTCGCGCGCGTTCTAAAGGGTGGTGTGTACCAATAAACCAATATTCCTTGCTTAACTGCTGGATTGGCAGAAAATTATAGCGTCTATGTGAAGCAGCGCCAGGCAATAAGGATCTAAAGCAAAGAGTAGAAGGTGTTTGGAAGGGTTGGAAGTAGATAAAAGAAGGCTATTTGCCTACTATTTGCCTATATCACTAGACTTTGCTGTGACGGACAGATACAAAAATCAAAGATTGGATTGTTTGAGATCGAATGCGCAAGAGGAAAGACGTCCTTACGGTAGAGTGAAGAACTATTTAATGTTAACTTCTTGCTGCGCCGCCTAATAATAGGGAACGCCTCGTTATGTGGGGCCAATAGAGCCAGAGGAGTTGAACCAATGGACTTTATGTGCGCTAAGAAACAATCCATTCGCGCAAGAGGGTTCCGGTTGCATGACTTGGCTTACAGAAGTGTGAGTAGAATAGGCTATGGAACTAAACCTCGAATAAAGGTTGTGACCTAGGAATATTTTCATAAGAACGAGAGAGTTACAATAATAAGGCTCCACCACAGCATCTTTTCCTTATTGAGCGGTTTGGTCAATTTCCTAGAAAAAAATGTCATCTTTGTTGCGAGATCGGAATTCACCTTCCGGCGGAAAAAATCTAGAATGCGCAAGAACCACTCGCAGTGGACTCAACGAAGTCAATTGTAAGAAATGCTCTACATACAATAAAATCCCCGCATATTCCAAATACACTCTTTCTTCCCTCCAAGAGATCCTCTAGACTTTGCGTTGATCAAAGGAATGGTTAGCAATGAGACGTCGCGCTTTGCCCTGGGCGATGTGGGGCTGGATTGTTCTTTTTTACTGTTACCAGTATGTGACACGTACGACCGTCCCGAGTCTTTTAACAGAAGAGCTTATGAAGCGCTTTTCTCTTGATGCAGCGGGTGTAGGAACATTGATCAGCTATTACTACCTTTCCTACACGTTTATGCAAATTCCTGTAGGATATTTACTAGACCGGTACGGCACGCGTCGTCTTGCGACGGGAGCGACTTTATTATGTGCTATCGGTATGGCTCTCTTTGTATCTTCCCCTTACTATTTTCTTGCCGCTATAGGGCGCATTTTAACAGGTGTAGGCGCTGCTTTTGCTTTTGTTGCGACATTAAAAGTCACCACTGACTGGTTCCCTGCGCATCGTACCGCGTTGTTGACTGGCCTGACGGCTACTGTGGGGGCTGGGGGTCCTGTTTTGATAGGACAAGTATTAGGGAGTTTAATCGGAGTCTTTTCTTGGCAAGAGGTTTTCTGCGTATATGCGCTGCTAGGGAGCATTTTATCCTATGGCATTTGGCATAATGTGCGAGATAGGAGGCATCGCACGCGCGAGATCTCAGAAGACCTGAAAATTCCTTTTAAGAGAGTGCTTTTAAATAAGCAATGCTGGCTGCTGGCTCTTTATACGATGCTGCTTTATGCTCCCGTGAGCGCGTTTGCAGATATGTGGGGAACAGTTTTTCTTAAGAAACTCTACAGTATTGACAATTCACAGGCATCTTTTATCAACACTATTCTTTACATTGGTATGGCTGCTGGTGCTCCCTTTATGGCCCGCCTATCTGACAAGTTTCAAAGCAGGAAAAAGCTTCTTTACATCGGGCTTTTAGGAACATTTATCTCTTTTGCTTATGCAACTTTCGCTCCCCTGCCTATGAGCATGATGGTTGTTGCTCTTTTTCTGGTTGGTGTTTTTATCAACGGAAAAGTTATCGCCTTTACAGCTGCTTTAGAGTCTGTTCCTAGGAGTCTAAGTGGCTCTGTCTCTGGATTCGTTAATATGATGTGTATGTTGAGTGGTGTTGTCCTGCAGCCCTTACTTGGCAAGATCATAACGATGGTTTGGGATGGTCAAATCGAGAATGGTTGTCCTATATATAGTATCGAAGATTATAGGCAAAGCTTTCTTGCTGTCTCTTGTTGCCTTCTCCTGGCCTTATGCACACTTCCGAAAATTAAAGAGACCTTTCTTAGAACCATCGGTTCTTCTTCGTAGAGAGAGAGAAACGCCGTAGCTAGATCAATCTAGCCCCGTTGTCTCTTTTATAAGACTATGAAACACTGCATGCGCGATTAAGAGATAAAGATGTGGGACTGAATTGCGGTATTGTTGGACTACCTAACGTAGGGAAATCCACGCTTTTTAATGCTTTAACACGCACGGCCTCAGCACAGGCCATGAACTATCCTTTCTGCACAATAGAGCCGAATGTGGGACGCATTGCTGTACCTGATACTCGGCTCGATCGCTTGGTTGATTTGGCGCACTCTCTAAAGAAGATCCCCACGTTTCTCGAGATCGTTGATATAGCGGGTCTTGTGCGCGGGGCCAGCCAAGGAGAAGGCCTCGGGAACCAATTCCTAGGACACATTCGCGCGGTGGACGCCATTGTTCATGTCTTACGCTGTTTCGAGGATATCGATATCGCACATGTAGAGGGAGGAATAGATCCCCTACGAGATGCTGAGATCGTTGACACAGAACTGATGCTTGCTGATCTTGAAAGCCTTGAGCGACGCGAAGCGACCCTGTCCAAGAAGATACGCGGAGGCGACCCGGCAGCAGAGCGCATGTACACAGTGATTCAGACTTTAAAGTCCCTTCTGGAAGAAGGAAAACCGGCACGAGCTTTCGTCACACAATCTGAGGAAGAAGCGCTTGCAGCAAAAAGCTTGCAACTTCTCACGCATAAGCCCGTTCTGTACGTCTGTAATGTTGAAGAAAACGTTGTTTCTTCCGGCAATGCATGGACACACGCTATTCAGCAGCGAGCGCTGGATAAAGGAGAACAATCGCATGTTGTCTTCGTTTCTGCCGCTATAGAAGCGGAAATCGCACTCTTGCAAGACGAGAAAGAGCGACACGCATACATTCAAACGATGGGGCTTCAAGAAACTGGATTGGATCGCATCACAAGAGAAGGATACGCCCTTCTCGATTTAATTACGTTTTTTACAGCAGGACCGAAAGAGTCACGAGCCTGGACCGTTCGGCAAGGCACTAAAGCTCCGGAAGCTGCAGGAACGATTCATTCGGACTTCGAACAAGGGTTTATTTGCGCAGAGACTATTAGCTTCGAAGCCTTCTCCGCTTATGAGGGAGAAAATGGCGCACGTAACGCTGGAAAAGCACGTTTAGAGGGCAGAGATTACGTTGTTCAAGACGGAGACATTTTGCACTTCAGG
>JAITIJ010000083.1 GCA_031279495.1 Holosporales bacterium | reverse complement strand
TTTTTATTCACGCTGTTATGAGCGAAGTGGAGAAATATGTTGGTGTTTTGCCTCCCTCTGCTTTAGCGGCTATAGAACACGAGTTATTGAGCTGTTTGCTCTAACTTGCTCCATCCAACGCTATTTTTTGTGCAATAGGGATCTATTCCTCGAACCATCCGCTGATTGCCACTACCCCCCCCACCCCCCTATTTGTCAAGCTTTTGAAAAAGACTTTTTGCATCAGAGATTGACGTGCGATTGACACGTGATGAGAGGAAGCAGAGCAAGAAAAAAACAAAGGAAGAGACAACAGTATGTTCGATTACAAGAACAGCGGTCTTAAGCAGGCAATTTAATCATTTTAAAGATATGCGTTGGCAATTTTTCTCCGTAAACGCAACGTTCTAAATTGATGATAGTACGGTTATGGTCTTCGTCCTCCAAGATCCAGCATTGGAGACGCAAAGTTCCTGCATCAAAAACGAGTGTGAGGGTGCCGGGCTCTCTCAAGGCTGAAAGAATAAAGGTTATTGTGCGTGTGCTACGTATACATTTCCGAACGCGCGTTTCCTGTGTTTGAAAAGAGATTCTTTTATGCAAAAACAAATGTAGAGGATTTTTTCGTGGTAGTTCCGAATACTCTTTTAATTCTTTATCAATGTGAAGCAGTGATTTTCCGTCCGACAGAATAAGATTCGGGCTAGGCGCATCGTAATCAAAGCGCACTTTGCCGGGACGCTCCAAGAAAAACCAGCCTGTGGAAATCCGACCATGTCGATCTGTCTGCCGAAAGCGAGCTTTAAGCGTTGTTATGCTGTTTAACGCCGCTTCAACTTGAGCAATAGTCTGAGAAAGAGCCGTCTGCTCGACTGTTTGCCGAGGGGCCACTTGCGCAAAACATGCATTACTTTCCATCAGGAGCAATCCCAGCACTATATATCTATGCAACTTCATCCCAAAATTTCTCTTTTCCCTACGTGATTTGGCGGACTCACAAGCCCTCGCTTCTCCATTTGATCCACAATGCGAGCCGCACGATTATACCCTATCTGCAAATGCCGTTGAATAAAGCTTGTCGACACCTTTCGTTCTCGACGTACTAGCGATAGCGCTTCTTCAAAAAGCGGATCGGCTCCACCGATGTCTTCGATCTCTTCATCATCATTTCCTTCGATATCCTGCAAAATTTCTTCCGTGTACTGCGGTTCTCCTTTTTCTTTCAGGTCGTTAACGACAAGTTCTACCTCGCGATCTGAGACAAAAGGTCCATGTACACGCATAATTTGCCCGCCTGTAGCCATATAGAGCATATCGCCCTGACCGAGAAGCTGTTCTGCGCCCTGTTCTCCAAGAATTGTGCGGCTATCGATCTTTGAGGTCACGTGAAAACTAATTCGCGTCGGAAAGTTGGCTTTAATTGTACCAGTGATCACATCCACAGAGGGTCTTTGGGTTGCCATAATCAGGTGAATTCCTGCAGCACGTGCCATTTGCGCCAGGCGTTGCACTGCGTTCTCGATATCCTTGCCCGCAACAAGCATCAGATCGGCCATTTCGTCTACAATGACGACGATGTAGGGCAAGGGTGCCAATTCCAACGGTTGGTCTTCGTAAATAGGCAGACCAGACTCGGGATCAAAGCCCGTTTGTACACGACGCAGTAAAGGTTCCTCTCTTTTTAAGGCATCGGTTAATCGAGAGTTATACCCTTCGATGTTGCGCACTCCTAATCGCGCCATCGCCTTATAGCGATTTTCCATTTCACGCACCGTCCACTTTAAAGCTACGACAGCCTTTCTGGGATCCGTCACCACGGGAATAAGAAGGTGCGGAATACCGTCGTAAACGGATAATTCCAGCATTTTGGGATCAATCATGATAAAACGGCATTGCGCCGGCGACAGGCGATAGAGCAGAGACAAAATCATCGTATTAACGGAAACGGATTTGCCAGATCCTGTCGTGCCTGCCACCAGCAAATGTGGCATGCGCGCGAGATCAACGACGATAGGCGCGCCACCTATGCTTTTCCCCAATGCTAAGACTAATGAGCCAGGAAACTTTTCATAGGCATCAGATGCAAGAAGCTCGCGCAAATAGACAGTCTGGCGCTTGGTGTTTGGTAACTCAACACCAATAACATTTTTTCCAGGAATAACCGCTACACGAGCAGAAACAGCACTCATTGAACGCGCGATATCATGGGATAACCCAATGACGCGCGACGATTTTATGCCTGCTGCAGGGCATAGTTCATAGAGGGTAACGACAGGACCTGGTCGCGTGTCAACAATTTCCCCTTTCACGCCAAATTCGTTAAGGACGTGCAAAAGGTGTTCCGCATTGGCTGATAATGTTGCAGAACTAACGGGCTCTTCTTTCCCATGAGAAAGAGATAAAAGCTCAAGAGAGGGCAGAGTGTAGCCTTCAGGGAAGGCAAGATCCAGAGCAGCACCTGCAGACAACTTCTGCGTTGGCTTTAAGTTTTGCGCGCCAGATTCCGTTAAAAGAGAGGAGAGAGCCATGTCCTCTTCTCTATTAAGTACTATATCGGTGTATTTTTTTGCAGTAAGTGCAGAGAAAACGTGTGCTGCATGCTTCCATCTTTTGCCGAACAGAGCTGATTTTTCTTTGCGCCCAAATTGCGTCAGAAAGCACCTCAGTATTATCCAACAGAGTAACGCACTTAAAGCCCCTGCAAGCGGCGCAATAAAAAATACCCCTTCAGGTAACGTAGGCCGTAAAGCGGTTGTACAGGCGCGCAATAGAAGATGCCCCAAAGCGCCTCCTAAAGGCACAAACCAAGAATCAGGATGGAAAGAAACGTTCCCTAGAGCTAAAGAAAGGCAAAAAATAGCGCCTATGCCTGCTAATATTGTTCCTACAATAGAAAGATTGTGTATGATTCTAACGCCGACAACACCAAGTAGAACAGGAAACAAACACGCTGCCAACCCAAGAAATTGAATTAACACGTCTGCTAGTGTGTTGCCGAAAATAAACCAAGAGCTGCGCAAGGTGTCAACAGATGTATTCCAAGAGGGTTCCTCGGCGTTATAGCAAAAAAGAGCCAGGCCCAAAGTGAATGACGCGCAAAAAAGAAGACTTCCAGCGATGGAACGAAGATACTCTTGAGTTTTGGTTGCGGCCATATTTGTCCTTGTTCCTATAGGAATATTACCTCTAATTTTCATATATGGCGAGTGGACACCTCATCGTTCTGGTTGCTTATCTGTTTGCTTAGTAGCTTGCTTTTAGGAAGAATACGTCTTATCTCTAAATACGTACAAATGGCGGGAATGCGCGCATGGCAAACTCTCTTGATCAACAAGTACAGAAAGCTCTTTCCGATATTACAGCGTGTGCAGATCTTAATACCTTGGAGGCATTGCGCGTTTCCTGGCTAGGGCGGCAAGGGCATATTACAGCACTTGCTCAAACGATTGGAACACTACCTGCAGAGCAGCGCAAAGCTTTCGGTGCTGATGTGAATCGAGCTAAAAAGACGCTGCTCCAAGCCCTGGAGAACAGACAAACACTGTTAACGCACATTGCCACAGAAAAGCGTCTAAAAGAGGAGTTTATCGATTGCACTTTGCCGCCAGTGCCTGAGCTTATGGGATGTCTTCATCCTTTAACACGCACGCAACGTGATCTAGAGACTATTTTCAAAAGCATGGGGTTTCGGCACATGGGGGGTCCCAATATTGAGAATGAGTTTCTGAATTTTACTGCCCTAAACATGCCTGAGCAGCACCCAGCGCGCCAGATGCATGATACGTTTTTTGTTGACCTTCCTGCTACACCGGAAGGACGCTTTCTTTTGCGGACGCAGACCTCTCCTGTTCAAATTCGGGCCATGCGCACGTGGGGCACTCCTCTGCGCATGTTTTCTATCGGCAGCACATACCGGAGCGATTCTGATGCTACGCACACACCGATGTTCCATCAAGTAGAGGCGTTGGTCATCGAGGAAGGTATTCATTTTGGTCACATGAAGGGTTGTATTACCGAGGTATGCGCTCGATTTTTCGGAATTGATAACTTGAAGCTGCGTCTGAGACCCAGTTTCTTCCCATTCACAGATCCTTCTGCGGAAGTGGACATCCCATGTCGAAAAGAGAAGGATCGCCTTGTTATGGGAGAGGGAGACCAGTGGCTCGAGATTCTTGGTTGCGGTATGGTCCACCCAAAAGTACTGGAATACGGCGGGTTGGATCCCAGGAAACACCAAGGATTTGCTTTTGCCTTTGGTGTTGATCGTCTGGCAATGTTGAAATACAGCTTGCCAGATCTTCGCAGTTTCTTTGATGGAAATCGGCATTGGTTGGAAGAATACGGATTTTCTCCTTATGAAATGGAGAGCACCTGATGAAGTTCCCCTTAAGCTGGCTTCGACGCCATCTTGATACGATCACCTCTATCGAAAACATAGCCGCAACACTGACGCGTCTAGGTCTCGAGGTCGAAGATTCTTATGACTATGCAGCAAACCTTAAAGATTTAGTCGTTGCGCGCATTGAAACTGCCGAGCCACATCCCAACGCAGATCGCCTGCGTGTGTGTTGTGTGAACGATGGAGCATCGGTTCGTCAAGTGGTGTGCGGCGCGCCAAATGCACGAGCAGGTTTGCATGTTGTCTTGGCGCGCCCGGGCGTTGTCATTCCTGCAACAGGTGACATTCTGCAACAGACCACGATCCGTGGGATAGAAAGCTGCGGCATGCTATGTTCGGATAAAGAGTTGTGCTTGTCTGAAAATTCAGAAGGTATCACTGAATTAGCGGCGGACACTCCTCTGGGTTTGTCTGCTGCAGAAATTTACAGCGATCATATCTTCGATCTTAGTGTTACCCCCAATCGCGCAGATTGTTTTGGTCTGCGTGGAATTGCGCGCGATCTAGCAGCTGCAGAATTAGGAACGTTACGTCCTTTGTCCGCGGCTTCTTTAACACCAACGCACGAATTCCCTTATAAAATTTCTTATCAAGATGAAGAAGCACAGCGTTATTGCCCACTATTTTGCGCTATCGAAATTCGAGGCGTCAAAAACGGCCCCAGCCCTTTATGGCTTCAGGATTTGCTCAAGAAAGCTGGACAACATTCGATCTCAGCATTAGTGGATGCGACCAATTTCTTTGCGCTGGATCGATGTCGGCCATTGCATTGTTATGATACGCAAACCTTTTCAGGAATGCCCACAATACGATCTGCATATAAAGACGAATCTTTCACGGATCTCAAAGGAAAGGCACACGTATTAAAGCCCTTTATGTCGGTTCTTGCAGACGATACCGGACCTCTTGGTCTTTTGGGAGTTATGGGTGGCGAACGTTCAGCATCAACGTTGAAAACATCTTCAGTTTTACTTGAAGCGGCTTGGTTTTCTCCAGAAGCCATTGCACGCACAGGTCAAGCGCTGAACTTGACCACAGAAGCGCGGATGCGGTTCGAGCGTGGAGTCGATTATGCGACGACAGTAGAAGATCTCAAGGCAGCAGCAGCGATGCTCATCGAGCTTTGCGGAGGCGAAGCAAGTGCCGTATTCCAACTTGGATCACCTCCTGCACATCATCCTACGATTGCGCTATCTCCAGATCTTTTAGAAAAGCGCACCAGCGTGTCGCTTTCAAAAGCAGAAATCTCTCGTCTATTGCAAGCACTGGGCTGCATAGAAACAGCACCGCATACTTTTCAGCCTCCTTCCTGGAGGTCGGATCTTACTCTTCCGGAGAATCTGTGTGGGGAAATCCTGCGTCTTTATGGATTTGACAGAGTAGAGATCTGCCCGTTGCCCAATCGCTCACGTGCCAGTACCGGGAAAGCACCTGCATACGCTCTTGATACACTTAAAAGGCAGCTTGCAGGGCGCGGTATGACCGAACTTGTGTCGTTTCCTTTCATCCGTTCCGAATGGGCTCGTTTGTTTCAAATGCCGGAAGCGCAGAGTATTGAGCTTTTGAATCCCATCAGCTCTGATCTTTCTGTGTTGCGTACAAGCCTTCTTCCAAATTTGCTGGAAGCAGTAGCAAGAAACAACCGTCGCGAAACAGCTCCGTTTGCTTTTTTCGAAACTGGACCCGTATTTGACAAACAATTTGAATTGTACGAGCATCCATCATTTGCCGGAGTGCGCTCTGGTATTCTCTCCGCACATCACTGGAGCAAGCGATCGCGTCCTGTGGATATATTTGATGCGAAAGCCGATCTTGTTGCCCTCTTGGGAGGGCGTTTAGAAGTCCTTGTTTTAAAGCAAGAGGCTCCTTCTTGGTTTCATCTCGGTTGCTCTGGTACGTTTTTTTATGGTGAAACACCGGTTGGTGTTTTCGGCGCACTGCATCCTCAGGTTCTGACTGCATTTGACATCAAGAACATACCGGTTGTTGGGTTTGAAGTGTATCTTGAGGCACTGAAAGAAACGCCTGCCAGAGAAGCTAATTTTGTTGCGCACAATCTGCCTTCTGTTAGGCGTGATTTCGCTTTTATCGTGGATAAAGATCTTCCGGCGGCACGTCTTGTTACGTGCGTGCGCCAAGCAGGCGGACCTTTAGTGGCGCATCTTGATGTATTCGATGTGTACATCGGACTGCCTTTAGAAAGGAACAAAAAGTCCGTTGGCATTTCCGTTACTTTCCAACCCAAGAACATAACGCTATCTGAGGAGGATGTGCAGGTACTTTCTCATCAAATCGTGCAAGCGGTTTCTGATCAAGTAAAGGGTGTATTGCGATAGTAAAAAGAACGTAAGCTGCTTATGCAAGTAGAGAACCAAATAGTATTAATCATATATTTGATGTATCATGATAGAAAAGACTTAAAGAAAAGGGCTATATGAAAAAGATTAGCTTTTATCATGGGACATGGGTAAGAGCCATAAAATTAATTAGCTTGGCGCTCTGCTTAGGTAGTTTAGCGGCTGATGGTATGAAGAAAAACTTCAGACCTAAACCTAGAGAGCAAGCTAAGTTTGTTATACTTGATGAAGACAATGTTCGAGTAGAGGGGGAACTAGATCATCGCGGAAATCTGACGCAATCTGAGGCGCGAAAGGACTTTATTGTGCCAGTTTTTAAGGCCCCTGGGGGGGGAGGATGAGCCACTATCTTTCGGCGGTCAAGTTCTTCCTCATTCCCCAAACGCTGAGGACCCATCCAATGACAAAATAGTGCCACTCCAACCACCACCATCAGACACTGAGATCCAATTTCCCCGAAGTGTGCAAGACTTTCTAAATTGATCTGTGGCAGGGGGTGGAATGTTCTATCAGAATGCACAAGCTTCGAAAGAAGATCGCAAGGCGGTGCACACATCGAGAGCGCTTGAGACGCCGTCTAAGAACGCAGAAAAGCAAGGCTGCTATAGGGGAAAACTTGAGAATGCTCCACCATCTGTTTCAGATTGCGAGTTACCTCCGCTTTCCCAATCTTTTTTCAGTAGCACAGTTAAGAAGAAGATTCCGGGCAACAGCCGCATGGAAGGCTTTGAGCAAAGGAAAGAAGGAAGAAAGAGAAACTCTCTTCCTTCTTTTTTCGTTCAGAAATCTGTATTTATTTGTTTTTCTAGGTCCACCACTTTCGTTAGTGTCTCTTCAATAAGACGTCTAAATTGTGCTTGCCTACGAAGTTCCTGAAACTTCATAAAGCAATAGAATTCCGGTTTCTTCTTTTGGAAAGCTTCTCTACGAAAACTGGGATCTTTGTTTTCAAATATTTCTTTGACAACACCCCTATCACAATCTGTTGTCAGGATCATGACATAGGCGACCACCTCTTCTTCCCCTCCATGTTTAGCAAGATGGGATGGAAGGAGTGGGCTATAGATGGGGCCTTTTGTTAGGTCGGATAATGTCAGCTCAAGTGGATGTTTTTTTAGAAACCACGCAAAGACAAAGGTGGGTCCTGTACTAACATCCTTTGTTGGGGGAGTACGACCTTCTGCTCTAAGCGTGTAATAAGCTTTTAGTTCCTCCTGTGTTCCATGCTGACGAACGTGTTCTTCGAGATTTGGATGAGACAGAAGGCTTCCTAGATAACCATTGGAAGGGAACGGATGGCGAACCAAGAAACGGAAGAGAACTCTTTTGAGAGATTCATCCTGCGTTGGAAGTTCCAGGGTTCCGCATGAGCCTCCATATGGCGCTGGGTCATTTGGATCCTGATAAGGATCATAAGGATCCATTGCGACACCTTTGTAAAAAGTACTGCAAATTATTAAGCTCAAGAATAGGGCAATTTGTGTTCCTTTATACATTTTTCCATCTGTTTAAGAAACAATAGATAAATCATAAGAATACGTCAAATAAAAGGGGTAATATTCAAAGAGCGAACGAATTAACCTCTTTCCAGATAAAGGGCAAGATATCATCTCTCGCAGACATCTGTAATAGAAATTAATGGTATCCGCTTTTATCCCAAGCAATCTCCTCACAGGATCGACCGCAATAGTCTTTACAAAAACATCAAATGATCTAACAAGATCTCATGAGTGTTTGACTCGTTGAGTTCCAACATACTTCGCCCGAACTAACAAGAACTTAAAGAAAACACTTTTAGAAAATCATACAAAGTATAAAGCGCAGGATCCGGTTTTAGAGGTCTTTCTCGATCCTTGTGTGCCTCTCTTAATCTATCGCGCAACAAAGCCAACACAGGGGAGACATGACGATGCACGATCTTTTTTCCTCTTTTCTTAACGTCTTGTTCATTTCTTTTCGCGTAATGTCATGCCAAGACAGGAAAACAGGCAGAAGTTTCCTATGGTAAATGTGCTAAACGTAATAAAGGATCGGCAGAAAATTCCTCTCTTCGCTCTTTGGGGAGGAAGTATCGCTATTATAAGCCTCTTTATTATCCTGTGCGTATTCAGCAGATCTAGCGGTAGCGAGAAACGTATTCTCTTCAACGAGCTTGATCTGGCAGAAAGTTCTCAGATCACAAAAAAACTAGAATCTCTCTCCATTCCCTTTGAGATACGTGCCGATGGACAGCAAATTCTCGTTAACGCGGAAGATATTGCACGCGCTCGCATGAACCTAGCAGGAGAAGGACTGCCGACAGGAGGAAGCATTGGATATGAAGTATTTGACAAAAGCGATGCCTTTAGCGCAACGAGTTTCGTCCAAGATGTTAACCACACACGAGCCTTGGAAGGGGAACTGGTGCGCAGCATTGTCACTCTTGATACTATTGCTCGCGCACGTGTTCATCTTGTTCTTGCAAAAAACTCCTTATTCAAAACAGAGCAACAAAAACCGACGGCATCTGTTGTTCTTAAACTGAAAAACGGCGCTCGACTGAAAGATACCCAGATTCAGGCGATTCAGAATCTTGTAGCTGGGGCTGTTCCGAACCTTTCGGTAGATAACGTTACGATTATTGACGATCAAGGTACGTTATTGACTTGTGCAGGTGGCGATTCTCGTAATGGAACAGCTAGAAATTTTGAAGAATTACGATCTGGTCAAGAAACGCGTTTAGCGCGCAGCTTAGAAGCTTTGCTTTCAAGAACGGTTGGAGTAGGCAAAGTGCGTGTCGAAGTCGCTATAGAAATGGATTTCGACCATTTCTCAGAAAACAAAGAGATATTTGATCCAGATGGACAAGTCGTCCGTTCCAAACAAATTATTGAAGATGGAACGCATTCTGCGGATATATCAGACAAAACACGCGCCACAACGGTAGAAAATGCTCTGCCTAACGATAGAAAAGCAAAGGTTGATCTCTCTGCTGGTAGCACTTCAAAAACACAAAAGACAGAAGAAATTTTCAACTACGAAATTTCAAAAACAACACGGTCTCTTGTAAGAGAAACGGGCATAATACGCCGGATTTCTGTGGCTGTTCTTGTAGATGGCACATACAAGAGAAAACAAGGAGAACTTGTTTATACACCACGCGCCACAACCGAGCTCGGGCAGCTTAAAACACTTGTAAAATCGGCCATTGGGTTCAAATCTGATCGAGGAGACGTCGTAGAAATAGTAAACCTACGCTTTTCAAAAGAAGAAGCAGATAATGCTGATGCAATCGAAGAAGTAGCCATTCAAACAGGAGAACAAAAAGCATCTCTCTTGGTATTTGCCCTACTTGTAGGGGTTATTATTTTGGCCGTGTTTTTGTTGTATCCATTCAGACCTTCACGCTCTGTTGCGAACGTCCCTAAAGAAGTCAGTGTTGATGATTTGGCTCAGAGAGAAAAACCGTTTGAGGCTCCACATCGCAAAGATCTCTATGGGAAAATAAAGGAGTTAATCGATCGCGACCCAGAAACGGTAGCAGCCATTATTGAAACTTGGTTACAGAGAAAAATGTAATGCCATTTGCTTCCAAAAAATCTTTATCTGGCCCAGAAAGAGCAGCGGTTCTTATGCTTGCTGTTGGGACGGAGCATGCTAGCAAAGTTTTCAATTTATTGTCAGGAGAGGATATCAAGGTTCTGGCGCATGCTATCTCTCATCTCGGCATAGTACGCACAGAGTTAGCAAACGCTGTGTGTTCGTGTTTCTTGGAAGAAGCTGATGGGATAGTCGGAACGACAAGAAGGGCAGAAATTGTTCTGTATAATATTCTTGGAGAAGAACGTGCCAGTACCATTATAGAAGAGCTTAAAACTGCCGATAACGAAGCTATATGGGAAAGAGTTTCTGCTGTTGATGGGGCGATATTAACAAATTACCTTAGGGATGAGCATCCACAGACAATCGCCGTTGTTTTGTCACATATTGCCCCTCAGCGTGCTGCAGAAGTGTTTTCCCTTTTGCCGCAAGACGTTTCTTGTGACGTATTAAGAAGGGTGCTGAGAACGGAAGGCGTTCAAAGTGCGGTATTAGAAGATGTCGGAAAAACGTTGCGCACAGAACTTCTAAAACCGTCTCCTGTTGCTGAACGAAAGAATGTTCATGCCAGTATCGCAGAAATCTTTAATCATATGG
>JAITIJ010000071.1 GCA_031279495.1 Holosporales bacterium | reverse complement strand
AAACACTCGTACAGAAAGACTTTACGGAAAGAGTCTTAAACGATATCAGTTATCATAAGTTCATGGGAAAATTTTGACCCAAGCGTGGTCACACTGACATACCGCTTACGCAGAAAACTGAAAGCATACCACTTGTATTGAAAAAGACACTTCGGTCATATCACTTACGAATAATTTCCAAAGCGTACCCTCGTATCCAAGTTGGTTATAGCCGCGGTGTGATGCCGCGGGGCCCTCATGCCTCCTCTGTTGCTAAAATACAGTCATGAGGGCGTAGTCACACTGACATACCGCTTGCGCGTATAACCCCAGAGAAGCAACTTGTATTATAGGATACCCTAACACCAGGTCTTACGCGTAAATCTGAGATAATCTACTTGTAACTACGAGGCCTAGGAAGGAAAACCCTCATGAGAAGGTGAGAGAGGGGACGGTGAAGTGAGATATGAAGAAAGACTCTTAATGAGCCGAGAATTGTAAAGAAAGAAGATGACGGCATAAGGTGTGTGAGGATTTCAATGGTCTAAGGAAGAAAAAAGTATGGCTCGATGATTCGGGAATAAAAATGGGGGATTCATTCCTCTGTCCCTCCTTTATTCTTTCGAGGATATCCAAACATCGGTGCTATAGAGAAATAAACCCTCTGCGGAACCGAATAAAAAAGCCAAAACCTTAGAGAAAAGGAAAGAGATTCCACGCGCGTCATTTAACAAAGCTTCGTGCCGGTTCTCTTTGTTCTTTCAAAGAAAATTCTTTTAATTAAAAAGATAAGCAGTCAATTCATGCCCATTATACGCAGAAATATTTAAGACAAATTCCATAAATTTCATAAAAAGGAATAAAACATCAGATTTAACCTCGTAGGTTAAAGGAATGCCTAGGAAATTCTCTTTTGGATGCTTTCCTACTTATTATGGATCAAGGAAACATCCGGCATTTTTCCCATAAAGACCCTCCGCGAGTTACACGTCAAGAAACGCTCGGCGTAAATTCTCCCACTCGCGTTTATTCAGCCCGCTTTCTTCTTGCGTCGTAGGTGCGCCAGCAATTATACGGCGGATCACCTCGATAGCAGTTTTCGAAAGACGCGCTCCCTCTAATCGATGCTCAACGAAGGCTGCGTACGTTAACGGAACCCAGCGCTTGACAATATCCAACAGCACTTCTGTATAAGTTCGTATCTCGTACTGCGCATGAGGCGTAAGACGCAATGATAAAAAATGCAATAAATTGTGTAAATCAATTTTCCAATACCATTCCGTATACGTACTAAGAGGTAAGTTAATGCGCGCTAATTCTCGCGTAAGACCATTTTCCGAAGCGTTTTCTGCGTTCGGAAGTGCGAGCATCTCCGCGTAGTGCGCAAAAATCTGTACGGCATCGGTACGGAGCATCTCTTGAACCTGCTCTTGTTGTTCTGGTGATAAAGAAGTGCTTTTTCCCTGTTTATTGCGCGCAGATTGATAGCATAGCTGTGCCGCTTCTGGCAGATAGTGCTCTGTCGGCAGTACCGAATATCGTCCTGACACCTCATTCACATTGGCCATTCTATGCCGGATCCACTGACGAGCAACAAAAATGGGCAGCTTCACATGCAGTTTAATCTCGCACATTTCAAAAGGAGATGTGTGCGCATTCATCATCAGATAATTAATAAGACCGGCATCCTCAGACACACTCTTCGTGCCCAGTCCATACGAAACACGAGCAGCCTGCACAATAGCCGCATCGTTGCCCATATAATCTACAACGCGTACAAATCCATGATCTAGCACAGAAAATGGCTTGCCTAGACAGGCCTCCAGTCCTTCTGCTATGGCTCGTTGAGTAATATTCGATCCGGATGTTTCAGGCATGACGTTCCCTTCGGCTTATTCTATGTGGGGAAAACAGGCATCGTCAAGGTTTAGTGCCGCACCAGTAACGAACAGCACATGTAACACACCGAGGCTTTCGTGCGGTACATACATATCGACCATGCAGGACAAGCAGATGGTGTGCATGCGGCAAATATTCTGTTGGAACGATTTTCTCCAACTCTTCCCCGACGCTTTTTGGCGTTCCGGCCGCAGAGAGTTCTAAGCGGCGAGCAACGCGAAACACATGTGTATCTACCGCAATTACAGATCGGCCAAAAGCAACATTCAGTACGACATTAGCTGTTTTTCGACCTACTCCAGGCAAACATTCCAAGGCATCGCGTGTATCGGGCACCTGTCCATTAAACTTTTCTATTAGTAATGTTGACATCTTAAAAATGTTGGCGGATTTGGCTTTGTACAAACCTATTGTCCGGACTTTGTCCTCGAACGACTCTTGTCCAAAGGCAAGCAGCTCTTGTGGCGTGGAAAATTGCTGAAACAATGTGCTGGTAACGGCGTTGACGCGTGCATCTTTGGCTTGTGCTGATAGCATGACCGCAACCAGCAATGTAAATGTGTTGGTATAGTTTAATTCAATAGTTGCGTGTGGCCGCGCAGTTTGTAAAGCGGCAAAAATGGCATTAATACGAGAGGGTGTATCACTCCTCACGAAAGAACATCTTCCATCGTGTACATTTTTGGAGCGCGTGCGCGTATCCACAAAGCCGCCTGCAGAGCACCACGAGCAAAGACACGGCGATCCAGAGCTTGGTGTTCCAGCGTGACGACTTCTTCTGGACAAAAAAAGTCAATACGATGTGTGCCCACAACATCTCCACCACGCTGACTGGAAAAATGAATCGTATCCTGCGCACGGGGCGTGTCCTTGTAAGGGAGACACGGCCACACGGCGCTGTCTTGAAGAGACGTTCCCAACGCGTAGGCAATGACACCTCCCAGAAACAAGGCGGTGCCAGATGGAGCGTCGGCCTTGGAACGATGATGTTTCTCCAGGATCTCTATATCTGCTTTCTCTTTCAGAAGTGGGGCAATTTCGGCTAGTGCACGTGCAACAATATGCACACCTATGCTAAAATTAGCAGCATGCAGAATAGGAACAAGCCGACTTGCAACCGAGAGCTCTTGCATTTCTTCTTCACCGAGCCCGGTTGTTCCAGAAACCAATGCACATCCCCCATCTGCACAAGCCCTAGCAATAATGGACATTTGCTTTGCAGCAGAGAAATCTACAAGCACATCAATTTGCGCGCATAAAGGTGCCAGTTCAGAGACATTCGTAGCACGAGAGACTCCCCCAACAAACTCTATCGTATCAGAAAAACTTTCAACAGCTAACGCACGAACGTGCGCCCCCATACGTCCGGAACTGCCCGCTAGACCCAGGCGCAAACGCGCCGTCATAATACACGGGGTCCCTTTCTAAACATCCTGAACCACGGCGCAATATACTCAGTGGTTCCCTGTGTAGCCAATAGACCCAGTTTTTGCCCAATAAGCTTCCTGACTTTTACAGGAAGCTCTGCTTCTCTATGAAGTGATAAAGTCGAGATGTATGTACTAGACTCTATATATTTCAAGCAAAGCGTTTCCGGCGTGGGCCCATCAGCAATAACGATACGAGACGATTCTGTAACAGGGTCAAAAAAACGCCCGAATTTCAAATGCACTTCACATAGGCATAATCCTGCAGCCATAAACAGACCAGAAAGGAAATCATGCGCACGCAAAGCGTGAGAGATCATGTCTTGTAGTTCGTCCTCTGCTATCCATCCAAATCCTCGGATATGATCTTCTCCCACAAGAGTTGGCTGTCCCATCTGTTGAGGAGAATGATAATAGAACTCTAGCAAGGGGCGAGCGAGCGCCGTCCCTTCTTGTATTCCAAATCGCGCTGCTAAATCAGCAGACACAATCGTATGTGAAACAACCGAAACAGGCAGCAGTCCAACTTCTTGGACAAGAAGTTCGCGCATGTTCAAGCGTCGCACAAAATGCGTGCAGATGCCCGTCTGATTAAGGCAATGCATTAAGTGACCAGCAATCCGACTATCCAGAGCGCCACTCCCAGAAGCGTCCTCATCGATACTCACTTGGTCCTTGAAATGCTGGATAAGCAACCCAGCTGTCTGCGAGGCGTAATAGATCTTTTGACTATCCTCGAACATTTTGCGGCGTGTTGCCATTTTTCCTCCTGCCCTTAGATCTTGAAGGACATGTTTTGATAAAGGTATTGTAGAGCAATATCCAAAAAACGCAAAGAACGATATATGCAAAGAACGATATATTCGGCGTCTCTTTATCTTTCCTTTTTAATCACGTTATAATGCGTCCATGTTCATTGGAGGGAAGGAGAAATCAATGATCAAAAATCCGCAATATGGAATAGCATGTCTTGTAATATTGTTGTTGGCGGGATGCGCTCGCCAAATTGGGTCGCACGTGTACAGCGATCGTCATGTTGGAGAAGCCTCATCTTCTTACCAAGGAACGGTTCTGAGTATAAGGAAAGTCCTTGTTGGCAGCGAACGTCTGCAGGACAATGTAGCAGGAGGTGTGGTTGGAGCCGTGAGTGGTGGTCTCTTGGGTTCCGCTTTCGGTCAAGGGCACGGTCGTACAGCCATGACCGCCGTTGGCGCTGTAGGAGGCGCTGTTGCTGGCGCAGCAGCTGAAAGAGCATTAAAAGAGCAAGAAGCCTTAGAGTACGTCGTAAAACTTAACACAGGGAAGATCTTGACAGTTGTGCAAGGCCTTGAGGATCCTTTACCTGTAGGCAGCCGTGTAATTGTTATTATTGGCAGAGCTGGCCGATCGCGCGTTATACGCGATACAACGGGAACGTGATCTAAAGCATCTGAAAATCTTTTTCAAGAGAAGCAAGGGCGCTGTTGACTGTGGCAAAAGTGATCATGCTGTCCCTTGAGTTCCTGGTGATTCCTTCTCTTGCTATCTCTTGCTATGAGAATCCCGCCTGGTGGTAGTTCTGTGCTGGTGTTTGATGCGGACAGAGAAATTGGAGGGTCACATAAATTGATGAAGGAAACTCTATGGCGTTCTCAGCAAAAAGGTGAAAAGGAGCTGTTTTTGCTTGATGTACCTTGGGAAAAGCAATCGTTACCAGGAGATGGCGTTTCTCTTTTACCTGTTGTGCCGGAGGATGGAGCATGCCAATCTTCTCAAATATTGGATCTTTCTGGAAGTCCCCTTCTTCCATTTGTGCCCGAGGATGAATTCCCTTGGACGTCGAGTCTTATTTCCTTTAGGAACTCTTATTTCGTTTGATATGCTTGAAAGAGCAAGGCTGTCCTCACCAATTTTCCAGTCACCTCTCACAACTGGAGGTCACTTTCCTCTGCCTGGTGCACAGAGATATGGAGCTATATAGACGACTGTGTGAGGCGCGGGATCTTTCTGTACCACCGTTAGTTGAACTCGTTTGGAAAGAATTGATGGAAGAGCCTTTTTCAGATGCAACATTGGGCAGCTTTTTCCTCCTTCGAGCATAATGTTCATTGGAGCCGAAGCATTTTCACCTTTTCCATCCTCATTCGGAGGAGCTGAAGTAATTGCTGTTGATGGAGATTCAGCGTCCGAAGAAATTGAAGGCGTAGAGCCAACCGCTTCTGTTACCATCGCTTTTGATGGGGGCCCAGTTTTCCTCAAACGAGATTCTAAAGTCTTGCGTTTTGTTCAAGCAGGAGAAGCAATCCCTGGAGAACTTTTCAATGACGGCGATACTACTGTTGAGTATTCTCCCGCACCGGAGTTGGCGGCAGAACATCTAGGATCACTTTCAGCTGTTGCTGACGTGCCTCTTTCTGAATCGCGCCCGCAATAGAGCATATTCTCCCCTCCCTCTTAACCTTGCCAATCTAATGAATAAGGTAAGATGGAGGCGGGG
>JAITIJ010000019.1 GCA_031279495.1 Holosporales bacterium | reverse complement strand
CAGCCTTTTTGGCTTGTGCGCTGCCATTTATATTGTTTGTGATGCCATAAAAGTGATGCGACGATCTGTGGAAGAGCTGCTCGATAAAGGGTTGACACCAGAAGAAACGCTGCGTCTTTGCCAGATGATAGAAACTCAGGTCGGTATTTCTAAAGTAGCCTGGATAAAAACACGCATGGCAGGGTCTTCTGTCTTTCTAATAGCAGGTGTTTGCGTAAGGGCTTCCACCGTTACGGAAATGTTGAATGATTTAAAAAGGGCACAAGACTCTTTGAGGAAAGATTTTTCGGACGCGGAGATTATTTTTTCCGTAGAGTCTAGGAATTAATACACGTCTCTTCAGCTTTTCTTAACCTTTGTTCTGTACGCTTCTCATAAGAAACAGGAGGCTAAGAAAATGCTACCGCTTCATCTCTTGCGTAAAGCGTATAGATGCCCTCTTGCGCGAAGAGGTGAGAAAAAAGCTTCTGCACAGGCGAGCACAACATCGGATATATCTCGTACTCGTGAACAGATGCAAAGGCAGAGGGGAGAAAAAGAAACCCGATTCGCTGTATCACAAGGCGTTGTTTCTTACAAGACGGCGATATCATAGCGCGGGCGCGCAAAACTCAACGCTTATTTAATTTTCGATTTAAGCTCTCCAAAGAGCAGATTTATATCGTATACAAGATATTCGCTCTATCTTATTCCTATTCATAAATAGAGAGAGAATTTTTTTATATGATATATGATATATGAGAGGTATCTTGACGCAATCATTTCTTTTTCGTTAATGTATTAGCGCACTTGTCGTATTAGTGCTAAATATAGATATTTAAGGATAAAGGAAAGGAGAAGTACATGGCCATACAATTTAGACCTCTGCGCGATCGTGTACTCGTCAAGAGGCTTGATCAAGAAGAAAAGAGTCCTGGTGGGATAATCATTCCAGATACGGCGAAAGAGAAGCCTATACAAGGGGAAGTCCTTTCTGTAGGAGCTGGTGTGCGCGATGACAAAGGGGCATTGCATCCCTTAGAGGTCAAAGCAGGAGACCGCGTTCTCTTTGCAAAATGGGGTGGAACTGAAGTGAAAATAGATGGAACGGAGTACGTCATCCTAAAAGAATCCGATATTCTCGGTATTCTTGACGGGAAAGGTGCCGTTTCTGCTGTTTCGTAAGAAAAGGAGGACAGATCATGACAGCAAAAGATGTGAGGTTTTCAGCAGATGCGCGTGGGCGCATGCTAAAAGGGGTTGAAACGCTAAGTAATGCGGTTCGCGTTACTCTAGGGCCCAAAGGCCGCAACGTTGTTATTCAGCGCAGTTTTGGCGGACCGAAAATCACCAAAGACGGTGTTTCGGTTGCAAAAGAAATTGAGCTCTCTGAGCGCTTTGAGAATATGGGAGCACAGATGCTGAAAGAGGCCGCGAGCAAGTCGAATGATTTGGCTGGAGACGGCACAACGACTGCAACTGTACTGGCTCATGCGATTGTGAAAGAGTCTGCGCGTGCAGTAGCAGCGGGTGTCAATCCTATGGATTTAAAGCGCGGTATTGACATAGCCACCACTGCTATTGTTGAAAAGCTGCGTTCTATGGCCAAGAAGATCTCGACTGCGGAAGAAATAACGCAGATTGGAACGATTTCCGCGAATGGCGATCGTTCGATTGGCGAGATGTTTTCAAAAGCTGTTGAAAAAGTTGGCAAAGAGGGCGTGATTACGGTGGAAGAAGCGAAGTCTTTGGAGACTGAGTTTGAAGTGGTCGAGGGCATGCAGTTCGACCGCGGCTATGTCTCGCCGTACTTTGTGACGAACAACGAAAAGATGGTCGTCGAGCTCGATGCACCGTACCTTTTGATCTATGAGAAGAAGATATCGTCTTTGCAACCATTGTTGCCGATTTTGGAAAAGATTGTGCAAGCAGGACGCGCTTTGCTCATTATCGCAGAGGATGTTGAAGGAGAAGCTTTAGCAACGCTTGTGGTAAACAAATTGCGTGGAGGCTTGAAGGTTGCAGCGGTAAAAGCGCCTGGCTTTGGTGATCGGCGGAAAGCGATGCTTGAAGACATTGCCATTCTAGCGGGTGGTCAAGTTATCAGCGAGGATATAGGGATCAAGCTTGAGGCCGTTAGCCTTAACATGCTTGGCTCTGTTAAGAAAGCGTTGATTGATAAGGACAACACGACGCTTGTGGATGGTGCTGGAAACAAGCCGGATATCGAAGCTCGCTGTCAGCAGATTCGTCGTCAGATAGACGAGTCGACATCTGATTACGACAAAGAGAAGCTGCAGGAGCGGTTAGCAAAGCTTGCTGGTGGTGTTGCGGTTATCCGCGTTGGAGGAGCGACAGAAGTTGAGGTCAAAGAGCGCAAAGACCGGGTTGACGACGCGATGCATGCGACACGTGCAGCGGTTGAAGAAGGGATCGTGCCAGGTGGTGGTGTTGCGCTTTTGTATTGTGCTTCTGCGCTGGATGGGTTGAAGTATGCCAACGATGACCAGCGTTTAGGTATCGATATTTTGCGGCGGAGTTTACAAGCGCCGACACGTCAAATTGCGGAGAATGCGGGCGTAGATGGCTCGATTGTGATCGGAAAGCTGCTTGAGAGTAAAGACAACAGCTGGGGATACGATGCGCAGAAGGGAGAGTACACCGACCTGGTACGTGCGGGAATTATCGACCCTGTTAAGGTTGTCCGGATCGCATTGCAGAGTGCGGCTTCTGTTGGGGGCATGATGGCCACGACCGAGTGCATGATTGCCGAGAAGCCTGAAAAGCCAGCGGCGGTTCCGCAGCCTGGGTCTCCAGGTATGGGCGGCGGTGATTTCGACTTTTAAAGTTTAAGACCGTTGCGACAACGAAGTCTTAAAACACTGCGTTAAGAGCGGTTTTTGTGGCTGATTGTTTGTAAACGATCCTGATTAGATTGGGGCGCCTTCTTCTAACGGAAAGGGCGCCCTGTTGTTGGAAGGTCTCTATTTGCTCTTTCCTAGGTTCTTAGAGAAGGTTCAGATCTCGTCTTTTTTGAATGATCAACAGAAGAAGACAGAATCATTGTAATTAAAGGTAGTGGTCTATGGCAGCTGTCCATGAGACGATCAGATCGCTTCTTCTGTCAGAAGAGGCGTGTTGTCGTTAAAGATCAGAGACTTGCCATTTATGGCACAATTTTGTGAAGCAGTTTTTTTCTAGAGCTGCACGAATATCTTCCATAAGACGATTCATGAAAAACACGTTGTGCAGTGTTAGGGCTGTAATAGCCAACACCTCTCGCGCTTTGAGCAGATGATGCAGATACGCGCGCGAAAACTGCTGGCATGTGGCGCAAGAGCATGTAGGATCGATAGGAGAAGAATCTTCAGCATAAGAGGCGCGTTTTAAAGAGATATGTTCGCGAGCCGGATGATCTCGTAAGGATATAGGGACCAAAGCGCCTCCGTGTCGAGCAATACGCGTAGGATGCACACAGTCAAAAGTATCTATACCTAAAGAAACGCCCACGAAAATATCTCTTATACCTCCAATGCCTAACAGATGCACAGGATGAGCGGAAATAAGATGATTCATCGTCATTTCTATAACACGATACATTTCCTCTTTTATCGCTCCTAATGTGCCCCCAATAGCATGTCCGAAGAAGGGTGATTCTTTCACGTAACGCGCACTTTTCTCGCGCAAATCGACATAAACACCTCCTTGAACAACGCCGTATAAGGCTTGTTTGCCGTCATTATATGCTTTAAAGGCGTCAAGCGATCGCGTCTCCCACCGATGACTGCGTTCTAGCGCTTGCTCAGTATAGGCACGAGAACAGTGATATGGCGTACATTCATCGAAAGCCACAACAAGATCTGCGCCTATCTTCCGCTGTATTTGTATCGAAGTCTCTGGCGTTATTTCACGCAGGCTGCCATCTAAATATGATTTGAAGACAACGCCTTTTTCCGAGATCTGTTGCACAGAAGAAGAGCGTTGCCGGCGCCCTTTGATCTCATCAGCGACTGAGCCGTACCCCAAGCTGAATACCTGGAATCCACCGGAGTCCGTCAGCAGAGGGCCATTCCAGCCCATAAAAGCATGCAGGCCTCCTACTTTCTGAATCGTATCCGCGCCCGGCTGCAGCATCAGGTGATAAGTATTGGCCAGACAGCATTGTGTTTCAGCTTCTTTGAGAAGAGCGGGAGAAAGTCCCTTAACAGAAGCTTTCGTCCCACAAAAAATAAATGCTGGGGTTTCAATGACACCATGAGGCGTAATGATACACCCGCGCCGAGCACGAGTCGCAGCTTCTGTCTTACGCACAAGAAACCGAAACTCAGGATAGAGAGCAGAAAGCATCGCTTTTCCCGTTTACCATAGAGAGAGTCTTGAAAAAAGAGATGTTATTCACAATATGGTATCGGCGGAATTGCATAAGAACAAATAAAACCAGTCCATTACATCGAATGAACCTTCCGCAGGATACCAAAGGTTAAAGTATAGAGGGGGATTATTCATTTCCTTTGCTCTTGCAATGTGTTCGCGCTCAGTTCTTGTCTCTGCAGTAAAGGCGCAAGTATTCACCTTTGCTTGACCTTCGAATTCGTCCCTTCCATGGTCATATCCTCTTTTCCTTTTGATCTTATCTTCCTTATCATTTCGGGCTAGTGCGCGCATAACGAAAAGGCGTTCCCGAAGGAACGCCTTTATAGTTGAAGACAGAATACTGTTGATTATGGCCTGTTAGGATCTTGTTCTGGATGATCCATGAGCCACGTTTGGTGATCTGGATGATCTGGATGATCTGGTCTACTGCGATCTTGTTCTGGATCTCCGTTGGCCATTGCGAGGGAGGTGTTCACCAATCCGCACATAAGAGCGGCAACACAAAGGGCCTTAACAGGTTTCATTTTTTCTCCAATTATGGGCAACACAAAAAAGCATAATCATTTTCCAAGATTCTGTCAAGCAAAATGATCTCATCAACAATTTCGTGCGAGAGTGATAGAGCAAGACATTTATCTAGCACTGCAAGAAGCGCTCTGCAAAAGCATTCCACCGGTAGTTAGTCTTCTTCTTGCTGGGC
>JAITIJ010000033.1 GCA_031279495.1 Holosporales bacterium | reverse complement strand
AACTCATCCAGCAGAAGCAAGGCAAGATCTGGATCCAAACGATCGAAGACACCCAGATTTCTACGCAACTCATCCAGGTTGGTTCTGACCTTAAGCAGGATATGGCTCTTTTTCTGGATGAGACTTCCTTAGAAGGCATACGAATGCCTGGGCTTTAGGCTGTCAAAACCACGCTAGTCTAGAGCCATGCAGATTCATCGGAAGAAGCGGAAAAGTAAAAATTCGTTTTTATCATGACAAGACTCAAGATCTATATCAGATTTCTATGAGAATTCTTAAAATAAGTCTGCGAGATGTTTGCCTAAGCCTAAAGGAATCTAGCAATTGCATAAGAATGCGTTTCCCCTTACATAAGAAGTGATTGGGTGATTAGCTCAGTGGTAGAGCATCTCGTTTACACCGAGAGGGTCGGCGGTTCGAACCCGTCATCACCCACCAGAGAATCTCCATATCATCTTCTCTGGGGCCCCAGGTCTACTCCCTCTTTATGAATCAACTTAATCAAGACTTTAGGAGGGTTTTTGTTGTCGAGGTAAACCCTCTGCGTAAAGATAGCAAAGAAAAGTGCGGGACCGGAAGAGTGGGGCAGAACAATCGAAAAACGCTGCTGGCGTTCATCGGATAAAAGGCAGACAGCCAATGCTTTTGAATAAGCCTATTGCACAAATAACACATAGCTCAGTCAGGAGGGTTTTGGAAAATCAGTTGAGATCGATTGCGATCAAGTTGCGGAGGGTCTCTGGTTTTATTTTTCAAGTTTCTCAAGCAACTCCAAAGCCGTTTCTCAGACTGGTTGTACCGGAGATAATTTTAAACTTCAGTCGAACCGTAACCTTTCATCAGGAGGTGATTCGTGCAAGAAACAACGTTGAGAAAGCCATGCCGAAAGCGCGACAAAACGGAAGGATCGAAGATATTTACTACCACGTGGGGGAATTTGTAACTGCAGGCATTCCCGTGGTGAGCTTTTTACCTGACGAAAATGTCAAAATTAGATTTTTTGTACCTGAAAAAGAACTACCCAGTGTTCGTATCGGGCAAAGGATAAAAGTAACCTTGGATGGAAGCGATAAAACTATCTTCGCCACGGTTATCTTCCTCTCTCCTAAAGCCGAATTCACGCCACCAATGATCTATAGCACGTGTTCTCGCGAGAAATTGGTGTTTATGGCAGAAGCCCTTCCAGATACATATGACGAGTGTTTGCGTCCTGGATTGCCGGTGACTCTGCTTTTAGATGAGCAATAAATCGTGTCGACTCCCCCCCCCCTATGCCATCGATGTACGGAATCTAACGAAGGCATTTAAAGGACGTTTGGTCGTTAACCATGTTGATGTCCGCGTTCAGAAGGGCAAGATTTACGGTTTTTTAGGGCCAAATGGAAGTGGGGAAACAACAACGATCCGCATGCTGTGCGGGCTTTTGACCCCAGATGAAGGAGAAGGCACCTGTCTCGGGCTGGATTTGAGGAAATATGGACGAATCTTTGGCCTCTCTTGTTATTTATGTGCATTACAGCAATTGCCGCTATCAGACTCTACAAAAAACGCTTGACTAAAAAGGAGTGTAGAAGACGATACAGGAGGAAGATGCTTACTGAATAGTATCTAAAAGTAAGAGAAAACAGCCTGATCGCCCTTCTTAGGGAGGTTATCTACCGTCTAAATGCCAGCCTCTCAGAATCAGGAACGGTGCTGCGGATCATACGGCCTGCTTTCCCAGCGCATAATCTAGAGCCTAGACCAGCAGAATCGTTAGTAAGATGGAGTATGCTGAAATTCAACAGATTGAGGGCTTATTAAGGAACGAACATAGGATTGTCCCCTATTTTTGCGAGGACATTACGGCTAGTTCTATGAGTGGATTGCCTAATATAAAGAGAGCATACTGATGCTTTTTTATAATTGCATGCGTTAGGTCTGTTCACCGTAAGATTCTGAGCGCCCTGAGACGCTATATCTGTGGGTTCTCTCGTTCCTGTGGGGGATTCCATCTCTGTGAAACGGTATCGACAAACCGAAACACTGTTAGTCTTTAGATTCTTTGCGAGAAGACAGATGGAAGGGGGCGCAAAGCTGGTTTTCTTAAATTAGCAAGGAGGGTCAGCCGAGTTTTGCCAAAAAGAAAAACAGCCCTCTATGTTCTCGTCTCCATATCCGCTTTCCGCAGAGCATCTAATAGTTCCTCTAAAGAGCACGAAGGGCGGACTCGGCGAAGTCAATCACAAGGAGGAAATAGCTGTGTGCGATTCCTCTTTTTCTTGTTTTACTCTTTTCACTATCACCTCTTAGCACTTAGCACGATAAGACTCAATCAATTTTACCTTTTATTTATCAAATTTGCATATAATCGTAATATGAAAAACGTATTTTGTCTTTCTCTTGTATTACTCGTATTAACAGGGTGTTTCCGCGATACTACCTCGACACAGATGTCCGATTGGGCCTACGACGAGGGAGCTTATAGTACACAAGAGCATATCTATGGCCAGAAGACGCTGACAGACACGATTATTCGCGTACGCCCTCTCTCAGAGAATCAACAAACTGGTTCTTGTCAGTACAAATGTAGGACAGTGTGTCAAGCACCAAAGGAAACAGCTAATAATGCCTTTTGTTGCAAGGTCTGCAACATGATGGGACGTCACTGCGCACGTTGTTCGACAAATTGTTGTGCGCTAAAAGGGCGCATCGTCGGTTGTATCCATAAAACAACAGTACGCAAGGGGAATGAAAATTATACTTCCACTTGTTGCACTTGTGTTCCTTGTGGGCGACATACGCATTACACGCAACGTTGCAACGCAAAAGATTTAAACACAAAACCAATAAACCCTTGTTGTTTCTGTGTTCATTGCTGCCAACAAAAGGCAGAAGGAAAAGTCAAGAACGTTCATTGTGTTCCCGATAAGAATGCCTCTGAGACCTGTGAAGCATCGCCACTAGCAAGAAAATAGGTTCCCTATTTCTTCCTTTCTTATCTGAGGTTATAAATGCGTGCTAAGGGGATGCATTTCTTTCTGTAGCTATTGGGGCTTTATGGCGCGGTGTTGGCACTCAAAGGAAGCAGTTCCAACGCGCATCCCTTCAACAGTCTGGGTGTTGAGCATTGTCAGCCTGCTAACAAACTCTTCTTCGGTTGTTATCACCGCTTTGACTCCTCTTTTTATTACGGGAATACTTGGTGGCACAAGCATTGATGTGGGACACATCCGTGGTTTCACAGAGGCCTTATCTTATATCGTAAAGCTATTTTCTGGGGTGCTCAGCGACTATATTGGCAAAAGGAAAATTCTTGTTCTTATAGGATATGCGTGTGCGGCACTGACAAAACCTTTATTTGCTACAGCGAGCGGCCTTTTTATGTACGCAACAGCCCAAACGATGGAGCGTGTTGCAAATGGTATGCGCGATACACCGCGGGATGCTCTTATCGCAGACTGTGCACCTAAAGGAAGGAAAGGTGTATGTTTTGGACTGCGTCAAAGCATGGCGTGCGCTGGTTCTGCCATCGGAGCATTCTTGTGTTATCAGGTGATGCACGTTACCGGTAGCAATATTCGACTAACGTATTTTCTTGCAATCATTCCTATTATTATAGCTGTCATCTTGTTACATGTGGGCGTAGAAGAGCCTAAGAACCTTTCAAGATTAAAAGACAGCAAGAGGAAAGGGTTTCCCATCCGTCGAGAGGAGTTGGTGATGCTCGGGTCTCGGTACTGGATGTTTGTTAGTGTGGTGCTGGTTTTTATGCTCGTTCGTTTTAGCGAGTCTTTCTTGGTTCTTAAAGCCCAAACTCAAGGACTGGAAGCAAAATATGCCTCTCTTATATTACTTGTGATGTATACCTTTAACACGCCAGCTGCGCGCATTGTCGGGAAGCTCTCTGATTATACCGATCGTCGTGTTTTTCTGTTGTTCGGATTCTCTATTTTGCTAATTTCTTGTGTGATATTAGCTCTTTCAGATTCGATTTTTATGACAATGGTCGGCGTCGCTCTATACGGAATTCACCATGGCGCAACACAAGGAACATTTTACGCTATGGTGGCAGATTATTCGCCGCAAAAGCTGAAAGGAACAGCTTTTGGCGTTTTTAATCTTGTATGTGCAATTGGTATGCTGATCTCTAACGCAATTATTGGGCATTTGTGGCATTTGTATAGTCCTGCTATCGCTTTTTTCACACCATCTGTTATTGTGTTGCTCGCTATTATTGGCGTCGTTTTTGTGAAACCTCCTTTCGATCGTGCTGAGGAAACGTAAGCATCTGGTTTTATTCTTTTCGGATCCTCTTGGCTTATTTGCTGCTTACCATGATGGCAGCTTCTAAATGCGATGGTGTGTTGCGACTGTGTCCTGGGTTCTTGATATAGGAAACGGCGGTGGAAAAACGCAGTCCCCATGGCAAAGGAGTTTCAATGATTCCTTCAATGCGACGTTCTTTCGCATCTGGTCTCAGGTGTGTGCGCTCTTCTTGATAGCGTATACTGCCATCTATACGATGCTCAACAGGTAACCTCAAGCGTACAGGAGCAGAAACCACACGCTTTGGCTCACAGTAAAACAGACCCCAGTTGATCGGGTGCTCTGTACCCAATGTTTCCTTGCTCATGATGCCCATCCGCCATTCCATGGTCCGCATAGGAGCCGTTGGTGTTATAAGAAGCAATTTTGGCAAAGAACGCACTTGCGTATACCCACACACTAACGTATTCACGATGCTAAAATTATCTGTAACTTTCCATAGTGTTGTAAGATCGCAGCTACTTGTGACACTTCCATCTCCAAAAGAAAGCGCGCCTGCACTTTTTGTCATTAAAACACCAGTACTTTCTCGAAAAGCACCCATGCGCAAGCGATAATGTAGACTGTTCCATGTTCCAGAAAAACTGACAAGCCCACCGTGCACATCGTTTTGCTTGTATAAATTTCGGAAATGAGCGGATTGTGTTTCCTTCACATAAAAGAACTCTGTACCTAGCGTATATGCTGTTCCAAGGGTAATGTCATTCCTCACAACCATTCCTGGAGGTAGCATAGAAAGTAAACCGTTCTGTTGGCTCCAAGAAACGTGTGTTAGAAGGATGCCGGGTGAGGCAAAAGTTGCCATTCCTGGCCGTTGGTGCACGGCCACCGTTGTATGCACATGTGAAATAAGCGAGAAATGCATTTCTCCTATGTGCATTTGCGCTGACATGTTGTTTTCAACAAAATCGCGACGAGAAGCTCGTTTCCTGCCAAAAGCATGCACGTATACATGAGGGCTAAATGCACGAAAAGAGTTCTCTTCAAATGGTAAAGCTGAACACCACATTAAGGCTGAAGTAAGCGATGGCTCCTGCTGCACAGAAATTTGTCGAGAGACATCCGCTGCTTTGTCCGTAAGACCGGACCAGCTGCGGCCATAGTGATCGACACTAACAACACGGCATAACCCAAGCGTATGAAAGCTATTTCCAAAAGCAGCGCTTGCCTGAGAAGTGGTCGTTTTCCAAGAAAGCTCAGCAATCTTTGCTGTAGATTCGCTAAAATTAAGAGCTTTTGCGACATTTGGTCGACGAAGCCCTTCTGTTTTCGTTTCTTCTGTTTTGAGAGGGTTGCCATCAGAGTCATACTTCTTTGTATACTTAACTCGAATTACATCTGCTGTTTCCCATAACAAGATACCTAGTTGATTACAGTGCACCTTAAAATAAGGCCAGCGACATTGAAGCAATGCTGCAATAGCGGCACATTTTGGGGCAGAAAAACTTGTTCCAGAAATATCTGCGCCGTCATAAGGGTCAGGCCCTACGTCATTGCTCACAAAGAAGTGCGTATCCTTTTCTCCGTTTTCTGGATAGCAGTGCGTTAATTCGTATACATTGTTTTTTGGGTTGATCGCATTGCTCACGAAAAATATATTTCGCTTTCTTTGAGCATCATAGTCAGAAAGTGGGCAAAGTGTTCTCTTGATGGCATCATAAACGCGATTGCACGACGCGTGCCCACCATAGTTCCCAGCCGCTAAAAACATAATGACAGAATCACTGCCAAAGACATCGCAATCAGTATAAAGCATCGTACTATTGCTAGTGCAAGACTTTGTTGAGCTATCTTGCTTTATCCCCTCGCTCCAATTAATGACGGTTGCTTCTTTGCTTTTGGCGATATGGTTAAGCGCAGAAGTCGCAAGATACGGGCCCCCATTCGGTGCATACAACACAAAATGCGCAGATGGCGCAACTGAATCTGCAAAACTTGCAACCTGAACGGAATGAGTTTTGTTCGATGTTGAGTACTTAGACGGGTCAACAGATGGAGTATACTCCCCACTTCCTAGACTCCATCTATCCGGAAAAAAAGTATTCATTACGTCCTTTTGGTATAGACTATCCTCAAAAATTGCCATTACGACGCCCTGACCTTTAATGCCCGCATCATGTGCGCCACCCACCCCTGCAAGGTCATATCCGGATCCCCCAGCCTTGCTGCTGATAATAATGGGGGTTGGCAGATCGTATGTAGGAGTGAAAGAAGGGGGAGAGGATGTTGTTCCGCCTCCGCTATCACCACCACCACCTCCTCCACAACTCGTTAGAAGTGCGCAACACAGAATAACGCTAAGAAGTCTGGACATCCCAGAAAAACCTCTGAATACAATCAACAACGTACAACGTTCTAGCCATTGCTTCAGCCTATATTTTAAGGTAACAACCTTAAATAAACATTGAAGGTTAGTCGAATAAGCGGTCGTTGCACAATTTAATATAAGAAATAGCACAAGAGGGGCTGTTACATAGAGACGTTTCCTGAAAACAATAAAATTGCGACATAGAGGTATAGTATAGCAGAAAGATACGGGCAGCTAGTCTAGTGCAGTCGATTGTGAGGAAAGAGACTGTGCACTGATCTTTTAAAGACAGAAAATAAGGATAATATACGCTGTATGAATTAAGGGATCGTGTTTGTGAAACGCCCCTTCAGAAAGGTTCGCAAGAGAGTGCCCTACGATATCCTCAGTCGTCGTGGGCATGCTCTGATTACCGCAATTCCTTACATCTGGTTACTGGTGTTCTTCCTTATTCCGTGTCTATTTCTGTTGAGAATTAGTTTTTCAGATGCCATCTTAGCACGGCCTCCTTATACGGACATTGTCTCTATTCTCCCAGAAGGGTTGCTACAGATTCGTTTGAATATTAGCAGCTATCTGACCTTGTTCCGGGACGAGCTTTACCAGAGGGGACTGATAACTTCTTTTGCTATTGCTGGTTCATCGACGTTCTGTTGCTTGCTGATAGGATATCCGATGGCTTACACCATTGCGCGATCTTCAGAGAAAGTGCGGCCTATTCTTCAACTGCTTGTCATCCTGCCGTTTTGGACATCCTTTTTAATCCGCGTTTATGCATGGATAGCACTCCTTAGTCCAACGGGTGTCATCAATGGCCTTTTCTTGCGTTTTGGTTTGATTTCAGAGCCTCTTGCGTTAATGCAGACTCCTTTCGCAGTGTGTCTAGGAATTGTATACGCTTATCTTCCTTTTATGGTTCTGCCTTTATGCGTTAGTATCACGCGCATTGATACAGAATTATTGGATGCTGCGCATGATCTTGGCTGCCGGCCTTTAAAAACATTCCTCGCGATCACACTGCCCTTGTCCTTTTCTGGCATGATTGCCGGTTCTGTTTTGGTTTTTATCCCCGCTATCGGAGAATATGTCATTCCGGAGCTCCTCGGAGGATCAGAAACATTGACAATAGGACGTATCGTCTGGAACGAGTTCTTTGTTAACATGTCTTGGCCTGTTGCATCTGCCTTGGCCATCTTGCTGATTCTTTTCGTGGTATTACCGATTTCTTGTTGGCAACGATGGCGAGAGGTACGCGCATGACAGGTTCTTCATCGCGTACATTGAAAACCATATTGTTCTTAGGATATGCGTTTTTGTACATTCCTTTACTTGTCATCGTCTTCTTTTCTTTTAACAAAGCACGATTAATGACGACATGGACCGGATTCTCACTCAAATGGTATCAAGAGCTTCTCTCGGATACCGTTATGCTGCGTGCAACATGGACAAGTTTCCGTATTGCTGCCATTTCTGCAACTATTGCTGTTGTTTTGGGCACACTTGCGGCTGTCGCAATTGTGCGATTTCAGCGGTTCCGTGGCAAAACGCTCTTTACAGGATTGGTCACAGCTCCTTTGGTTATGCCGGATATCGTTACGGGATTATCCTTATTGCTTTTGTTTGTTGCTATTCAGCATTTAACTGGTTGGCCACAAAGTCGTGGTGTGATGACCGTTATTATCGCGCACACAACTTTGGCAATCGCCTATGTCACTGCTGTCGTGCAAGTACGTCTTGCAGAGTTTGATAGATCCTTAGAGGAGGCGGCGCTGGATCTTGGTGCATCTCCTCTTAAAGTATTTTTTGTAATTACGCTTCCTTTGATCGCGCCTGCTGTGGCAACGGGCTGGCTTTTTGCTTTTGCTCTATCGCTAGATGATGTCGTAATCGCGAGTTTTGTCGCTGGTCCAGGAGCGACAACATTACCCATGGTAATTTTTTCTAGCTTGCGCTTAGGGATTTCCCCAGAAATCAACGCTCTAACGACTATCTTGATACTTTTCTTGTCTTTTGGCGTTTCTATAGCTGCAATAACCATTCGAAAAACTCGTCGGTAAAAGGCTGGCTATTCGATCTATCTTTCAAACAAGAGAAACAGCTATAGAACGCGACTCTTTTCTGTGGCATTTTTCTTTCGCAATGTGCTCAACTTCTGACGATGCGTTTTCGTTGAGCTTTTAAGAGAAGCTCGAACGAATTTCATTGGCGGACGAGATATGACCTCGATTTGCACAGGAGTTAGTCCTTTGCGCATAAATCCGAGTTTTTTCGCCACACTTTGAGAAAGATCTATAATGCGCCCACGTTTTTTCGGCATTCTGTCGATCACAAACACTTCAACAGAACGACCATTAGACAAATTTGTAACACGTACTACTGTTGGCAGAGGCAGCGTCGCGTGCGCAGCTACGAGTGCATCAGGATTAAACCGAATGCCAGAGGCTGTTAGTTTCCCACGGTCGCGCCCACCATACCAAGAAGCTACTCCTACTTGATACTTGTTCTGGAGAGAGCGATGTTGTGTTGTCGTCTTTAAGAATCTTCGTTGATGAAGATGCGTTTTTGCTTGCGCGATAGTCGTTAAAAACAGAAAAAACCCAATGGAAATAGTACAGAAGCACTTGCTAGAGAGAAATCTGTACAAGCAACCCATAAGAAAAATATGCTGCAAAACAGTATCAACGTCAATGCTTATGCCCTTCCATGATCCTTTTATAAAGAGGATATAGGGTCTTAGAATTGGTAGAGGAGCTTCCAAAAGCTGCTGTTAGATGGGATTTAGTTCCATCCATTGTCGCCTTATTTAAGGGAAAAGATCTTCTAATAATTGCTCATATTCATCTTAAATACTTCTTGAGTTATAGGCATCGATACTACTTGTGCGACAGTGTTGGAGAAGATAGTGAAGCGGCGAAACCTACTGTACAGAAGAAACTTTTTAATAAGAACGAGGAACACTGCGGTGCACTTTAAAAGGATACGAAGGCTAGCCTCAGAAAAAGATTGCTGGCGGGGAAATAATTCCGTTTGGCCTATGCAGCTTCACCAGATCTATTTCACAAGGCACCTAGCATTACGACCCTTCATGTTCGAAGGAAGCATCCGCAGACAGCGCGCATTAAATAGTAAAGGGTTAAGGAGAAACCTTAAGGATCTTTTGCCTGCAGATGCCCTATCCTTCCTTGATTCCCTCTCACCTTTCGAACAGTTTATCGCATTTTGAAAGGGGGATTTTGACGTAAGTTGGGCGGCCGTGATTGCATTGGCCACTGTGCTCGGTGCGCTCGATCGTTCTCAGTAGCGTGTTCATCTCGATAACCGACAGCTCCCGACCAGAACGGATGCTCGTATGGCAGGAAAAAGTAGCAAATACCTCGTGAAATTTTTCAACAAGAGCAAAGCCTTTGCCCCACATCTTTAGCTCTTCTGCTAAGTCTTGCATAAGAGGCTTTGGATCAGCGCCCTCCATAAACGTTGGTATTGCGAACACCGTCAATTCTTCTGGCTCTATTATTTGATACTGCAACCCTAAACGGGCAAACTCCGCTTGATGTTCGGCGAAAAGTTCAAGACATTCATTCGAGAATCGAAGGACAATGGGCATAAGCAGCGCTTGTGAAACGGCTCCAGTTGAAGCAAAAGCGCTCTTGATCTTTTCATAGACAATACGTTCATGTGCCGCATGCTGATCGACAATAACGATCTCATCTTGTGTCTCAGCGACAATATACCGCCTGTGAACTTGCGCTTTGGCGTGTCCTAGAGGATAATTTGTGTCCTCTAAGAAAGAACTTTGTTCCAAGGGAGGAGGCGCTTTATAAAGCGGCGGTGGACTTTCCTTCAAATGATAAGCATTACATGGGAAAGGCGGCGGTGTTTTGAAAGAAGGCGGTGATGATGAAAAAGACACTGCGAAATGCTTCTCTGCATCTTTCGGTCCTGTCCAGATCGATTTATCTGTGCGCAGAGTTTGAGAAAGAGCTTCCGTCAGAAATAATTGTATGCGCCGCGCTTCTCGAAACCGAACTTCGGTCTTCGCAGGATGGACGTTAACATCGATGTCCTCAAGCGGTAGAGCCAGAAACAGAACAGCGACAGCATATCTTTCTCGGGCGATAAGCTCTTGATACGCAGCACGCAAAGAGGCATTGAAACAAGCGTCTTGAACAGCGCGCTTGTTGGCGAAAAAGAACTGCTTTGCTGATGTTGCCTGAGTGCACGTAGGCTTCCCTATGACCCCAAAGACTGACAACGCACCTTGTGTTTTCTCCACAGAAAGCAAGTTGTCTGCTGAAAGCTTCTCAAGCACCTCGATGATTCGTGTTTTTTGATCGTTCTGTTGATAAGAAAAAAGGCGTTTACTTCCTTCGAAAAACTGGAAAGTAACATGCGGATTCGCAAGAGCCAGACGCTTCACTATCTGAGCGCAATGACCCAATTCCACAGCTGTACTTTTAAGAAATTTCAATCGAGCTGGCGTTACAAAGAACAGATCTTGCGCCTCAACACGCGTTCCCTCTGTTAAAGCAGCGGGCGCCAAAGGAGCAATAAAGCGCCCGCCCTCAATCCTAACGCAAAAAGCCTGCGATTTCTCGCGTTTTCGAGAGGTAATCGTCATACGGCATACAGAACCCAGAGCAGCCAAGGCCTCTCCTCGAAAGCCAAAGGTGGAAATGCGCGTGAGATCCTGTAATTTTGATGTCGTATGACGCTCAACACACAGCGCAAGATCTTCAGAAGACATCCCCACGCCGTTGTCTTTTACGATAATGGCAGATTTGCCACCGTTTTCTAGATACACATCGATGCATGTTGATTGAGCATCTAGTGCATTCTCTACAAGTTCTTTTACAGCCGCTGCGGGACGCGCAATTACCTCCCCGGCAGCAATCTGGTTGATAAGAGACGGAGATAACCGTCGAATAATGGACATTATCCCTCCTAAATCCATTGTAGAACAGACAATATCTAGAAGCGAAGAAAAATTATAAAGATTTTAGTTTGAACAGGCGGAAAGCTTTGAGGGTTAGCCGTTTATTTTACCAATATGATGTTTTTGTGAGCATTTGTTTTGTCTATATCTGTAATACTGTTTTTAACAAAATACAATTAAAGTTAAATCATATTCAAATAACAGGAGTTTGAAATGAACACGTCCGCAAAAAAATTACTGTTTGTCACCACAGCATTCTTCTTGTTCCTTCCTAAAGGAGAGGGAATGCATCCGAGAAAAATAATAATGAACGAAGAGAAACAACTTCTTTCTGCGGCAATTAACGATCCTGTAAGAATAGCACACATAAGGATAGTACAACATTTGTACAAAATATATTGCATCGCATTCTTAATGAAGCTAAGCGTGAGCATTCCTCTTGTTCATTGTATACGGAAAAGGTTTCTATACCGGATCCATCAGATCCGGACACAACGATTCCTACTACGAAACTTAATCTGGAAGGAACCTTCGTATGCGGAGATATAGGTTCGTATAGTTTTCATCTGTTCTCTTATGGAAAGAAAGTTGCAGAAGTCAAGGATGGAAGGCTCTACAAGGTTTTTGCAAATGGCGCAAGAGATTCCGTCGAGGGTTTTTCAAAATATAGAGACGTAAACTTTGAAATATATCTTCGGTGCTTTGTTGATCTTATTGGGAACATAGTAAAAACAGAAGGTACCCTCTTTTCTACACTGGAGAAAGAATTTCTGACCGAGATGTCCCATCCTGAAGAGGAGGAAACGGCATTCTCACGTCTTGTAAACTTTTTGCGTGAGTATTCAGTCGCCACCAACGCAGATGTATATACTTGGACGGAAGAAAACAAGTCGACTCTATACGATTCCAAACCAACTGTGCTCTTGAACGTTAATAGAAGCTTCTTTACTCTTAACTTAGATGGTAATAAGGCCTGTTAGGGGAAGAGCATGAAAAAGCGGTTTGTAAGAACAATTGTCAATTTAGCAGTAGCTATAGCTATGGTATTTTGCAGTGTTATGACAAAGGGAAACGCTATGAGGGGAATATCCGTATATTCCGATACGGAGGAGACAGAATCTGGAAAACGGCCTATTTTTCGGAAGGTCGGTACCGACGAAAAAGTCACAAAGGAGGACTATCTGAAAAGGATAGGAGGATCTTCGATCTTGCCTCTGACACAAGAAGAATTGGGAAAGCGTTACAATCAGTTCAAAGAAGTGGAAGATGTTCGTGTGCTGATAGATCGTGTAGATCGTGGCTATTTTCGGATGGAAAGCTTTTTGATGTATGAGGTGGTCTTTTCCTGTTTTGAAGGAACGAGCCCGGCGTATCTTCTCCAGATGTTCAGGGACTACGTTACTTGTCTACTAGAACATTCGGACAAGAGTTTTATATTTTTCTCTAGAAGAGGATTTGATCAAAGCTTTAGTGGTGCGTTTAACATGCTGATACGATCGCGTGATGCGTGTGGCTTGAAAAGTAAAGATCTATTTCTGGATGTTCTTGCTGAAGGATTCGATGGCATCTGCTCTTCCGGCCATGGACAGACGTTTGTGTCACGACTCGGGACTAAATAAAAACAGCAGCTCTGAAGGCCCTCTTCAGCTGATTTTGCTAGAAGACTCCGATAGAAAGGAGGCTTTTTGCTAAAAATACCAATCTATTACTTCCTGTGAAAAACCAAACAAGAGAACGTGAGAAAAATAGGGCCCCCGTATTCAATAGACCCTTTGAGAAAAGACAAGAGATTGAAATGCGAAAGGAAGAGGCGCCTATTTCATTCATCTTTTTCAGTAAAGCTCAGAGTTATCCGCTTTCTGTTTAATACACTCACGGCTCACTTTTTATTTATCTTATTTTCCCTCTCTTGGCCCATTCTCTGCAAAAAGCCTGTATTCGGATTTGCTGGTATTTTCTGAATTAGAGGAAGTTTTTTTCTTTGCCTTCAGTTTTGAATTTTATTCTGCCTTCAGTTTCATCTCTTGAATAAAGAGAAGTGTTTTCTTCGCTTTCGTCTCTGCTTGTTCATGAGCTATGAGATGACCTTTCTCCGCATTTGTGTCCGTCTCTGTCTGGTTCAGAGTGGGGGAGAAGCTCCTTCTTTTTCTTCATTCTGCAAGGGTTTTATTGGAAAACTCAAACTTTGCTCTTTTATTCTTCACTTTTTGCAACGCCCCCTTCGCAGAGAGAGTCTGCTATATTTTATTCCCTTCTTCCTCCGCCGGTGCGTCTGGTGCGACAAGAGCTGCTTTTAGGCGTTGCGCAAAAAGGGTCGTTTCTCCGCGGACAAATAGGGGAAGTTGCTCTGCAACCGTTACGAAGATCGATGCCAAAACCTCTTTCTCGCCTTTTGAAAAAGGGCTAAGAACATACGGCACAACAAGGCCTTTATGTCCAGGGTGGCCAATTCCTATGCGCAAGCGCCAGTAAGATGGTCCTAAGACACTGTCGATACTTCTTAATCCATTGTGCCCACCATTTCCGCCTCCATGCTTCAGCTTAATCGTGCCAAATGAAAGGTCTATATCGTCATGCAACACCAGAAACGCCTCAGATGACAACTTATAAAAGTTTGCACACAAACCCACGGCACGTCCGGAATCGTTCATAAACGTTAAAGGCCGTAGCAAGAAGACTCTGCAGCCTTCCAACAACCCTGCACTGAACTCAAAGCTTTTCTTGTTCACAAAAGAGGGGAACCGCCAGTACTGCTCTATTCCCTGAAGAGCAAGGCTTCCTGCATTGTGCCGATGGGCCTCATATGTCGATCCGGGATTTCCTAGACCGATAACAACTAAAGGAGCCTCCATCTAAGCTCCCGACTGATCATCTGCCTTCTCTGTAGCTTCGGTTGCTGCAGTTGGCATGATGGTCGGCGCAACTACAGTCGCAATGACTTGATCTCTCCCATGCGTAACTAACGTAACATTGCCCGGTAATCCCACCTCATGCGCATGAATCGTGTCATGAAAATTGAG
>JAITIJ010000015.1 GCA_031279495.1 Holosporales bacterium | reverse complement strand
CCATGTTTTGCGCGTGATCTTCAACACAAACATCCGTCCAAAAAGATTTCGCGGAAGGAGTCCTTGACAATTGCTCCTCACACATAAATTCAATGCAAATTCTTATCCGAAGCTATATAAGCGCGGCACGATGCCGCGGGGCCTTCGTGACATTAATCTATTTGGTATAGCCACAAAGGCGTGGATAGACCGACACAAACCTCACGCAGAAACTTCAATACACTCACCTGTATTCCATTAGTAATTGCAATATGGCTGAGACGACACAACCGTAGGTTGTGTATATCTACACATCCCTCATGCACAGAATCCAATACAACCACTCGTTCGGGGAAAAAAACTTCGCGGAAGGAAAAGAAATAACGAATAGATAAAAAAAGGAAGGAAGAGGAAAGAAAATACGAACGACTTTACAAGATGACACCTGCTCTAAACGTACGAGTAGCCGCACCACATAGGCACAGGGCTCTAAGGGAGGCTTCCACCTGATACCGAAATAGCCGCGGCGTAGTGCCGCGGGGCCTTCGTGACATTAATCTATTTGATATGGCCACAAAGGCGTGGATAGACCTACATATACCTCACGCACAAATCCCAATACAAACACTCGTCCGAAAAGCTTTGTGGGAAGAGTCTTAAACGATAGCTGTTATATATAGATTCAGAGGAAAATTTTGACCCAAGCGTGGTCACACTGACATACCGCTTACGTACCCATTTTAAAAGAATCCATCTGTACCAAGTTTGTCGTGAGTATAGACAAGGGTTCTTCTCTCATTCTTCTTTCCCCGTCTCCTCCTTTATTCTTCTGTCTTCTCTCTCTTTTCCTTTCTCCGGAAGAGTAAAGTTTTCCGCAGAGATTGCTTCTTCATCTTGTTTCTCCTACTTCCCATCTCTTCCCCCCACTTTCTTCCATCTTTTCCACTCAACATTTCTCTTCTTTCCTTGATGAGAGAAGAAAAGGACTTTCTATCTCATTCAGCAGGGTCTGCTAGCCGCCGCTGGCTAATCGCGCCTCGCCTCTTCTCTGCAAAAATTACGAGAAGAAAAGAATTTCCTATATCAGCCTCCTCTCTATATCCTTTCTCAGATGGTCTAATAAAAAAAAGCCCACGACCATGCCGAGGGCTTTTCTCCAAAACCATCCTCCGGGGATATCAGCGAAGAACGGAGATTGCAACTCTATTCTGTCTCCAGAACTCTCCTTTATTCGCACCAGGAATCTCGATCTGACGATCCTTTCCGTAAGATACCGCACTGACGCGAGACTCAGGCAATCCTTTTGCAACGAGATAGCTTACTACCTCATGTGCGCGACGCTCGCCGAGTGCGAGGTTATACTCTCGTGTGCCACGCTCGTCACAATGACCTTCAACAACAATCACTTTCTCTGGATGCGCAAGAAGCCACGCCACTTGACGGTCAAGGGTCGCTATTGCATCAGGCGACAAGTCATGCTTATCGAACTCGAAAAAGGCGCGATCTCCTGCATTTGCAATGAAGTCTGCCGCTGTTCCTCCATCTTCTGCTACATAAGCAGAATCCTCTGTTGTCACTTGCTCCTCATCGGAATCGCACGCGGTCAGCATGAAGCATCCCGCCGCTAAAGCCAAAAAATACCTAAGCCTCATTGTTTTCCTCACTATTTACAAAACCAACCAACCCACCTTGCCTGCATCGCGCATACAAGTGAATTCAAGAAAGTACTCTACTGCATTTTCGTCGATTGAATCAAGGGGGACCACGCCGCATCAGAGGCATCTTTTGGGGTTGGAATGCAAAATTCATTGAACCCTGTGACATCTATGCTATATAAACGCGTCTTCCCGCTTCGTTCTTGGCGTGTAAATATAAGTACACGTCCGTTAGGGGCCCAAGTCGGACCCTCTAAGATATACCCCGTAGCAATCATCCGTTGACCTGTTCCGTCAGGACACATAACGCCAATATAAAAAATCCCCGCCGCTATACGCGTGAAGGCAATCCAATCTCCGCGTGGAGACCACACAGGCGTAGCAAACCGACCAGGGCCAAAAGACAGTCGTCGCACATTTTCTCCATTTGCGTCCATGATATAAAGTTGCTGTGTACCTCCACGATCAGAGTTAAATACAATTTGCTGTCCATCTGGAGAATAGCAAGGAGATGTATCAATACAATTGCCATGCGTGAGGCGGCGGGTCTTTCGTGTTTGCAAATCGAAAGTGTAGATCGAAGATATTCCTTTGTGTACCGCGCTAAAAATCAGACTTTTGCCATCTGGGGCATATCGTGGAGCAAAAGAAATACCGCGTACATTTCCAATCGTTTCTGTATGTCCTGTCTGCAAATTAAATCGGTAAATGCGCCCCCCCTTTGGATATCGGCGACCACGCGCATTAATAGCCTCTACATAGGAGAAATAGGTAATTTCCTGTTGCGTTGGAGAAAATCGCGGGGTTATTACCAACGTTTCTCCTTTCGTTAAGAATTTATGGTTAGCACCATCAAAATCCATAAGTGCCAGTCGCTTAACAAGACGCTTTTTCTCGCGCGTTTCGGCAATGTAAACAATACGCGAGTTGAAATACGGCTTTTCTCCCGTAATTCTTGAATAAATGGTATCTGCAATCATATGCGCTATTTGGCGCCATGCCGTTGCCTGGCCAGAAAGAGAGAATTGATCGAGAATTTGTTGAGAGACGATATCGTATACTTTGAAAGCAACATTTATTTTATCGCCCGAAAACACGACTTCTCCATGTACAAGAATTTGGGCGTGAATAAGGTGCCAGTCCTCGAATCTCGGCTCCACTGCAAAAGAAGAGAAAGACTGGATGTACGCTTGTGGATCCACCGAAGAAAATAATCCCGATGTTTCTAAATCATGCATTACAACGTGTACAATATCCTGTGCTAGCGGTGTGCTGCCATGAAAAACAGGTATGGCAACTTTCGTTGGTTTTATAACGCCGCGGTTGATGTCGATAACAACTTCTGCGGTGGAAATAAAGGGTATGGTGAGGCCCAATATTTCCACTAGTCCAACACAAAAAACAAAAAAATGTCGCAAATTCATCACCTTAAGGCATCCTTTGGATTGAATCTCAAACGAAACGACCGGAATAACTCTAGTCGATTGGGCGGGATTTTCAAAGGGCTTGCGATACGAACAGCTCGACGCGCACTCTCTGCTGCTGCGCGATATTGAGGATTCTCTTGGCAGCGATTTTGGTCCAAAATCTGAATATTCGTTACAGTGCCGTCATCTTGGAGCGTAATACGCAATTCAACGATAAGATTTTCTGCTTCTGCGATTCCTCCAGGAATAGACCAATGCGGATAAATTTGCTGACGGATGAAATCCTCCTCTCCCGCGGTAAGAGCTCCTTCCAACGCACCCTTAGTGACACCTTTGCGAGGCTTTGCCTTGTTCTTTCCCGAGATCTGAGAGGACTGTATAGTCCGAGAAGAGCCTTTCTTTGTCGCATCAATATTTTTTAATACTTGTAAAAAATCCTCTTGAGAAGAGGTCTCTTCCTCCATAAGGGCATCTAATTTGGTTGATGATTTTTTCTCTTGCTGTGTTGACGATTTTCTTTGCTCTACTTGAGGCGACGCCTTTTGCTCTTTTGGCAGAGAGAGGAGTTCTGATGGTTGGCTTGGCGCTGATTCCGAGGAGGACTTTATTGATCCGGAAGAAGATTTTATGGGCTCTGGAATAGGCTTCGGAAGAGGCTCTAAGAGAGATTCTGGATTTGTAGGTGGCGTGACTTTTGCCGAATCGTCAGATTTTGAGGAAGCAGCAGGAAGAGGGGTTAGCTCTTTGAGAGTAGGCTCTTGAGGAGTAAAAGCGGGAGGCGCGCTATCCCCTTTTGCCGCCTCTTCTGCAGTGGGTGTTTCCTCCTCCGGTATAGATTCAAGCAATGTTTCATCTGTCGCTCCTTCTGGTGTTCCTAGTAAAGCTGGACCATTAGCAACTGCATCGACAAAGGCAATCCCAACGGGAACCACTTCTGTAGAAGGAGACAACCGGCGAGAAGAGATCCCCAGCGCGCCCACCAAGCCAACTATAACATGCAACGCAAACGACATTTTCCACCCGCGCGCAACGAAGGGCGCGCCTCCGAGGTGTGAGATTTTACGGTGCACAGTTAAGACCTCCAGACATCATTTCCGTCTCTTTTTCTGTTTTTCAGAGAAAGTCGCTGCTGCCTTTCTTATCGCATGATACATGAAAACTGTGCTTGATTGGCAATCCTTGATGGATTTTACAGAGGAGGTCCAAGGAAATTGGAGAAACTGTTGCGAAGGAGCGCGCCTCTTTAAGGAATGCTGTATACCTATCTATGAAGCTATCGAGAGGGAATATGTTCAGCTGTCTCTCCTTAGTTTCTATGACTTTTAAAACTCGGTTTTGATCTTCAGAGAATTGAAGAGGGGACTTTTGAGCTCTGCTCTCAGATTCAGGAAATCAGGAAAGGCTTTTTGAAGGAATGGTTTGAGATCTTTTTGTG
>JAITIJ010000005.1 GCA_031279495.1 Holosporales bacterium | reverse complement strand
GTGATATCCATATGAGGAACGGCATCCATAACAAACACAACAGACTGGACGTTTTTCATCACTTGCGAGATCACCGCCATCGCTTTCTCAGTTGCACCGAAGAACAAAGGGCCTTTGATTTGATATAAAATGGTATTTCCCGAAGAAGAACTACAAGAAAAGCGCTCAGCAACCGAGACAAGCTGACTTTGCGTGACATCTGCAGTGCGCTTGATAAGAAGCAATGCGGCTAAGACGATTCCTATACACACGCCAATGGCCATATCAAAACATACCGTTAAGCAGAAAGTAGATAATAAAACGACAGAATCACTTTTTGTTTCAATGCGAAGCAGGCGCCGCAAACGAGACGGTTGAATCATCTCTAAGGAAACGATTATCAAAAGCGCTGCTAAAGACGCCATTGGCAGTTGTGAAATAATTGGCGCCGCAAAAAGCATCATCACAAGGACAGTAATTGCATGCATAATAGCCGCAACCTGTGACCGTGCTCCAAAACGGATGTTGGTCGCTGTTCGCACCAACGCTCCTGTAGCTGGGATGGCTCCAAAACAGGCGCCGACGATGTTTCCAAGACCCAGGCCTATGAGCTCGGCATTCGGACTGTGTTTAGTGTGCGTAATACCATCAGCAACAACTGCAGAAAGCAACGATTCTATGGCCGCAAGAAGCGCGACAACAAAAGCAGGCATTAAAAGAAGGCGTATATGCTCTAGTCCGTGCGCTAGGCTTTGATTCAGCAGAAAACTAAAAGGGAGAGAAAAGCTGGGAAGAACAGAAGGAATGCCGTGAATCACATGCCCATTGTGGAAGCTTGTAAACGCCGACTGCAGTGTTTGGATTCGCACATGTGGAAAAAACATAGTAATGAAAAAGCACGCCCCGCTTACGATAGGCAGCGCGAGAATGGGAGCCGGAATCTTTCTCAAATGTTTCTTTAAAAGGCAGATCAAAACGAGTGTTGTGCTACCAACAATGGTTTCTGATATCGTTAGCGTTGGCAGAGCCTTATAGTAAGAACAGAGGCGATCGAGAAAGCTTACCGGAACGTGTGGCAGCGTCAAACCCAGCAGATCTTTTAGCTGCAGGACCAGGATCACTACACCAATTCCGGCAGTAAATCCTGTTGTTACGGGGTAAGGAATGAATTGCACGACGCGCCCTAATCGCGCATAGCCCATGCCTATTAGAAAAAGTCCTGCCATGAGCGTTGTCAGGACAAGTCCTCCGTACCCATGCTGATGCACAATAGGCAGCAGAATAACCACAAAAGCCGCTGTTGGTCCTGTAATCTGAAATTTAGAACCACCTGTAATAGCGGTAACTAATCCTGCTACGATGGTAGTATACAATCCTACTTCTGGAGCAACACCGACGGAAATTGCCAAAGAAAGACCCAAAGGAATCGCTACAAGCGCCACAACAATGCCCGCAAGTGCATCTGCTGCAAAATCCTGTTTGTTGTACTTTTGCTCTATGAGTTGCTTGATGATATAGAGTGGAAAATATTGCTTTTTTCTTATTGGTAAGGCCATCGCCACCACCTCTCTGTTCTTCTGGTCGCGCTTTTTATGTGGCAAAGCATTCTACACTTCTGCACACAAAATTCCAGGGCTCTTTATTCTTATTCCACCGCTTAATTCATCTCAAAAAGTTATGTGATTCTAAGAAAAAGGTAAAAAGCCCCTTCACCTCCATGACGGCGAGAAGCTTGAGAGAATCCGCGCACGCACTGCTTCACCTGAGGTTCTTGCATCCAACACGGAAAAAGTTCTCGTAGTGTTTCTCGTGTTCCTGAGGAATTAAGACCCTTTCCCGTAACGACCAAAACAACCCTGTGTTTCTGCGCACAAGCCTGAACTAGAAATTGTTGCACAACGTTGAAAGCAGCAGAGGCGGTATATCCGTGAAGGTCGCATTTTGCGGTAAATTGGATAGCGCGTTGGGCTTTTCTCGTCAGGAACATCGGTTTTGTTGGCGAAGGCGGAGAAGGAGCGTGCTTTCCTTGTTGAATACAAGGCACAGCAGGTGGCGATCCAAAGGACAGTGGATTATTCGCGACAGAAACGCGCTCTTGACCGCAACAAGGAGTAACGTCACGCACATGTGCCCTCCACAAGGCGCGTTCTTTATCAGAAAGGCGAGGAGTGTCGTTCACGATAACCTCAGAAACAAATTCTTCCGTTCATACAATATCCTGGAGTTTTGTGGATCTACTTACACCAGCCACCAATCCACAGGCCACGAAAAATAAAGTACTATCGTTAATATCTCCGGATTTTAAGGCATTAAACCCGGCAAAAAGCAGCAAAAGATACGATACAGACGCCAGCTTTTCTTTGCAAAAAATGCGTATGGAAAGAGGGCGCGCGAGGCGCCCCAAGAAACTTACTAAGACGCATAGACCAAGAAGACCTGTTTCAGAAGCAATTTCCAACACCATGTTGTGTGGATACGAAAAGACACGCGTTTCTCCGTAGAAGATGGGCCACCCACCAGCGCCGAGACCAAGAATGGGATGCGCCAGAAAAGCCTGTATAGCAGAAGCTATATAAGCAAGACGCAAACGATTATACAGTATCAGAACGGCGATGCTGATCAAAATCGCTCCCTTGACGCCTCTGAGAGAGGTAAGTAGGCAGAATTGGAACACAGAGAAACATAGAGCTTATTTTAAATTGCCTCCACAAAGTTCAACAGTTCTCTCCTTAATTGATGAACTCTCCTTTTGCTCCTTTCCATTCTCTTGCCTCCTCCATTGGAAATTTGCAGATTCCAATCACAGATAGACCAGAGTCAGAGCTTTCTGAGAAAATTTCGCGCAACGACAAAGGTCAGGATCTTTCTCTAGGAGGTCGACAAAACCAGTTAAGAGACAGAAAAAGAGGCTGGGCAAGAGCCTGAAAAAAATATCTCTCACTCTACATCAAAGAGGCTCTATCAGAGATAGAGCCTCTTTCGAAGAAGATTAGGAGAGCCGTTTTAGCGGTGATGGGCGGTACGATGAGAACTTCTTCTTGAACGAGATTTACTACGATGTTGTCCACTTGCCTGGCCACGATTCGTGTGTTCCTTTGAATTAAAGTGTGGGTGGCTCTGATGTGCTCTATCTGCATGCTTCTGTGCTCTACCATGAGAGCGTTGTGCTTTTCTATGGTGCTCTTGGGCATTCTTATGGTGTTGGTTCGCCAGCGCGTGATGCTTCACACCCAAGTTATGCGTACGGCGGGCATGGTCATGGTTTCCGTTAAGCATATGACGATGATGGTCAGCATTAGCCCTGTGATATTGCCCCATAGCGTTGTGATGTTGCCCCATAGCGCGATGTTCGTTCGCATGATGCCGATGTTCATTCGCATGATGCCGATGTTCATTCGCACGATGCCGATGATGATTCGCCAGCGCATCATGATGATGGCGTGTCCCCACGTTAGGAGCTCTCCGCGTTAGCACAGTATGATGATTCGCCAGCACAGCATGATGATTCGCCCGTGCATCATGATGATTCGCCCGCGTATTATGATGTTGCTCTTGCGTATTATGATGAATCACCTGTGCAGCATGATGATTCTCCAGCACAGCATGTTCATGTGCGGGGTGTGAAGCACCTCCACTATGCACTGCCTGTGGTGTAGGCGCATGCGATGCAGGTGCTACATGTGGTGCCAAAACTGGCTGAGACGCGCTTCTGTGCAATTGCCCAGGTGGTGGTGCAGGCGCTCGTACAGCCTGAGGCGTTGCGTGCTGTGGCGCGAGCGCTCGTGAGGCTGAACCTCCACTTTGCGCAGGTCGTGCAGCCGGACCTCCACCTGGCTGTTGCATAGCCCCAGCAACATGAATTCCGGCGACGTACGCTACGAGTACCGCAGTGTACGACATCATTCTAGGAAAATAAGTCATTCGTTTATCCCTCTATATTTACTATGTCGTATATATAGCATAATTTTTGTAAAAGAAACATTAATAACGTGATGAATCTTTGTTTTTATCAAAAAGCTAATCGCAATGGTCGTATTAATCGCGCTTGAAGATATTGCAGGCCCCATTTAAGCTGAAGTATGGATACTCTGTTTGACTTTCGCCCTACCACAAAAAAAACGAAAAAATTGCAGGAAGGACGGCCACTGGCGGATCGATTGCGCCCGCAGGAATTTTCAGAACTCATTGGCCAGGCACTTCTTTTTGAGGGTATTGGCTCTGTAGAGCACTTGGCGACTCAGGTCCCCCTGCCATCGCTTATTTTCTGGGGACCTCCTGGTTGCGGAAAAACATCGCTTGCGAAAATTCTTGCTGGGAAAAGTGGCGCTTTTTTCGAAGAGGCTTCTGCTGTTTTTCATGGTGTTGCTCAGTTTAAAGAGTATTTTGACCTAGCAGAACGTCGTCTGCAGATGGGCGTTCGGACTGTTCTTCTCGTCGATGAGATCCATCGGTTAAACCGCGCACAACAGGACATTTTCTTGCCTCATCTTGAATCTGGAGTTGTCACCTTGATTGGGACAACGACAGAAAATCCGTCTTTTGAGCTTAACGCCGCTCTTCTATCGCGTTGCAAAGTTGTCACTTTCAATCGTTTGGATCCAGAGGCTCTTGAGTTTCTCTTGCGTCGCGCTGAAGCCCTTATGCAGGGCACGCTTCCTCTTACGGCAGAAGCACGCACAGTGCTTTGTCATTTAGCAGATGGAGATGGGCGTTATCTGCTTAATCGCGCAGAGGATCTGTTCGCGCTACACCTCAAGGAACAACTAACCCCTGAGAAGCTGCTGAAAGTCGTGCGCAAGCGAGCAGCTCTTTATGATAAATCTCGTGACGAGCACTACAATCTCATCAGTGTTTTGCATAAATCCCTGCGCGGCTCTGATGTTAATGCTGCTTTGTACTGGATGGCGCGTATGCTAGAGGGTGGAGAAGATCCTCTCTACATTCTGCGCCGTCTTGTGCGCTTCGCTTCAGAAGATGTAGGGCTTGCAGATCCGCAGGCTTTATCACAAGCTATCTCTGCAGTGGAAAGTTACCGATTCCTGGGCAGTCCTGAGGGAGATCTTGTCATTGCACAGCTCGTTGTTTACTTAGCAACTGCGCCAAAATCCGTTTCGGTTTACAAAGCTTTCAAAGCAGCTCGAAAATGGGCGCAAGAGTCGCCCTCGCTGATGCCTCCAAAATCTGCACTTAATGCACCTACACGCCTTATGAAAGAGCATGGGTACAGTGCTGGCTATATCTATGATCCGGATACTCCAGAAGGAATTGCTGGACAGAACTTTCTGCCGGAAGAGCTAGAACCACGCACCTTATATCATCCTATAGAACGAGGATTCGAACGCGAAATCAAAAAACGCCTTTTATATTGGGAACGTCTCGTGCAAGAACATCGTGCGAAAGCTACTAACACGAAAGACTAGCAACAGACGGCGTATTCTGTTAGAAGGGATCGCGTGGTCCCCGGTAGCTCAGTCGGTAGAGCAAGTGGCTGTTAACCACTGGGTCGCTGGTTCGAGTCCGGCCCGGGGAGCCATTAATATTTGTTGCAATTAAAGTGCTTCGGAAAAACGTAGAGTTCCTCTTTATTCGTATATTTCAGGATAGCAGGAAAAGGCCCCGTTTTTCAGAAGAGGATATCTTTCACAAAAGACCAAAGAGAACCAACGATATTACTTTTTGTTCCGCCCATGGCAACATTAAAGGGCGTAGGCGGCCCCTAATAGCAAGCATTACATGCGGTTTCCTTGCCTTGGAAGCGACACAATTAGCTCCTATAAGGGCAGAGATGACGCAAGCCGAAAACACCTTCTCTGCGCAAGATCACCCCACATTGGAAAACATCTTAGCCTCCTTGCAAACGGAAAAGGAGAAACTACAGGCATCTTTGCATATTTGCCAGCGCACAATTAGCCGCATCTTAACGGGGCTTGTGACATTTTCTCAACATACACCCGTAACGCTAGCGCTTTCATCCCCGCATCCGGAGCGTCCCGTTCAACAAGCTATTTTATTACGCCATCTCGTTCCTACTCTAGAGAAAAAGGCAAGAGAATTACAACAACAGCAAAAAAGATTGCAAGAGACACAGCATATCGGCAAGCAAGTTGCGGATATCTTGGATGGAAAATCGCTTTCCCTCCTGAAAAAACGACAAGAACTAGAGTCAATTTTAAACCAGCATGTTACGTCCCTTCCAACAGCTCTCAAACGAGTTTTAGAAAACAAAATAGAATATTTGGCAGAGCAAGCACGATCTATGGACGAGCTCGTCATAGAATTGGATGCTGAGATCTCGAAAGTTTTAAAAAAAGAGGTGCAGAAGCAGAAAAAGGAATTTTCTTTTCAATTGCCGGTAGAAGGTAAAATCCACGCCACTTTCGGTAAGCCGATCCCGAATACAAAAGAGCCTTGCAAGGGCATCTTGGTAAAAACACCTCCCGGAGCACGCGTTGTTGCTTCTGCTCCTGGGCGTGTTGTTTTTGCAGGCCCCTTTAAAAGATATGGCAAGATCGTTATCCTCGACCATGGGAGTAAGTTTCATAGTCTTGTGGCAGGCCTTGCCGCAGTGAAGGTGGATTTGGGAGATGAGATTCCGCAAGGAGGATACTTAGGGCATATGGCACAGAAGACTTCATCGTTCCTTATCTTTGAATTACGCAAAGATGGAAATCCTATTGACCCAAAGAGCATTTTACTAAAAAGATAACATCGAGGGTGTGCGTATGAGAACGGGTCTCAAGGTCGTGTTTGCTTTGATGATAGGGGGAGTTCTTCTTTCCTCCTCTAAGGCAAAGCTTCCCATACCAGAAGAAATAAAAAAATCTGTCCCTAAGGACGCACAGCCTTACTGTCTGTTTAATGTGATCTTAAAGCATATCAAAGAATATTACGTACGCCCTGTTGATGATGATGAGCTTGTTGAGAACGCCCTAAGCGGCGCATTAAGCGCTTTGGATCCCCACTCGTGTTACCTCAACAAAAAAGCTCTTGAGGTGTTGAAAGTGCATACAGAAGGAACATATGGTGGATTAGGTATAGAAGTCATGATGGATAACGGCCTTGTGCGCATTATTTCCCCTATTGATGGGACACCTGCGTATCATGCTGGCCTGAAAGCTGGTGATCTTATTACCCATATTGATGGCGCTTTTGCTCAAGGAGTAAGCTCGGAAGAAATTGTTGCTAAACTACGTGGAGCACCAGGTTCAAAAGTACGATTAAAGATCAAGCGGCCCGGCAAGGATCTGTTTGAGGTCACGATTACACGCGCCATTGTTCTTGTCCACCCTGTTCGCTTTGAATTCCATGAAGGTATTGGATATATTCGTATTTCCGTCTTTGATAAAAACACAACAAGCGAATTAAAGACAGCTATTGAAACGCTACAAAAAGAGAAAACCCTTAAGGGGATTGTCCTGGATTTGCGCAATAATCCCGGTGGACTTTTGGAAGAAGCCATAGGCGTTTCGGATCTTTTCATGGATGGAGGAGAAATTGTTTCCGTCCGTGGACGAAAGGCCTCTATGAACGAGACCTTTAGCGCTAAAAAAGGAGATCTTTTGCGTGGTCTCCCCATTGTCGTTCTCGTCAATAGTGGTACGGCTTCTGCGCCAGAAATTGTTGCGGGTGCCTTGCAGTATCATCACCGAGCGGTGATTGTAGGAACGCAAACCTTTGGAAAAGGTTCGGTCCAGAAAGTCGTTCTTCTCTCTCCTGAGGGGGGAATTAAAATGACAGTTGCGCGACATCACACTCCTTCAGGACGCTGTATTCAAGCGTACGGCATCATGCCCGATGTTGTGGTTCCTTTAGCAGAAGTAAAAATGATAGAGGATACTTTCATCGTGCGTGAGAAGGACATCCCCAACGCACTTGATGCTTCTGCCGCTAACAAGCCAGCAGACAAATCAGAGAAAGAAAAACTCGAGATTATTGAGAAAACAGCACAGAAAAGCAACAAAGTGAAAGAAAAGGACGAAAAGAAAGATGAAAAAGGAAAGAAGGAAGGGGAAGATGGCGACAAGGAAACAGAAAAAGATGCTGGCAAAGACACAGCAGAGGAGCGCAAAATGAGCGTGAAAGAACGTCTGGAAAAGGATCTGCAACTTATAGAAGCATTTTCAATTGTCCGCGCACTTTCTGTGGCACATTCCACTATGAGGGGTGTCCAGAAGCAGTAATGTGTATATTTTTTGCTTAGAGGAGGCAGCGAATGGGGTGTGCCTCATCCATCAAGGTCTTGTTATCTGCCGTTTTTTGATTGCGTGCATCACCTCTTTTTCATTTTATGTTCTCTCTTTTACGATTTTGCAGAAGGTTCGATAAATGCGTATATTTTGGGATTTTTTTAGGAAGCACCGGAGAGGGATTTTCTGGGCGTTATCTTGCCTTGTTGGAAGCGTTTTGGGAGTTGCGTATGGCACAGCTTTTTCAGCAAGAACAATCTGTAGGCTTCCGAAAGCTTGTTCTCTTCAATTGATTGTCGATTCCCGTTCGAGAACGAGCAATGTTTTAGACTAAATAAGAAACTATATTCTAAAACGCTTTAAAGAAAGAAAAGACTTCACTCAAACAATAGTTAAGGCTTTTCAAGTTTGTGTTTTTGTTTAGCGTTTTTACGGGCATTTTTACGACGAGCAGCTGCATATAGA
>JAITIJ010000088.1 GCA_031279495.1 Holosporales bacterium | reverse complement strand
TCGGTCATATCACTTACGAATAATTTCTAAAGCGTACTCTTGTATCAAGGCCATAATAGCCGCGCAAATAGCGCGGGGCCTTTGTGACATTAATCTATTCGGCATAGACACAAAGGCGTTGACGTACTGACATGACGCTTACGCAGAAAACTTCCAAATACCTACTTGTATAACGTCAATAGTTGAAATGTGGTTGAGATATACAACCGTAGGTTGTGTATATCTACACATCCCTCATGCACAGAATCCAATACAAACACTCGCCCAAAGAGCTTTATGGAAAGAGTCTTAAACGATAGCTGTTATATATAGACTCAGAGGAAAACTTTGACCCAGGCGTGGATACATATCACTTACACAGAAGATCAAAGAACTTTATTTGTACCGAATACGCAGTCTCTTCCTGTCGTTTCGCCTCTTAAAAAGGGCAGCAGCACATCAAAAGTTGTGTGAACTGGAATGTACCCGAGAGTTATATCCTCACTTCTTCTCTCACGTTCCATATCTCGTCATGCCCATCATTCTTGAACGACCCCATTCTGCTTAAAAAATACTGTAGTGGATCAAAAATGGCGAAATTGGACCAGAAAATGCAACCATGAATTGTATCTACCACACATAAGCACAACCCAGAATTGTATTATCGCTCCCAATCGCAATCGCGTAGAATGTTTTTTGGCGCCGATAATCCACCTGCATCTGCCTTGTTTTATATCGCACCACAACAGTTTTTAAGCTATTTTTGTCAACAAGCAAAGATCACTACGCAAATAAATTGCGCAACAGTCTTTGCGAGAAATACACTGCATCCGAAGAGAAACCCACAGCTTGCTCAGCACCAGAACCGATTTGGGTGGTTTGCGCAATAGTTTAGATGTCTTCGATCGTCCGATGTCTTGTCTGGCTTTCATTGGATGGATTACGAATGGCCCAATCTGTAACATTTCCTGCGTTTGTCCATCGGCACATCTTCTTGCTTCTATTTCCTATTCCACCTCACATTCTTGTCTCTAGCTTTTTGCAGAAGATTTACCATGAACACTTAGTGTTTCAGATACAACTTGAAAACAGTTGCGGTTGCACTCAAAAGCGTATCCATTAAAAGCAGAATTAACAAAGTGCCCCCCTGGTCGTATTGACAAATATCAGGGAAGGGAGGAAGACTGAAGCTTCAAAAGCCTTCTACTCTTGAGGCGAGAACGAACCAAATCGACTGTGAATGTCTTTTATTCTTTGCAAAATGTCATCTGGAGTATTATTGCGGCGAGCCACACAATAAGCCGCTTTTTGTAGTAGCGAACATTCTTCATTACTTGTTGTATCTAAATTCGCGTTGAGCAAGAAATCGAATAAAATGCGCTCAGCATCGGCAACAAAATATTCGTAAGCTGGAACTTCCTGAAGTGTCGCAGGATCCAATGTAAACATGAATATTGCTGCACGCACTGGCAATGACGTGCCTACACTTACACCATTTGGATATTCAGAAAGCAATGTGCAAGCGAGCCCAATCCGATTGTCAAGGGGTTCCTTGGGATCATCAACTTTAGATAATTCAGAGAGTAACGCACTTGCGCCAAAAGTCGCCGATACGGTCATTACGGTCAATAATTTACAAGTTTTTTTCATCGTTCTCTATCCTCTTAGTTTTGTTGAGAATCACCATGATTCTCAATTCGGAAAAATTATAGCACATAAAAAGTCAAATTCTGAAAAAGATTTATTATGAGATATGATGAAAGATTATGCAAAAAAATACTGATCAGAGAAGGCCAGCAAGCAATTATTTCTTCCAGAATGCAGATCTCTATTATTGTAGTGTAAAGTTCTCGACCTCAACCCTAGACTTTTTGCGAAAGGGCGAGAAACAAAACCCTACAACTGCAATTGCACACAAATGAGGCGTTTCTTGCCAACAGTGAGCTGCGCTCGTTCGTCGAAAAAATGGGAAGAGTCTAACACCAGCAATTCGTCTTTTATGCCAACGCCGTTCAAACAAACACCGTCTCCGCGAATAAGACGACGAGCTTTTCCTCGCGATGGGCAGACCTGTGCCTCGACAAGCAGATCCACAATTGTTTTCTGTCCAAGCCATGCCTCCGCCCGGATAGCGAGAGTAGGCGTATGCTTGGCATCCGAAGCACTTTTTCCTCTTTGACGTAAAGTCTCTATAGCCTGATGAATATCCGCAAGAACATCTTTACCATGTGTCAGAGACGTTGCATGATCTGCCAGAGTGATTTTAGCGATGTTAATGTCTTCGATCGACTCCAGACGCGTGATTTCTTCAAGAGAGAGCTCCGTAAACAGGCGCAGCAACTTGCCGACATCTCGGTCATCTACATTTCGCCAATATTGCCAAAAATCAAACGGTGTATAAAAATCACGACGCAACCACACTGCTCCTTGTGCGGTTTTTCCCATCTTGGCCCCACTAGCAGTGGTCAAAAGGGGCGTTGTGAGGGCAAAAACCTCTTTCTGTGTCATGCGGCGAACAAATTCAACACCACTGACAATATTTCCCCATTGATCAGATCCTCCAATCTGCAAAATACAATTTTCTCGTTGCAAGAGCTCTAAAAAATCGTAAGCCTGCAGCAAAGGATAATTAAATTCCAAGAAACTAAACGGTAGGTTGTTCTCAAGCTTTTGCTTGACGGTATCTAACGAAAGTAACCGTCCCATCGGAAAATGACGTCCGACCTCGCGCAAAAAAGGGATGTATTCCAGCTGATCCAACCACTCAGCATTGTCCACAAGCTTACCATCGTTGCTTTGGGCTCCAAAGCGGATGTAAGGAGCATAACTCAAGCGGATGCCTTGAATGTTACGCGAGAGTTCTTCCTCTGAGAGCATTGGACGCACTGTATTGCGAAAAGAAGGGTCGCCAATCTTGCTTGTGCCTCCTCCCACAAGGGCAATTGGACGATGGCCGTGCTTTTGGAACAAGCGCAAAAGCATGATAGGAATAAGATGTCCTATATGCAGACTTTCGGCTGTCGCATCACAGCCCAAATACAACGCAATAGGCCCCTCTGCAAGACATCCATCTAGTTGTTTAATATCCGTGCTTTGATGGATAAATCCACGATCCGCTGCTTCACGTAATACAGAAGACTTAAAGACGGAAGAACTCATAATCTCCCATTTTGACGTCCGTTAACCATTCGCTACACGAAAACGCTTCTTCGGTTCTTGAGACGCATAAGAGTAAGAAGAAACGTAATCTACTGTATGTTGATACACTTTTTCGATATCGTTTGTATAAAAATGATCTGCGTTCGGAACGACACGGTAATCGATACTGATGCCCTTCTGAGCATTCAATTTGGCAACGAGGCGTTCTACTGTTTCTTCTTGAACGATGGTGTCTTTTTTGCCATAAAGGATCATCCCGGAAACAGGACAAGGGGCTAAAAAATTGAAATCGTATAGATTCGTCTGAGGACTTACAGAGATAAAGCCGGCAACTTCCGGTCGGCGCATCAAGAGCTGCATCGCGATCAGTGCTCCAAAAGAGAAACCAGCTACCCACAAGGGTCGAGAACCCTGATTGATAGACCGTACCCAATCTAGAGCAGCAGCAGCATCTGCTAGCTCTCCCTCTCCATTTTCAAAAGCTCCTTCCGAGCGCCCTACACCACGAAAATTAAAGCGCAAAACCGAAGCACTATGCTCCGCAAAAGCACGATAAAGCGTGTATGTAACACGGTTGTTCATCGTTCCCCCTTGCAGAGGATGAGGATGCAAAATCAAAGCAACCGGAGTCTCGGGAATGTCACTGTGATGATAGCGTCCTTCTAGTCGTCCTGAGGGGCCATTAAAAATAACTTGCGGCATAATGCTTATTCCTTATATATGCATTGTATAAAGGAGAATTCCGGGTTTTACAAGGGAAAATATAGAGAAGAGGCGGCAGAATGGCCCAAGAGGATAGGTTTGCGTTTGGAAAAAACTGGACGAAGTTTCTGGCATTAGTCGATGAAGAGCGGATAGCAACGGCAATGCGGAGTTTGTGCAACGCTCTTGAGGAGGAAAATCTTGAAGGAAAACGATTCCTGGATATTGGCAGTGGGAGCGGTTTGTTTAGCTTAGCTGCCTATCGTTTAGGAGCGGAGGTTTTCTCGTTTGATTATGATGAGGGGAGTGTGGCCTGCACGCAGAAGTTGAAG
>JAITIJ010000080.1 GCA_031279495.1 Holosporales bacterium | reverse complement strand
AGCCGTATTCTAACAAATCTTCTCCATCCTAAAAATAATTATGTACCAGCCTCTCACAATCAATAGCATCAATTTCCCTAGGACTGTCAATCTCGCATAAGGCATCAAAATCAATCTTGCTCAATCTGCTTAAGGGAGCGGTTCTTCTCGGTTTTTGTGGACATGTTTTTTGTTTGCGTGTAGCTTGCGTATAGATTGAGATGGTGTATGGAGAAGAAAGAAAGGTATGCGTGCAGTCGTGTTTATGTTTCTGCTGGCTGTTTATCCAATGTGTGCAAAGGCATATATTGATCCTGGCTCAGGGAGTTTGTTGTTTCAAGCTCTTGCCGCTTCCGTTTTGGGAATCGGTGTATTTTGGCGGCGTGTTGTTGCTTTTGTTCGCTCGTTATGCGGATGCGGTAAGAAAAATCCTGTAGACGATGGATCGAAGAAGTAAAGGCCTAACCGCTTGTCCAGGATCATTCCGAGACCCGAGCGGCCGTGTCTTTGATGATGGTACGCGGATCGTACGATCGGTGGAGAATAGAAGAATAGACTGTCTTCTGAAGGTGGAAAGAAGCCTGAAAGACGGAAGTGATATCCAATTATGAGGAAGCTCCAACAGCCTCCAAACGAATCAGGATATTATTATTTTCAATAAGTCTAATTCTGAGGGCCTTCATATCCCCTAAGACATTTTCAACGACTACGTACGTTTTTGATAAACCCTTCTTTCTCTTTTTTTCTTCTTCCCTTTTGATTCTTTTTGCGGAACGAAGTCTACTAGCGTCAGAGGTTTCAGCAGGGGGCCTCTTTTCTATCAGAAATTCTAGCAAGATCGGAAAGAGGCCTTCAGAGCTGCCGCTGTTTCTATTCAGTTACGAGTCGGGACATAAATGTTTGCTCAGGGCCGGAAAGACCGAAATATCATCAAACTCTTTAGCAATAACGTCCAGAAATAGATCTTCGTTTGTCAATCCACACGCATCGCGCGACTTTTTTAACATACTAAAAGCACCCCCGAGACAAGACTTGATCTCTCTTAAAGAAAAAAGAAAAAAGACTCTTCTGCCTTCTCCTGTGAAAGAAGGTCAACATATTTCCTGATCATCGAGAAAAGGTACATCGGGCTCGTTTCTTCAAAACAAGAAACAACGATCTCGTGTTCCAAGCACCATTCCTTTAGGAAGAAACCGCGATCTATAAGTGAAAAAATGTTTCCCACTTCATTAAACTAGCTGCGACGAGCTGCCAACTCTTCTGACGTCTGAGGAACAGCCAGAGATCCTCCTATCTCTTTCAAATAGTCCTCCTTTGTGACCTTTCTGTTGGTACCGCGACCTCTCGAAAAATAGGGCGTTTCCCAGATTCTGTCTCTTCTGTATCAGCGTACACATATAGTTTTTGCATAGCGCTCCCCGTTGTCGCAACGCTGGCAACATGCCAGAATTACCGCCAAATTGACAAAGATCCTTATAAACCGCTTTCCCACATCTTTCTCCCTAACAGGCTCTGCTGCCTGCTAGGTCAAGGATAAAGAAGTTTCCATTAATGTTCGAGCACATTGATGGATTGATGGGGAGGGGGATCTGCCCCCCTTCTTCAATTCTCACTTAAGCAATGAGTGCATATTACGTTATATACATCGTTGCGCGTTACCGGTGGGACCGTCCTCAAGGTAGTTCCAATAGCTTTACGAAGATGATAATGAAAAGCTTTTTTCTACACTGGAATCCATCGGAAAGGTTCTGAACGAGGTTGTCTAAATCATCTCGATTGACTTGCGTCCAATTATACACCTCCATATACGCGTCCATCCTTCTGATGCAGGCCGAATGTTTTCGCAGAAAGTCTTCAAGACGCAAGTACACTGTTTCCCCCCTTGCTAAGATGGGGCGCTTCAGCCTGAAACTCTTCATCCAGCGTAGAAAAGAGGGTGACTCCTGTTCTTATTGTCTCTTTATTAGAATCGATATAGCATTGGAGGTGTATTTCAAAGCTTATGTCTCTATTCATAGAAAAATCTCTAAGAATAGTCTTTGTGCCCTCTTCAGAAAACTTATAAAGCTTTCCATTCCTAATTTCTGCAACTTTCCTTCCAAAAGAGAATAGATGGAAACTAGACGAACCTATCGTTGAATTTCTTGAATTCCCTTCGTTGGCGAAGACTCCTCTTAGCTCAAGTTTCGTAGTCAGGACCACTTCGCCTTGACCCGTGTCCAGTGGATAATTTTCTTCTTTAAAAAGGAAACAAGAGGGGTGCTCACTCTTGGTGTTTTTAACAAAACTTCTCAACATTCTTTGTATAAATATTATTGGATCCTTGCCGTTTAAACACAAAACCACATGGAGAGGCTTTGTTGCGAAACCCGGCTGGGAAACAATTCTACTTACATCCACATCATTCTTAACAAAATGAAGAAGGATGGGACCCAATCTTCTGGGTTCTTTAATCGCTACATTAAGGGGAACCTCTTCTTCGGGGGGTATTATCTCTAGTGGCTCCATCCCTTCTCCTTTAGGAAGGATCAAGAAGAGCGTTGCTGCGATAAGCAATGATTTTTTTTGTGTTTGTTTCAAGCTTCTATTATTGTTGGTCTTAATTTGATTTTAATTGTATTATTTTTATGGACGTTCTTAATACCTGCTGGAAATTATATGCATCAACCTCCTTTATAAGCGGTGTTTGTATAAGGTAAATACGAAAAATAAAATGCTTTAGAAAGAATCAGACAAAACGAACAAAAGATACTTTTTCGGCAAAATAAACACCCATAAAACATCATGTTAGTAAAACAAATACTTACAGAAATGCTATATCAACAAAAATAAATATCTAACCCTCAGGGCTTCCCGTCTATCGTCGGTTTTTGAAATCCCTATAACTCCTCTCCTATTCCTAAACACAACTTGCCCTATAATGAGCAAAAAGGGGAATAATGACGATTATTCAACGGTTGTCCCCATCTCTTATCAATCAAATTGCCGCAGGGGAAGTAATTGCGCGTCCTGCAGCAGCAGTAAAGGAGCTTGTAGAAAATGCGCTAGACGCACAAGCAACGTGTATCGATGTGTATCTAGAAGATGGCGGAAAATCTTCCATTATCGTTAAAGACAATGGCGTTGGGATGTCTTCGGAAGATCTCGTGCTGTGTGCTGAACGTCATACGACATCAAAACTGCAGGACCTTACGCACATTTCTACCTTTGGCTTTCGCGGGGAGGCGCTAGCCGCCTTGGGTGCCGTATGTCGCATGACAATTACATCCAGAAAACATGGGGAATCGCAAGCTTTTTGCGTTAGAATGGAGGGCGGGCGTTTTACTGCTCCTTTAACGCCCGCTGCTTTGACAGAAGGGACACGTGTTGAAGCGCTGGACTTGTTCTTTGCAACACCCGCTCGATTGAAATTCCTCAAAAGTACTGCTGTGGAATTAGGGCATTGCACCCAAATAGTAAAACGCTTGGCTCTTGCGAATCCGCATGTTCTCTTTCGATTCTTCGAAGGAGGTAAAGGCCTTTTTTCCTATCAGCGGAACGATCAAAAGACGCGGATCATTGAAGTTCTTGGAAACATTTCAGCAGAAGGCTTTCTTCCGGTGGAAAAAGCGCAAGGTACATTCTCTGTTTCCGGTGTTATTGGAAAACCTACATGTGCTCAGGCAACATCCGCGAAGCAGTTCTTTTTTGCCAATAAGCGCGCTGTGCAGGATGTTTGTTTTAGCTCCGCTTTGCGCGCCGCGTATCAGGAGCTTATCTCTCGAGAAAAATATGCTGTTGCTGTTTTGTTTCTGGCTTTGCCTCTTGAGGATGTCGACGTCAATGTCCATCCCGAAAAAACCGAAGTCCGGTTTCGAGAGGCACGTCGTATACAACTGTTTTTGACGGAAGCGCTCTCTCAGGCTTTGCGCACAGACAAATTACTCTGGTCAGAATCAAAGGATGTAGAGAAGTCTTTCGCAGTGTCTTTTTCATCACCACCTTCTTCTTTTAAGATGCCTCCTCCTTTCTCGCACAGTACTTATCATTTAAAGGAAAGTCCGCCACCGCCGCTTTATAAAGCGCCGTCTCCTTTGGAACAGAGCTCTTTCCTGGAGAGGCCAGATTACCCTCTGGGAGAGGCTAAAGCACAAATTCACAAGCGGTATATTATCGCTGAGACACAGGATGCGGTCGTTATTGTCGATCAACACGCTGCTCACGAACGTATTGTTTATGAGAAAATCAAGAGAGCTTTTGATTCGAGGGAAGTCGTCTCGCAAGCGTTGCTTATGCCCGCTATTCTTCAATTATCGAAAGAATGTCTTGAGCTTTTTGCTGAGCATCAAGCGGAGTTTGCTCGTCTGGGGTTACAGTATCGAATAACAGAGCCAGAAGGGTTGACAGTGCTTGCAATACCAACTTTTATGGAGGGCGCTGATTCTCAACCTCTTATGCAAGATTTGGCTGAGGAGCTCAAGATGTGGGGCAAGGGCTTTGCTCTTGCTGAGAAATTTCACGAGGTGTTTGCTACTTTTGCTTGTCATACGAGTAT
>JAITIJ010000063.1 GCA_031279495.1 Holosporales bacterium | reverse complement strand
CGAAGAGCTATATCTGTAAAGCAATCATATAAAAGACCATAAAAAAGCAGGAAACTCTCATGAGAGGGGAAGAGATGAAATGAAATGAAATGAAATGAGATGAGATGATGAAGTGAAATGCGGAGAAACAGACTTGGACCTATAGTAGCCGCGGGGCCCTCATGTCTCCTCTATTGTTAAATTAAGGTCATGAGGGCGTGGATACACTGACACACCACTCACGCAGAAAACTAAAAGCATACAGCTTGTATTGAAAAAAGACACTTCGGTCAAATCACTTACGCGTAACTTCTAAAGCGACTCTCGTATCAAATTGTTCAAACAAAGAGTCACAAAGACGCAGCTGCATCGACATAACCCTTATGAGTAATCTTCAACAAAAAGCCTCGTATCCAAGTTGGTTATAGCCGCGGCGCGATGCCGCGGGGTCCTCATGTCTTCTCTATTGTTAAATTAAGGTCATGAGGGCGTTGATGACCTACACGTGCCTTACGAACAACCTTTTAAGTACATACTCGTCCGGAAAGATTGTGTAGCAAGGGAAAGAAAGGACGAATGAACAATTTTTCTACAAACGAAATACCCTCTGCTTTTCGAAAGGGTAAGAAGAGGAAAGATAGAAGAAGGCGAGAGGTAAGACAAGAGAACTTTTATCCGCAATGCGCTGCAGCATGCCTAGCAGAGTCAACGCCAAGGATTGTCTTCATAATTCCCGTGCAAAAGAGGAAGGAGTGCAAATACCACGTTCGACGACAAAGTGCTGCAAATCCGTGTTTGTTGCCGAGAAATGCGGCGATGTAACACCTGTGAACCATGTTTGAATGCTCAAGTCTTTTAACGTCTCCCACAGAACAGCCTGTTTATGAGCATCCAGATGCGCTGCAAAATCATCGAGTAAAAGAAGAGGAACGCTCTGACGATGTGCTCTATAGATACACGCTGTGGCAAGAATGATCGATAGAAGAAGCGCCTTCTGCTCGCCCGTTGAACAGGCCGCTGCCGGTAGATCCTTTGCAATAAAGCGCACATCCCACTCCGTTCGATGCGGCCCAAAGGCCGTGCTCCCAGTTTGCGTATCTTGGACACGGCTTTTCTCGAAAGCCGCGCTAAGAACCTCTTCTGACGCATCCTGTTGATCATAGGTTTCATGCAAACGAATAGCCGGAGACGGGAAAGGCGCTGGTGTTGTTGGTAGAATCGGCGTCAATAGCTTCAAAAAATTGTGTCGCGCTATAGTAATTTGTACACCGACATGCGCTAGTCGTTTTTCTAACGCGCTGAGCCAAGCATTGTCTGAGGGGCGTGTAAGCAGAACTCTCATACGCTCCTTTAAAAGAACTTTGTACCGCACACATAGAGTCTTGTGCTTTGGGAACAAGCCTCCAACAAGATGATCGAAGAATTTCCTGCGTTTGTGCAATGCATCGACGAAAATACGATCCATTGCAGGCGTTAACCATAGAAGCCATAAAATATTGTCAAAGGTGCTGAGAGATTTCGCAAATTTATGATGTATTTTAGCGATACGTCGTTCGCCAGGATGATGCCAAGAGGCTTTTTCTAACCCTGTCCCCAAATCCAATATGCCAGAAGGCGTTTGTATTTGGGCTGAAACAGACCAATGGCTAAAAGGTGGAGCAGTCGTTGTGAGGATTTCACCTAAAGGGGCTTGGTGCAAGCCTTTGCTAGAGGACAAGAAAGAGATGGCCTCCAATACATTCGTTTTGCCAGATCCATTTGGCCCCGTTAACAAAACACTGCGTGTGTCACACGCAAGCCGTAGCTGCTTGTAATTCCGAAAATACGTTAAGCACAAAGAGACAAGCCCATATGGCTTTTGTGGCAGTATAGTAGAGGGAGGTTCCAGCACAAAGGCTCTATACCCGCATAGGCATGACCACAAAAGATGTCGCGTGATTCCCAGGTGATTCTACAAGAATGGGCGCTAGAGCATCTACCACATAGATTCTTACCATATCCCCATTTACATGTTCTGCGGCTTCAAGAAGGTATCGCGCATTAAATCCCGCCTCCCATGGAGTAGAACCTGTATAGGCTATATCTACTTCGTCTTCTGCGGCTCCTAGTTCATGCTGTAAGGAAGAGACGAGAAGTATCCCTTCTTGTACCTTTAGCTTTACAATGCGGACGGTTTCATCTGCGATGATAGAGGCGCGATCGACGCTTTCTATGAATCTTCTGCGATCGATATCAAAAAAAATCTCGCCTCTTTCTGGAATAACACGGGTGTACTCAGGAAAGGCTCCATCTACAAGACGTGCTGTTAACACTTGATCTTTGCAATCAAACCGAATTTGCGTGGGGGACACCTCAACCAGGACATCCTTTTTAGGCTGATCAAAAAGTCTTACCATTTCCGCAATTGTCTTTCGCGATAGAATAAGACTGAGTGCAGCTTGCGGTGCGCACGGAACAGAGGTGACGGCTAATCTGTGGCTATCTGTAGCCGCAGCACAAAGCGCATTTCCCTCGGCATTTGTATGCAGATAAATGCCGTTCAGAGCATAACGCGTCTCTTCCATAGAAATAGAAAAACGCGTTTTATCAAGAAGCTGCTTTATTGCTGTCGAAGATAACGAAAAAGATGTTGTTGCGGTAAATGTTCCTTCTTCTGGAAAAGGAACGCCTTGCAGCATCGCAAGATTAAAGCGCGAACGGCCCGCCTTCACAAAAAGGCTGCTTCCCTCTTCTTTGATGGAGAAATCCAAGGTCTCGACCTCCCCTGTTTTTCGTAATGCATCGTAAAGCGTCTGCGCTAGCACAATGGCAGAGCCTGGGGCTTCAACAGAAGCCTCTATACGCGCAACAAATGTATGATCTAGATCTGTTGCGCGAAGCGTTACTTGATCGCCTGCGGCTTCTAAAAGCACATGAGATAACACAGGAACAGCTGGCTTGCGTTCCGCGACTCCGTGGGCTGATGTAACCGCCGTAAAAAGCGGACCACGCGAAAGTGTAAATCGCATTTCTTTGTTCCTCAACCTAACATACGTTTCAGAAGGCGTACATCCTCTGACAATAGTGGGTCACTTCCTATAAGGGCGTCAATTCTTTTTACAGCATGGATAACTGTTGTATGATCGCGCCCACCGAATTTGCGCCCAATCTCTGGAAAAGAAGCAGTAGTCAGCATTTTGGCAAGATACATTGCTATTTGACGTGGGCGGGCAATGTGATTTGATCGCCTGGTAGAGTGAATATCTGCAAGACGTATGGAATAGTGGTCTGCTACTCTGCGTTGAATCTCTTCAATCGTAACGCGTCGATCGTTCGCGCGCAGCAGATCTTTCAGGACGTCTTGAGCGCTGTCTATTGTAATCTCGCGACCAACAAGTTGCGCATTCGCAACGACACGATTTAGAGCTCCCTCTAGCTCACGCACATTGGAAGTGATTTTATGTGCCAAAAACTCCAGCACTTTCTGATGAATAAAAACAGGCGTCTGCTGCGCTTTTAATTGCAAAATACTCAAGCGTAGCTCGTATGTTGTAGGATGAATGTCAGCAACAAGCCCCCATCCAAGACGCGAACGCATACGCTCTTCCATACCCTCTAAATCAGAGGGAGATTTATCTGCTGAAACGATAATCTGCCTGTTGTTCTCAACAAGGGCATTGAATGTATGAAAAAACTCTTCTTGAGTGGAGTCTTTACCGCAGATGAACTGAATATCATCGATCATTAAAACATCAACAGAGCGAAACTGCTCTTTAAAGGCCATCGTGTCTTTAAAGCGAACAGCGCGCACGAATTGGTACATAAACTTCTCGGCTGACATATATATAGCACGGCGCGATTGCGTCTTCCGAATGACCCAGGCAATTGCATGCATAAGATGCGTTTTTCCCAGTCCAACACCACCGTAAAGAAACAGAGGGTTGAGCGCCACCGTTGCAACATCAGCAACACGACGCGCGGCAGCGTACGCAAGCTCGTTAGGTTTTCCAACGATAAAATTCTCGAATGTTAGCTTGGGATCAAGATCGCTACGATCCCATCCACTTGAAAGAACTTCAGCACTTTCTTCTGTTTTTTTCTGAAACGTTTGCGTAGGAACAAACACTTTCATCGCGTTAATAACAATACTTTGCACTGCCGGATTTATACTTCGCCAAATTGCCGTTAAACGATGCAGATAGTTATTAACTACCCAATCGCGCAAGAAAGGAGTAGGTGCAGACAAAAGAACCACACCAGCAGATAAAGAGCAAAAGGATAAAGGATGGATCCAACTACGCACCACCGCGTCGCCATATTCTTGATGGAAACGCTGGATGACAAGCACCCATTGCTGTTTGAGAGCTTCTCCAGAAGAAACGTCAGAAAAAACAATCGACGCAGCTTCCGCCATAGCAGCCCTCATTAAAAAACACAAAAAACAAATTTCCCCTTAGGAAAAGCCAAAGCCACCACCCGTTTGCGAAAAGGGGATAGGAGAAGCTAAAATATAGAGGATAAAAAGCTATCTATCCCCTCAATAAAACTCAGCTTGCCTCTTCTAATAATGATGAATTCATATCCTGCCCCTTCTCATTTCACAACTCTCTTGTTTAACCTTTTTCGGAAGGTCTAATATTTGGAATTAGGTGCCTAGCGCTTTTACACAGGTGTGCAATCGCGCGACTTTACGGCGCGCAGTGTTGGTATGTAGTACACCTTTGCGAACGCCGCGCTGTATTTCAGATTGTACTTGCCGAAAGGCCTCTATTGCAGCCTCTCTCTTTCCCGAGGCCAACGTTTCTTCAAATTTCCGCAGAAAGGTGCGAATGCGACTCAGATTCCCTTTATTCCTCGCAGCATTCTTCGCATTTTGGCGAATCCTCTTCAAGGCGGACTGATGATTAGCCATACTTGCATCTCTCAACTATAATACCTATTTATAGAACGCTTTCCAGAGAGAATCAAGAGGGATGGACGTATTAAACGCATAAGGAATGGGGTTCGTACAGAAGCCTTCAGCAGAAATAGACAGAACTTTAAATCGGACATTTTAGATAAGTCCCATAGAGCGCATAGAGCGATGCGTGTGCTTCCCAATTACAATGTGATCATGGACAGCTACGCCCAGTTTCCCACCTAAGTCCTGGATGGCCCGCGTGGCCCGCACATCTTCTTGCGAAGGAGTGGGATCCCCGCTCGGATGATTGTGCACCAAGATAATGGCGGCAGCCCCCAGCTCAAGCGCGCGTCGCATGACCTCTCTCGGGTAAAGCGGCGATTGGTTGATTGTCCCCTTTTGCTGCAATTCATTGGCAATTAACTGGTTCTTGTTATCGAGGAACAGGATACGAAAATGCTCTTCCGCAAGATATCCCATATTTGTTTGTAGATACTCGATCACATGCTGCCAGACAGTAAACACCGGACGTTTAACGATGCGCTCAGACAAGACGCTGTTCACAATAGCCAAAACAAGCTTAAGTACGTGGACGGACATATTGCCCACGCCAGAGACCTCTTTAAGGCGGTCTTTAGGCGCCGCTAAAACGCCGTTAAGGCTCCTAAAAGTCTCTAGCAATGCTTTTGCAACAGGCTTTGTGTCACAACGAGGGCGTGCAAGGAACAACAGCAGTTCCAACAGCTCGTACGTCGTAACACGCGCATCTGTGTCGAATCGTTGTCGCAGACGATCACGATGTTCCCAATAATGGGGTGTTTTTAAATTGGACTCCTTACGCACGTTTCGATCCTTTCGTACGGAGGATATGTATATCCTTCGCGCGAAAGCGTAAAGATCACCGCAGAGGTTTCTGTTACACCGATTGTATGCTCGAACTGAGCAGATAGACTTCTGTCTCGTGTAACAGTTGTCCAACCATCTTGTAAAATTTTGATTTCTGGCCTACCAGTGTTGATCATAGGTTCAATCGTAAAAATCATACCAGGCTCTAAGACGGCGCCTGTTCCTTTCCTTCCGTAGTGAAGTACTGTGGGTTCATCGTGAAAGACGCGACCAATGCCGTGTCCGCAGAAATCTCGTACGACAGAATATCCCGCTTCTTCTGCTATATGCTGAATACAGGCTCCGATATCACCTAGCGTAGCACCGGGCCGAACCAGGGCAATCGCCTGCATCAAAGCTAGATATGTCGTTTCAGTCAACTTTCGTGCTTTAAGAGAGGGTTCGCCCACGTAGAACATGCGACTGGTGTCCCCAAACCATCCATCTAAAAGAACGGTCACGTCAATATTCAGTATATCGCCATTCTGAAGCTTCCTATCAGAGGGAATGCCATGGCATACAACGTGATTAAGAGAGATACAAGTAGCTCTCGGGTAGCCCTTATAGTGAAGCTGCGCAGAAATCCCACCGCAGCGCACGGTTTCTTCGTGACATAAGTCGTTTAAGGCTTGTGTTGTCACCAAAGGAACAACATGCGGTGTGATAAAATCCAACACATGTGCTGCTAGAGCCCCCGCTTTGTGCATTGCAGAGAAATCATCAGTGGTATAACGCGGGATTGTTGTACTCATAAAAGTTATTTAACGGAGGAGTTTTTGGTGTTCTTTGTCCAATTTAGCAATCTTTTTTCTAAGAGTATTGCGACTTATGCCTAATATACGCGCGGCTCGAACCTGATTGTTTTCCGTAAATTCCATGGTTTGCCGTAGAAGGTGTCCTTCGACCTCTTGAATAACGCGATTATACAAACCTGTCGGAACATTTCCATCTCTATGCGCGCCGAAATAGCCTCTTAAGGCTTCCCCAAGTTCTTGTAAAGGGCCTGCACAGGTCTTAAAGGGAGGAACGCCGTTAACACTCTTGTTCGTCATATATTTTCTCAATAAATTCCTGTATTTCCTTTGTCGAACGCGCTGTATTGATCTGCATACGAAAAGCCGCTGCCCTTTTCAGGCCTTTGCTATACCAACACATGTGTTTTCGCGAGAGGAAGAGAACTTTCTCCTCACCATAAAACTCTAGCATACGATCTAAGTGTCTGATAGCTGTATGTTGACGTTTTATAAGAGGCAATGGTGCTGAAGGCATTCCTGTTTTCAAGGAACAGGCCACCTGACTTGGTATCCAAGGAGCTCCCAAAGCCGCGCGACCGATCATAAGACCATCTGCTTTAGAAGCGTTAAGCGCAGCGATAGCAGTGTCTGTGTCTTTGATATCTCCGTTTACAAGGACGGGGAGGCAAACGGATCTTTTGATCTCTCCGACAGCGTTCCAATCAGCAACTCCTGCATAAAACTGTGCGCGCGTGCGACCATGAACCATAATAAGAGCAACACCCGTTTGCTCTGCTATGTACGCAATCTCTGAAGCATTTTTTTGTTGCGCATCCCATCCTAGGCGCATTTTTACCGTAACCGGAAGAGATGTCGCGCGCACAACCGCTCGCAGAATTTTCTCGGCAAGACGTTTGTCTCGCATAAGCGCGGCGCCTGCTTCTTTGTGAACAATTTTTCTCGCAGGACATCCCATGTTGACGTTAAGGATGTCCGCGCCCCGATCGGCGCTGATTTTCGCCGCTTCCGCCATGCGTTCTGGAATGCATCCGACTAGTTGCACAATTTTAGGCGATTCTCCTTTGTAAAAATTCAGCATGTGGAGCGTCTTCGGATTCTTTCGAATACATGCTTCTGAAGCAACCATTTCCGCGATTGCAGGAATAGTACCGAAATCTCTGACCGTTTCTCGAAAAGGAGCATCTGTAATCCCAGCCATAGGGGCCAGGAAAACGGGCGATACGACATGTTGTCCTATCCTAATCGGTAAAAAGCTGGATACAGCACCCATGTAGGAAATATATCAGATTCGACGGAAGAAGGAGGGGAGGTAGTACCCCTCCTTAGTCTGCGGCTTGGTTTATGAGCAATTGACGCTAGTTTTAAGGCATTTTACCCAATTTCTCCCGTATAGAGCTATCAGAATGAGATCTCTTTGGCGGTTGGCCAGAG
>JAITIJ010000035.1 GCA_031279495.1 Holosporales bacterium | reverse complement strand
ATCACATAGTTCAACAGCAAGAGCTACGGCTTCTCCTCCACCAACGCACAAGCTAGCAACCCCTTTCTTAGCTTTTCCCTGCCGAAGAGCATGCAGAAGAGTAACTAAAATACGCGTACCACTCGCCCCCAAAGGATGACCAAGAGCGCAGGCGCCTCCATTAATGTTGATTTTCTCTGGATCCAGGTTCAGATCTTGAGTGGCGGCCATCACGACAACAGCAAACGCTTCATTTAATTCGAAAAGATCAACATCATTTACACCCCATCCAGCACGCTTCAATACAGTGCGCATGGCACCTATAGGTGCGGTAATGAAATAACGCGGCTCTTGAGCAAACCCAGCATGCGCTGCAATGCGAACAAGAGGTTTTACTCCTAGTGCACGTGCCGTGCTCTCTCTCATCAAAACACAAGCTGCTGCTCCATCAGCAATTGCGCTTGCAGAAGCAGCTGTTATCGTTCCATCAGGGCGGAAAGAAGGACGAAGTGTCGGAATGCGCCCCAAATCAGATTTATAAGGAATCTCGTCTTGCACGTAGGATATGGGTTTTTTCTTGTGCTCCCATTTTATAGGAAGGATTTCGTCAAAAAACGCGCCAGATTCTATTGCATGCTGTGCACGCGCAAAGGATTGCAGAGCATAAGCATCTTGTGCTTTACGCGAAAAGCCATATTCTTGTGCAACATCTTCGGCAAACTCGCCCATTAACCGACGATTGTGATACGGATCCTCTAAGCCATCCATTAACGTATGATCGACAAGCTCTGCGTGTCCGAAGCGATACCCGGTGCGCGATTTTAAAAGAAGATGCGGCGCGTTGCTCATGCTTTCCATGCCACCCGCAACCACGATCTTGTTGGATCCCGCCAAGATAGCATTACAAGCAAAGATGACCGCCTGCAGACCAGAACCACATATTTTGTTAAGAGTTGTTGCAAATGTGGAAACAGGAAGACCGGCACCTAAAGCAACCTGACGTGCAGGCGCCTGACCAAGACCGGCTGGAAGAACGCATCCCATAAGAACTTCGTCTACAACTGCCTCTTTAGGAAGATGTGTAAGGCATCCCCTTACAACCTGCGCACCGATATCCACAGCAGACAAAGAAGACAAGGAACCTTGCAAACTTCCCAACGGAGAACGCTTTCCACATGTAATTACTACAGGATCATGCATTATCGTTTTGCTCACCGTTTCATTTGACAGGGCCGAAGCCCTGGTAGCTCCCGGCTTTAAAAACGGTAACAAACATTCGTTAATTTTTTGTTGCTTTCAAATTTTGTAGAAAAATATTGTTATATTGATGGTGAAATTATTCACTTTCCAAAACAAATGGAAAAGAATAGCCCATTAAATCTGCAACAAACTAGCGCTGGTTGGTAAAGGAAAAAACAACGGTTACTTCCATTTATCATGGTTTTTGTGAAGAGAGAAACTACATATGTGTAAGAATATCACTTACACATTACGCAATTCTACGGTTTAAAAAGAGCAATTGTTGCGGCAATAGGAGAGCCGTTTCCAAATCGGTGTATTTCTTCAAAACCAGAGGAAGATTTGTGATAAATTCCTCCGTGAACGGGCGTTCCTGCGTCTTGATTGGATCCTGTGATTAGAAAACCGTCGTCAAAAAGAGCCGTATGCATGTGCCGTAGAACGCGTAAAAACTCTTCTTTCGTAAAATAAGACGGGTTAAGCAGGTTCATAGCCCGAATAACATGACTTGAGCGCTTAAGCGGATGCAGAACACTCTGTTCTTCTAAAGTAAAGCGCTTATCTTCAGAAGCTAAACGCAACGCCTTTGGACAAAAAAGTAAGATCTCTTGGGGGTGGGTAGATAGTTTGCCTGTGTGGTAATTCTTTAAAAGGCGCTTAGCGGGAAAGTGTAGAGCGTACCAACGGATAAGAATGTTGAGAGGATATAAAAAGCAAGCGAGCAATTCCCAGCGTTCTGGCAAGTGAAACACGAAAGAGCGGAAAGTTAGCTCCAAAAGTTTATTTGTCGCATTTAAAACCAAACAGCATTGTTCATTACTTATGACTTTCACGAGAGCGCCATAATCCGAAGCAAAATAGGCAACATTTGGAAACAACGATCGAAGTCGCCCGAAGAAATCACAGGCTGTGCGCCCATCGCTCACACCAACATCTTGAATCACTAAAGGATATTGCGCGGAGAAATGCTTCTCAAGAAATGCTTCTCAAGAAATTCTTCTACTTCTTCATCAAAAGCATCAAAGCGTGCTGTATAAGTCCGTTTAAAAGCACCGCGATTGTCCATGAAATGGAGTAAAACGCGTTCAGCAAGACAATCGGCATCAGGTTCGTTGATAATCAAGGGATACAAAGAAATCGATGCTCTTCGGGACAAGTCAGAACGTAGTGGACCACTTTTACCGCGAAGAGACTCTAGGTCAATTAGCCCCTTTAGAAGCATCCTACTTTCCTCGCAACAATGAGAATGTCGGAAACTCATCAGACCCATTAGCAACCTCAGGGTAGAGACAAAGACCAACTTCGAACGCCCCCACCGAGAAGAGAACCCCTTGCGACGCAACTCAGAAAGGCTTGTTATTCCAGTTTTCAGCACAAATTTTCTAAACTCTCGCTGGCGTCGCAGCGGCAGCAGGCGCATCTGTCGATTCTTTAGAGTGAGAAGAAACAGTCATCTTCAAAGATGTGTCCCGATCAACAAGCTCGATAACAGCCATAGGAGCACGATCCCCTTGCCGAAAACCGCATTTCAGAACGCGTGTATATCCTCCAGCACGCGTTTTATAGCGATCCGTCAAGACACTCATAACCTTTCCTGCTAAGACATCATCACGCAAAACGGAAAAGAGAGCACGGCGACGGGCTAGCCCGCCTTTTTTCCCGTAGGTGATCAGTTTCTCCGCATAAGAACGCAGATCCTTTGCTTTAGCAAGCGTTGTTACAATCTGCTCGTGAGCAAACAAAGCTTTCGCAAGCCCCGACAGCAGCGCTTCCCGCTGATCAGAAGATCGCCCGAACCGTTTACCCTTTATGCCGTGCCGCATTACGTGCCTCTTGTTCTAGTTAAAGCTCTCGTGTAGGCGCCGCGAAAGTTCATCAATATTCTCAGGGGGCCAACCCGGTATCTTCATCCCCAAAGTAAGTTCCATCTGTGCAAGCACTTCCTTGATTTCATTTAGAGATTTTCGCCCAAAATTCGGTGTGCGCAACATTTTGTTCTCACTGCATTGCACGAGGTCCCCCACATAAACAATGTTTTCACCTTTTAGGCAATTAATCACACGAACAGAAAATTCCAGCTCCTCAATACGACGCAACAAATTCGGATCACACGGCAATAAATTATCCAATTTATCATCTACAAGTGGCGCAGGTTCATCGAGATTACAGCCGACAAATTGCTGTAGTTGATCCTGTAGGATGCGTGCAGCAACCGCAACTGCGTCTTCTGGAGAAATAGCGCCATTCGTTTCGACAGAAAGTGTTAACTTATCATAGTCTGTCGCGTTCCCTACGCGCGTATTGTCCACCTTATAAGATACTTTGCGCACAGGACTGAAAATAGAGTCGACAGGAAGCGTTCCTATAGGCGTATCCTCAGCACGATTTCTTTCTGCTGGAACATATCCGCGGCCCGTTTCAATTGTCATCTCCATTGCGAATTTCGCGCCCGCATCTAAAGTGCAAATAAGGTGATCTGGATCGAGAACAGTTACAACACCTCTCGTCTCAATCATACTCGCCCGAACTTCACACGGCCCTACGGCAGAAACGGAAATATGCTGCACACCAGCTGTCGAAGACGTCAGAACAAGCTCTTTAATATTGAGAACAATATCTGTGACATCCTCAAGAACGCCTGGCAGTACAGAGAATTCGTGCAAAACACCATCAATTTTGATCGAAGTTACTGCCGCGCCAGTTAACGAAGATAAAAGAATACGGCGCAAAGAATTGCCAAGCGTTACACCAAAACCACGCTCAAGCGGTTCGGCAACAATCGTCGCCACGCGCCGACGTTCTCCTTGGGCTTCTACTTGGAGTCTGTACGGCTTTATTAAATCTTGCCACTGCTTACGAATCACAGAATAATTCCTTTTAAAGCAAATTTCTTAAACCCGCCGCCGCTTAGGAGGCCGACAACCATTATGAGGAATAGGCGTCACATCACGGATAGAGTTGATGACGAATCCCGCTGCTTGCAAACTCCGCAAGGCAGATTCACGCCCAGCACCTGGGCCCTTAATCTCAACATCCAGCGTCTTCATACCGAATTCTATAGCTTTCGAGCCCACTTGCTCAGCCGCCAGCTGCGCTGCGTAAGGTGTTGATTTGCGGGCCCCCTTAAAACCCGAGCTTCCAGCCGTAGACCAAGCGAGCGTATTCCCTTGCATATCTGTAATTGTAATAATCGTATTGTTGAAGGTCGCATTAATACGCGCCATACCAGCAACGATCAAACGCTTATCTTTTTTTTTCGTGTGCGCTGCTTTGTACGCCATAAATCCCCTACTTTGTCGCTTTCTTTTTCCCTGCGATAGCAATAGCACGACCTCTACGCGTACGTGCGTTCGTGTGTGTCCGCTGACCGCGTACCGGCAAGCGCTTGCGATGACGCAAGCCGCGATAACACCCAAGATCCATCAATCGCTTGATATTCATAGCGACCACGCGCCGCAAATCTCCTTCGATTTGAAAATTTCCTTTATCAAGAGCCTCACGAATCCTGAGAAGCTCGTCTTCTGTAAGTTCGAAAACACGCCGAGACTCAGGAATTCCCAAACCAAGACAGATTTTCTTCGCTAATGTCGGGCCAACCCCATAAAGATACCGCAAGGCAATATCAACCCGCTTTTTATCCGGCAAATTTACACCTGCTATACGCGCCATTGTGTCCTTTTATGTTTCGGATTTAAAACGTTCCACAACTTCTTTTACATTACGCTGCACTACCTTCTCGTCAGGTGCCGCATCGATTTTCACAACATTCCTGCGCTTTAGGTACACATCAAGAACTGGAGCCGTGTCACTTTCATATTGTTCCAAACGCATCAAAATCGCTTGTTCGTTGTCATCTTGACGTCGTACAAACTTCTTACTGCCACAGAAAGAACACACGAAACTCCCTTTTGCATCAAGCGCTCCTCCCGTACCACAGGCCTCGCACGCCACACGTCGCAGAAGGCGGTCTTTCAAGGTCTGGGCGTCTGCTTGGAAATAGATAACATGAATTTTTACGTCCGGCAAGCCTTTGCACAAAGCATCAAGGGCTCTTACCTGTCCAACTGTTCGCGGATAGCCATCCAGAATAACGCTTCCTTTTTTTAAGAGCTGCGGAAGGTTTTCCTGAACAATTTGAGAAACAATCTCATCCGGAACTAAACCACCAGATTTAATAATTGTCGCAATTTTTTGTCCAAGCGCCGTATTAGCGGCCACTTCCTTGCGCAATAATTCTCCTGTTGAGATATGCGTGAAGCCAAACTCTTTTGCTAAATACTGCGCCTGCGTCCCTTTGCCTGAACCAGGCCCACCAAAGAGAAGAAGAATCATAAGAGGCATCACTTTATCCTTCCTTTGTTGCGTGCTTTTCGAAGTACCCCTTGATATTGATGCGCCAGCAAGTGAGTATATACTTGTGAGACTGTCTCAATCGTAACACTTACGACAATAAGAATGTTTGTACCACCAAAGTAAAAGGGAACAGACA
>JAITIJ010000034.1 GCA_031279495.1 Holosporales bacterium | reverse complement strand
ATCACATAGTTCAACAGCAAGAGCTACGGCTTCTCCTCCACCAACGCACAAGCTAGCAACCCCTTTCTTAGCTTTTCCCTGCCGAAGAGCATGCAGAAGAGTAACTAAAATACGCGTACTACTCGCTCTATATCCTTCATAAATGATCGGTCTTCTCTACGCTCCCATCTTTTTAACCGCCTCCAAAGACCTGACCTCTTATTCATTCACCTCTTTGACTTCCTCAAAAGAAGCATCAACAACATCAGCCGATTTGGGCTCCGAGGAGGAGGCTGCATCAGAGGAAGAAGTTTGTGAGGCAGCAGTCTCCTCTTGCGTCGCTTTATAGACCGCCTCTCCAAGTTTCATGGATGCGGAAGAGAGGGCCTCTACCTTTTCTTTAATCAAATCTTTATCTTCCGATGTTACTGCTGTTTTTAGATCCGCCATAGCTGTCTCAATGGCGGATTTTTCGTCTGCGGATATCTTATCGCCATGCTTAGAAAGAGCTTGCTCTGTTGAATGTACCAGCTGATCCGCTTGGTTGCGCACTTCAACAAGCTCTCGTCGTTTATGATCCTCTTCTGCATGGGTTTCTGCCTCTTTAACCATCTGTTCGATATCTTCTTTAGAGAGTCCTCCAGAAGGTTGAATACGGATCGTCTGCTCTTTGTTCGTTGCTTTATCTTTAGCGGCCACATGCACGATACCATTTGCGTCTATATCAAATGCCACTTCGATTTGAGGCATTCCACGCGGTGCTGGAGGAATCTCCTCAAGATTAAATTGACCAAGTAGCTTGTTGTCTGCTGCCATCTCGCGCTCTCCTTGAAACACGCGAATAGTCACGGCGGTTTGATTGTCTTCTGCAGTCGAAAAAACCTGACTTTTTTTGGTTGGAATTGTTGTGTTGCGATCGATAAGGCGCGTAAACACCCCTCCTAAGGTTTCAATTCCTAAAGACAAGGGTGTTACGTCCAACAAAAGAACATCTTTCACATCGCCTCTAAGAACACCTCCTTGAATGGCAGCTCCGACAGCAACAACTTCGTCTGGATTGACACCTCGATGCGGGTCACGTCCGAAGAAAGATTTTACCGCATCGATCACGCGCGGCATACGTGTCATACCACCAACTAAGACGATTTCCGAAACGTCTTTTACGCCAATTCCAGCATCGTTCAGCGCCTTTTTACAGGGTTCAATTGTGCGTTGAATCAAATCTTCAACAAGCGTCTCGAATTTTGCGCGTGTGATTTTTACAGCTAAATGTTTTGGCCCACTAGCGTCCGCTGTGATAAAGGGAAGATTAACTTCCGTCTCAAGTGCCGAGGAAAGCTCTATTTTTGCTTTCTCAGCAGCTTCTTTAAGACGTTGCAAAGCAAGTCTATCCTGTCGCAAATCGATGCCAGCATCACGTTTAAACTCATCCGCGAGAAAATCGATCAATCTTTTGTCGAAATCTTCTCCTCCAAGGAATGTGTCGCCGTTTGTAGCTTTTACCTCGAAAACACCATCACCAATCTCTAGAATTGAGACATCAAACGTACCGCCTCCTAGGTCATAAACAGCAATGATGCCGCTTCCCTTTTTGTCTAATCCATACGCAAGAGCCGCCGCTGTTGGCTCGTTAATAATACGCAGAACCTCAAGGCCGGCAATCTGTCCTGCGTCGCGTGTGGCTTGTCGTTGGGCATCATTAAAATAGGCGGGTACCGTGATGACAGCTTGCGTTACTTTTTCTCCCAAAAAATGCTCTGCCGTTTCTTTCATTTTTTGCAGAATAAAGGCGCTAATCTGGCTTGGACTGTAATCCGTTCCACAAGCGTCAACATAGGCGTCACCATTCTTAGCTTTTACAATTTTGTAAGGCGTTTGATATTTTTTCAGCATTGGATCGTCATGACGACGTCCAATAAGGCGCTTAATGGCGTAAAATGTATTCTCAGGATTTGTTACCGCTTGACGTTTCGCGGCTTGCCCGATAAGGCGTTCCCCAGATTTCTGAAAAGCAACCATCGAAGGAGTCGTACGTGCCCCTTCTGCATTTTCAACAACTCGCGGATCGCGCCCATCCATAACAGCGATACAAGAGTTTGTTGTGCCAAGATCAATACCGATAATTCTAGACATATTCGCCCCTTTCTTTAAGCAGACTCTAAATATAGAGGCCCTATAATAGGCACCTCACCCCATGTTCCACAGTTATTCTTATAAACTAGTGGTAACATGCACTAAAGTAACATATCTTTTGCAAGAATCAAAGCTATTTCTGCGGAGAAACGGAAAGATGTCTCATAAGTCAAAATTTAAGATCTTTACAGATGGTGCGTGCAGCGGAAATCCCGGACCAGGTGGGTGGGCTGCCATTATTTGCTCTGAGGCAACTCAGCGAGATATTTCTGGGGCAGAACCAGACACAACCAATAATCGCATGGAATTAAAAGCTGCTATAGAAGCGTTAAAAGTGTTGGAACCCGGTGCAGAAGCGCAAATTTTTACCGATAGCACCTATTTGCAGAAAGGCGTTACGCTATGGCTTGATTCTTGGAAAACGCGGAATTGGATGACATCTGCAAAAACGCCCGTTAAGAACAAGGATTTATGGGTTGAGCTAGATGCTCTGCGCACAACACGTCATGTCACTTGGTCCTGGGTCGAAGGGCATGCAGGACACCCAGAAAACGAACGAGCTGACCAGATCGCTCGCACTGCTATTATTACTTTAGCGATGCAAGCACCCCTTTAATAGGCGTTAATGAGAGTGGCTAATTCAGTTTGAGTTAACTGGAGATGGTCTCTGCAGTCGCTTTGAGGGTTTTCGCGTCAGTGTTGTACCTATTTCCAAAAGTGCCAGTTCTTGATGGGTGGCCTCCAGAAGATGTCGGCTAGTATGCTCAAGCGCTGCAAATAGACGATAATTCTCTTGCACTGCTTCAGAAAACAGACGATTAAGGCGACGGAGTCTATTCCATTTCTCTGGGTCAAGAGTCTGAGATTTCTGTTCTTTCTGCAACAAAACGGAAAGGCGTGTATAGTCAGACAAGTATGTCTCTTTAGAGGTACGAAGATTTTGCACTGATCGTATTTGAAGAATATTTAAAAGTGCGTTCTCTTTCTCGACAAAATCAAGAAATTTAGCCGTTAAATCGATCATTTGTGTGAGTGTTATCGATTCTGCTGTCCCCATTTGTGGCATCTTTCTGTAGTGCCGAGATCTCCTCTTTTATTGCTCGATAAAGATCTCTCCCCACAGGAGATGTTGCAATAAACTTGCCATATTGTTCGACTAACATAGAGCGCCACATTGCTCCGCTGGCACCTCCTTCCTCTTCTAAAGAAGAAAACATAGAATTAAGGAGCGCTCCGAAACAGAAACTCGCTAATTCTACAGCGGCTTTATCTACATCTTGCGAAGATATAGCGGCGTAAGGTGAAAAGTTTTCCGTATTTTTGCGTTCTGCTGATAAATCTTCCCCTTTTCTCAGGCCGCTTGCTTGTTTTGCCTGAAAAGCAACGCTTTCCTCTAAAACAAAATTGGAAAGGGCATCGCGTTTACCCTTTGTAAGTTTCTGAAAAGGCGCTGCTTGGTGCAGCAAAAGAGCATTACCTAAAATGGTTGGTGTTCTGGCTGTTGTCGTCATTTACATTGCCTCTAATTGCGCTTGCAGTGCTCCTGCTTGCTTAATCGCCTGAAGAATAATGATAAGATCGCGTGGGCCACATCCCAGTGCATTCATAGCTTTTACTAGATCCTGTAGAGTTGCGCTTGGCTGAAGAATGCCAAGCTGCTCTTCTTGCGCTAAAATATTTAATGGACCATCATCTTGCGTCACCTCTATTGATGTGTTGCGCACAACGGGATTAGAAACAGATGTAGTTCCACCGCTCCAGCTAGGTTTACTCCAAGGAGATGTGCCCGCTAATGTCTGTGGAGTTTGTGTCAACCTGTTGGTAAGAGACGGAGTCTGAGTGCCCCCTGCATTAGCTCCTGGATTTGCACCGACACTGGGCGGACTGCTTGGTGCCCCACTACCAGCGCCTCCAAAGACAAAAGTATTCTTATTGTTGTTATTGTAAGGAGGTTGAGACCACCCTCCATATCCGCTTCCGTATCCACCTCCATATCCTCCATACGAAGATCTGCCGTAACTCGACGATGATGTGTTTTGCTCTGTAATTTTAATAGTAAGGCTGCCATGCGCCACAGCAACGGGGGCAATACGCACATTTTCGTTGATAACAATAACCCCATCTCTGTCATCAAAGACAATGCGAGCTTGTTGATCTGGCCTTACAGTGAGTTGTTCTATTCTTGTAAGAAAAGTAACAATATTGTTTCTTTGACTCTTTATATCAAGAACAATGGTTCCTGGATCAACAGCATGTGCCACGGATTTTTTTTCACTTTTATTAATTGTATCGCTGATGCGTTTTGCTGTGGTAAAGTCAGGATTTCTTAACATAATGCGCAAAGAATTCTGGTGCGCCAATTCAAAGGGAATTTCCTTCTCGACAATACCTCCGTTGGAGATACGTCCATTAGTGGGAACCCCCTTAATAACGGTCTGCATTTGCTGCCGTTTGGCGTTTCCTCCAAAAAAATAGCCCCCTACGGCAACAGATCCCTGTGCTAATACATATGTCTCTCCATCAGCCCCCATTAAAGGAGTAGGCAGAAGCACGCCTCCCAACAAACTTTTCGCGTTACCCATGGCGGAAACGGTTACATCGATACGGGCGCCATGCCGCGCAAACGGAGGCAGCGTTGCTGTTACCATGACGACAGCTGTGTTCTTCACCTTTAATCCAGATGCCACCCGAGAATCGACTTTTACTCCAAGTCTCTCAAGCATACTGGCGAGGCTTTCTTTAAGAGGAGATTTATTGGAGTCATCTCCCGTTCCTTGAAGACCAACAACAAGCCCATATCCCACAAGCTGGTTGTCACGTACCCCCTCAAATGTCGCGACATCTTTGATACGTGTTTCGAGAATTATTGGTGCGCTATGTGTTGGAGTTTTCTCTCTATTGAATATTGCCTGAGGAACCGGCATAGGAGTTGAAAAGCCTCTTCCATCAAGTGCCGTCCGAGACGTCGATCCCATCAGAGAATCTCTTGTACTTGGTGTGGGCTGAAAAGCGGACACAGTTGCTGCTGAAGCACTCCCTGTACTGGGGGCTATCTGAGTCGTTGGTGTGAGCGCTGCTGAAGTCCCTCCCGCACTAGGCGTTGGCTGTGCTGTTAGTGCGGAGGCAGAAGGATCTCTTCCATCAAGTGCCGCCCGAGACGTCGATCCCATCAGAGAATCTTTTGTACTTGGTGCGGGCTGGAAAGCGGACACAGTTGCTGCTGAAGCACTCCCTGTACTGGGGGCTATCTGAGTCGTTGGTGTGAGAGCTGCTGAAGTCCCTCCCGCACTAGGCGTTGGCTGTGCTGTTAGTGCGATAGCCGATAATGGAGCATACCAGAAAGCGCCACATATGAGCAGGGATTTCCAATGGCATTGCATCCTGGAATTACCTTTTTACCCTTTATCGTTGCGAGCAGGATACGAAGCGTTCGTTAAAGTTCTGTTGATTTTAAGAGGTATTGCGCGATATGCTTCTCTTAAGCAATTTGTAGAGAATCGTAGTGAAAATTGATCCTCCTGCAGCTCTCCGGCGTGTAACATATGCAAAAAATGCGCGCGCTTCGAGACGAAGCAAGAATAGCGCTTTCTCAGACAATCTAAGCGCCCAGCCCTCTTCCGAAACGGAGGAGATGGCTCCAACAAACGGAATGGAAGCATTATTATGCTTGCAAGAGGAGGATCAAACTCTACAAGAGCTGGCAGCTTTTAAAAATGGAGAGTTAACGCTTCATTTATTACAAGAGTTGCAGCTTTCCCTTTTGGAGGGAAAACTGACACGCGCACAACTTCAACATTTGCTCGCGGCAGTTAATCAACAAAAAGCTCCTGTAAAAGATCCCGCACTGTATGACCTTTTAGAAGATATCACACTACGTGCGAAGATTGAGCTTGCAAAATACGATTCACTCCCCTGATCCTAGGATAAAAACCATCATATAAAATAGCTCCTCTGCAAAAGGAAGTAAGAGAGTGAAAGCGCAAAAGTAAAGCAGAGAAATTGGTGGGTTGTATTTATAGCACGCTTTGATTAAGGAAAGGAGGAACCACGTCCTTTAAGAAAACAGATGGGTGGTAGCCTCATTCAGTATCGTTCTATCTTCTCATCCTATTCCTCTTTCCTTCTGCAGAGGTCTTACTGAAAACTGCGTACTAGACTTTCTGCGACAAGCTTCCAACCATCTATAAGTACAAAAAATATCAATTTGAATGGAAGCGACACTATCACCGGAGGTAACATCATCATGCCCATGGACATGAGTATGGCGGATACAACCAGATCAATCACCAAAAAAGGCAAAAAAATAAGGAATCCGATTTCAAAAGCACGACGCAACTCGCTAATGATAAAAGACGGAATAAGCACTCGAAGAGAAATATTTTCTGCAGAGTCTGGGTGTTCCTTGGCAAAATCCACAAAAAGCCGGAGGTCTTCTTCACGTACTTGCGAAAGCATAAAGTCGCGAAATGGGTGACTGATTTTTTCCCATGCTACATCTTCAGAAATTTTTTCTTGGGAAAGGGGTGCAACCCCTTCTACGTAAGCTTTTTCAATAGTTGGTGCCATAATGGCGCCTGTTAAAAACAACGCTAAACTGATAAGAACGATATTGGGAGGCGTTTGTTGCAACCCAAGAGCGCTTCTTAGGAAAGACAAAACAACGGTAATACGCGTAAACGACGTGGTCATCACCAGAATAGCCGGAGCCAAACTAACAACAGCGATAACGAATAGCATATTAAGGAGGCGCGCTGTTGTTTGCCCGCCGCTCTGACCAAGATTAACGCTAATTTCTTGAGCTTTCACAACGAAAACAGGGCATATAAATAATAGCAAGAATACTATTAAGAACCGTTTCGTACAGAAAACTTTGCGCTGAAACTGTCTAAAGATGAGGTTCTGCATTATGCGAATTTTCCTGCGCTCTTGTGGTGGCGCTCTTGTCTACCTGATCAACAACAACGTCTGTTGCTCCAAGTAGCAGCAGATATAGGCGTGCGCCGCACTGCACAAGAACAAGGCGACGCTTCGGATCAAGGGCCAAGGTCTCAACAACCCTAAGATAGCGGCCACGCCCTTCTTTGTTGCGTTGCTTCTGGAGAAAACGCACAAGTCCGACGCAAACTATCAAAAACAAAACAATAACCGCTAGCGCTACGCCTGCGCGCACAAAAAGGTCTACGCTCATGATTCTTCTCCTTAGCTCTCGCTTACGATTAGGATCCAACTATCAGCAAAAATCATAAAATCCTCTCTTGTTTTGAGCAAGCGTTTCATTCATTAAACCTTCTGCAAAAGGAAAATAAGGAGAGTATAAGATTGGAAGAAGCGAATCTTAAGTTCTCAGATAAATGCGGATAGCTGCCGTTGAATGAGATAAACTTTTCCTTTCTTCCACATTTCGATCCTCTTGCCTACTTTCACAGAAGGTCTATTAGGTGTCTCTTGAGTCTTAGATCACTCAAAGAGGTTGTATTGAAAGGCGGCAGACACTTGCTTTCGACAGAACATCTTGATTCCGCAGACAACAAGGGGATAGCCCCCGATCATCCACCCCAACTCTACCCACGACCTTTTCTGCATCAGCGTCTGCAAAGTAACCGATTGAAACAAGAGAATATCCAAGCCAACAGCGACAATAGTTGTAACTCCCCACAAAAGGACGAAAGGCGCACTCGGCAAATGTTTGCGCGAAATCTCAACACTTAAACAAATCATAGAGAAAGACAAGAAACTCGTGCCAATAGGAATGTCATAGAAGAAATCGAAGCATAAGCATTCTATCCACAAACCCAAATAAGAAGGTTCAGGGAACATCAACAGACCTTGGAACATAAAAAACCACATAAGATAAAGTCTATTCGGCAAAATCGGTAAGAACCCTAAAGGGGTCACTATTCCAAGAAGACCAACAAATGTGTGTTTATGTTTAAGAGTTGCCATGAGGCTTTTCTTCTTGAGAGAGAGGGATTAAGACGCACACAAAAGTTAAGTTGCATGTCGTTGCTGCTGGAACAACATATTCTGCAGAGTCTGTTGGATCCAACGATCCAACGAGAATTCCTTTTGGGAAGCATGCGCCACTTTCAGAGGTAAATGCTGTTTGTTCAGTATCCATCCGTCTATTGCGTAGAAGATCTATCCCGAGATGGGGCGACAAGCTACCAACAAGTACAGCATACTCTCCAGATGGATGAAAAGAAACGGGGATGCGAGAAGCACCATCAGTTATAAGCAAGACGCGACTCCATGTTCGCCCAACTTGAGTAATACTTCCAACAAGACCATCACGTACAACGACCGCAGCGTTTAGGCAAACACCTTTGTCTGTACCGACATCCAATAAAAGCATATGCGTACATGTATTTGTTTGGCATAGAACATGTGCCCCTATGAGCTTAAACCCTTGTGGGACACGGAGAGAAAGCAGATTCCGCAACTCGGTATTTTCTTGTTGCAACGCATGTACCTGTTGTATCTGCAAGTGTGCTGTGATCAGTTTCTTATGCAACTCTTCAATGGTTTTTTCTTGCTCTTCTGAACTAGAGCGTCTTAGGTTCGTTAGAGGAAGATAAATACGCTGCGCTTTTAAACAGATAACTTTCATTTCTGTCACGAAAAGCCGCCCTTGTTGTATGTAAAATTCTGCACAGGGCAAACGAAGCAGGCCAATTCCTACGCATCCTAAGAATAATTTTAGCAATGCTTGTTTTCGCTTATAAAGGATTGTCGAACGCGGAACGGTTTTAGAGGGCGCGGTCATACCCACCGTTTAATACGCCTTTAATAGCGCCTCTTTCATGATATCAATAGAATCTAAAGCACGCCCTGTTCCGAGCGCCACACATAAAAGAGGATCTTCTGCAACGGATATCGGCAACCCTGTTACGTTTTTCAGCAGAACATCTAAGCGCTTTAGCAAAGCTCCCCCTCCGGTTAATACGATTCCATTATCAACAATATCTGCGGCAAGTTCGGGGGCCGTGGATTCAAGAGCTATTTTCACAGACTCAACAATAGAGGCCAGAGGTTCTGCTAAACTATCCGCTATTTTCTTCTCGGAAATTTCGATCTCTTTAGGAACACCTGCTCCCAGATCTCGACCTTTAATACGGAGTTTTTGTCCCTCTCCATCCTCTGGTGGAAGAGCAGCTCCTATCTCTTTCTTAATGCGTTCCGCTGTTGTCTCTCCGATCAACAAATTTTCCTGTCTACGAATATAATTGACGATAGCGTCGTCTAGCTTATCGCCACCAACGCGAACAGAGCGCGCGAACACGATTCCCCCTAAAGATAAAACTGCAACTTCTGTTGTACCGCCACCGATATCAATAATCATAGAGCCCATGGGACTCGTCACGGGCAGACCGGCACCAATAGCAGCTGCCATCGGCTCTTCAATTAAAAAAACGCGACGAGCTCCCGCGCTTTCTGCTGCTTCTTGAATCGCGCGACGTTCAACAGCTGTTGAACCATAAGGAACACAAATAACAATCTGAGGGTTAGCGAAAGTGCGCCTGTTGTGCACTTTGCGAATGAAATATTTTATCATTTCTTCCGCAACGTCAAAATCAGCAATAACACCGTCACGCAAAGGGCGAATAGCTTGAATATTTCCCGGAGTTCTCCCCACCATTTGCTTGGCTTCTTCTCCAACCGCAAGAACTTGGCGACGGCCTTTTTCTTCAGAAATCGCAACGACAGAAGGCTCGTTAAGAACAACCCCCTTGTTCCTGATATAGACCAGCGTATTTGCTGTACCTAAATCTATAGCCATATCAGAGGAAAGGATTCCTCGTAATTTTGAGAAAAACACGCCGTCCCCTTTTATGATTCTAAGAACTACTCTACGCTAACTCTTGTGCATCGAAAAGAGCTTTAAAAATGGCATTTGTGCCTAAAAAGCTTTTGTAGAAAGTCTAAAATAGCTGGTTAAGAAAGGATATCTCGGTGTGCTCCTCTTTCTTTGGATCGAAAAATCACACAGAGGCTTGTGGAATTTTTGATACAGACGATGATTGATTGTATTTGACGTAATTCAGTGGCACTCCTTGATTCTGTGTCGAGACTTTCCTAGGATTTTCCAGAGAAAGGATGTCCTTCCTATGCCAACTGGCCCTTACCGTTTTTGCCCCTCTCTTTTACGAGCTTACGACATTCGCGGCGTTGTTGGTGAGACCTTGACCGAAACAGATGCGTATTATGTTGGGCGCGCCTTAGCAACGTTTTTACAGCCTAGAGCTCGCCCTGTTGCCGTGGGTCGAGATGGCCGATTATCTTCTCCGATGCTAGAAGCAGCCTTGATCTGCGGTTTACAAGAATCAGGATGCACAGTGTGGTCTATCGGGCTCTCGTCAACACCACTTTTATACTACACCGTTATCGATCAGGCTTGCGCAGGAGGCGTTATGGTAACGGGTTCTCACAATCCTGCGAACTATAATGGGTTTAAAATGATGCGCGGATCCTCGGCCCTTTTCGGGCAAGAGATTCTTACTATTGGCGATATTGCAGCAGCAGGAAATTTCACCAACGGAAAAGGAAGAGTCGTGCAGTACGCTCCAAAAGCAGCTTATATAGCACGCCTTTTAGAGGATATGAGCTTTTCTCCTGAACTTCGTATTGTCTGGGATACTGGGAATGGCGCAGTTGGTCCTATTTTACAAGATTTAATAGAACGTTTTCCGTGTTTCTCTTTAGTGATCAACGCTCAAGTTGATGGACACTTTCCTGCGCATCCACCAGATCCCTCTTGCCCTGAGCATTTACAAGAAATGTGTTCGCTTGTGCGTCAAGAGAAATGCTCGATAGGAATCGCTTTTGATGGCGATGGGGATCGCTTAGGTGTTGTTGATGAATGCGGAAATAGTGTGTCGACCGATCATCTGCTTATGCTTTTTGCGAAAGATGTCCTGGCACGACACCCAAATGCCACCATAATAGCGGATATCAAGACAAGCCAGACGTTTTTCGATGAAGTTAAGCGTTGGGGAGGGTATCCCGTTATGGTCAAAACAGGACATTCGATTATCAAGACGTGCCTGCAAAAAACGGGAGCCCTGTTTGCTGGAGAGATAAGCGGGCATCTCTTTTTTGCGGATACGTGGTACGGTTTTGATGATGGTCTGTATGCAAGCTTGCGCCTGTTGTCTTTACTAAGCCAGCACAAAGAACCTTTGTCTGCTCTTGTGCATACATTACCCCCACTATACACAATGCCAGAGCAGTACATTCCGTGCACTGAAGCGCGTAAAAAGATTGTGCTCGACCGAGTTATCCGTCGTTTGCAACAAGAGGGGGTAAATTTTGTCACGATCGATGGTGTGCGCGTTATGACAGCGCATGGATGGTGGCTGCTACGCGCTTCTAACACACAAGATTGCTTGACGACACGTGCAGAGGGATTTTCTCATGAAGGGCTCGCTTTTGTCCAAAAAGATCTCCAGCAATATCTAGGATATGGTCTAGGAGGCACATTAGAAGAGAGCGCCTCGTATGCGTAATTACATGACGTCTATTCTTCTGCAACAGGCGGAAACTCTGATAGCAGCTGCCCACAATACAGGGTTCTTGCAAAGTTTTGAAATGGCCGTTCGTTTATGCCGTACGGCTCTTTCTCAGGGTCATAAATTATTACTGATTGGTAATGGAGGATCTGCAGCAGATGCACAGCATTGGGCAGCAGAACTTGTTGTTCGTTTTCAGAAAGATCGTCAAGCCTTGCCTGCTATCGCTCTATCTACGGATACATCGACTTTGACAGCTATCGGCAACGACTTTAGGTTTGAAGACATTTTTTCTCGTCAAATAGAAGCGCTTGGACGACCCGGAGATGTGTTGTTAGCCATTACAACTTCTGGACAATCGCGGAACATTCGGAAAGCATGTGTATGCGCACAACAACAGAAGGTAAAGGTCGTAGGGGTCACCAGTTCTCAAACGCCGCAGGATTTCATAGATGTGTGCGATGTATGCCTAAGGGCGCCTGCTATAGAAACCGCGCGTATTCAAGAAATACATGCCATTTTCGGTCATGCCTTGTGCGCTCTGCTGGAGTCTAGCTTGTTCCTAAAAGGTTGAACAATGTTTGCGCCAGACCGCGACAAAAAGTGCAGCAGATTTTTAGTTTTGCGCAAGGAATCATGGACCTTTCAGGAAATTTACTGTAAAGGTTCTGCAGAAAGTGGTGTTCCTTTGCGTTTAAACAAGTAAGAGCTGTATATGGAGTCTGACGGTAGGCAATCTAAGAAAAATAGAGCGTGGCTATTTTATGGAATAGCTGCGAGCGTTGCTTTTGTCATCGTCTATATTTTAGCCACCTTTGATCCTTATCATTTTAGAATAATTCATACCCTTAACGAGATCTTGCCTATCGTAGAAGAGGCAAAAAAAGAAGGGGATGTTGCTGTATGGTTTTGTATAGAGGATGCTCTAACATGTCCAGATTCTTCTTTGTTAACGTCGGAAAGCATGGAGAAGCACAAATCCATCTGGCGCGAAGAGACGCGTAGTCTGACTGTTAATCAGGTAAGAACGCTAAATATGGCTATGGTTGCGGCTTTTCCTCAGGCGTTCATTGATAAAGACGCTTCTGACGTTCTTCGGAAGATACAAGCGCAAGGGGTTCCTTGCCACGGGCTTTCGTTTCTTATAACTGGTCCATTCGATAGTATTCCCTCACTAGAGGGTTGGATGTTACAGGAATTGGCAAGACTCGGTATTGCTTTTTCTCCACTCCCTAGATGGCAGTGTTCGGGGCTATATGTTCAAAATGTTCAAATGACTGGTCTATTGCAGCGTTCGTTTTGCACAAATGGTGGCGTCCTTTTTACGTGCATAGGTGGAGGCGATAATTCTTGGCGCATTGAGTCAATGGTTTATGTAGTATTGGAATTCTGGAAGAGCTGTATTTCAGCTTCTTCAACGAGGTTACCAAAGACTATCATCCTGGTAAGTAACCGAAGAGATATGCTTATTATGGTCGTACATAAACTTCAGCAGAACCATATTGAGAATCGGTTTATTGGAGTATTACGCACTAATGATGTGCAAGAAGAAAGCCATACTCACGATCCAGAAGCTCTCCGCAAACTAATTAAAGAATCGATCTTAAAAAGCTTGAAAGAAGAGATTCCAAAGTAATATATTAAAAACGGCTTGCAAAAGGTGTTCTTCGCAAGACGTAAATGCTCAATACCAAGACGTAATGTTGTCATGAAGACGGATGTTAGATCCGACGAATCGATTTTGGAGTGAGGCTTTAGGAAGCTCTTAAGGTGTTTTTTTGTACATTCTGGATACCTTGTACTCTCTTGCAAAAGCTGTAAAAGCTTTGTATTCTTCTTTCTGTTAGAATTTTTGGCGTTACGATGAAAACGTTTGTGCAAAAGCCAGTTGAAATAAGAAAATCGTGGATTCTCATTGATGCAAAGGATCTTGTTCTAGGGCGACTTGCGGCTGTAATCGCAACGCGTTTGCGTGGAAAACATCTAGCCTCTTTTACGCCACATGTTGACGGAGGGGATTGCGTTGTAGTTGTTAACGCGGCGCACGTTCATCTCACAGGCAAAAAGCGTGAGAGCGAGAAGTTTTATTGGCATACCGGATGGCCTGGAGGCATCAAAGAGCAGACAATGAGAGCACGGCTTGACGGGCGTTTCCCAGGACGAGTTCTTATCAAAGCGGTGGAACGCATGCTTCCAAAAGGACCATTAGGACGGAAAATATTGACGAATTTGTGTGTCTATGCACAGGAAAATCATCCGCATCAGGCACAAAATCCTATTCCTTTCGATATGATTGAGAGGAATGAGAAAAATCGCAAGAGGAGTTAATCGTGTCTTCAAAGCCCGAGGGTGCACAAGAGGTTGGTAAAGGTGTTATGGCCGGAATTATATTGCCTACGCCGATGGTTTCACCTACAGAAAAAAAGCCGGCATTGGGTGCACAAGGACGTGCTTACGGAACAGGACGTCGCAAAAATGCTGTAGCTCGCGTCTGGATCAGACCGGGGAAAGGTCACCTTATTATCAACGGCCGATCTTTTCAGCAATATTTCGCACGACCTGTTTTGCAGTCAATAGTTTTGCATCCTTTTGTGGTTGCTCATCGTGTTGGCCAATACGACATTCTCTGTATGGTAAAAGGAGGCGGCTTGTCTGGCCAGGCTGGTGCTGTCCGCCACGGAACAACGCGTGCTCTAACTGATTTTGAGCCAGCACTGCGTCCTCTCTTTAAGAAAGAAGGACTCCTTACGCGCGATAGTCGTGTTGTTGAGCGCAAGAAATACGGAAAACCCAAAGCTCGCAAAAGCTTCCAATTCTCAAAACGATAATCGTCTCCCCTTGTTTTTTAGGAGAGTGGGTTTTGAGTGGTGTCCTCTGCGTATGGCAAAACTTAGCGCACAGATAGGATGGCTAGATAGTACTAGGGGTGCTTGTGTTCTTGGCGAGATTCCCTTTGTATGGTGTATGGATGATTGAAAAGTCCCTCATTAAAAAATGGATTTGAGCACTATTGCCAAGATACTCTTCTCAATAGACTCTCTATCAGAGATAACATGATTGAAAATACAGAAAAAACAGTGATAGCAATAAAATTGTTCTGAGATATCAGACTGTTTACGTAAATGTAAAAGGCTAATTTAGCAACTAAAGAGGGCACCACTGAGCTTGAAAGCACCGTAATGGCTCATCTTCAGCAAATAACTTTCTAAGGACATCGCCTCCTTTTAAATCAACGTTAAAATCTCTCAATTAAACACACTTCACTCAATAAAATAACCCGTCTAGTATAAAAGCCTCATACGTCATCGCCCCACCTGTATCACACTCATATCTCCGCGCTTGCTAATAAGTGGTTGGTGCCTATGTAGCATGGTGTGACTACAAGAAGATGAACGTGGATTACTGTTTCTAAAGAATACTCTGTACAATGTATTCTAGTATTTTAAACAAGTATTCTGCCAAAAACTTTTCCTGCCTCTTTTCCACTTAAAACGAACCCTCTCAACAATCTCTCGAAAATTTCTATTCTCGCTAGGCTCGCGATCTTTGCAGTATTCACTAGAGCATCCGGAAAAAACGTGAGAAGATAGAAACCCAATACCCCTTTACGCAAAAAGAGTTAAAGCTAAAACGTAGAAGAGAGAACGGTTTTGTTTCAGCTATTCGGCAGAGCCAGTACACTTCACTTAACTGGTAGGATCTACCGTTTCCTCCAACTTTACATTGCCGCACTTTCGAAAAAAGGCTAAATATGCAATTCTGGTCAGAAATATCACAGCTGTGTTCTCAAGCCGAGAATCTGATAGCTGGCGGCTGGGTATCCGCCAGCAACATGATTAGCACAACCATGGAATCGTCACAAAGCTAAGCAATTGGGAACAAAACTATATCCCCCCCTCTCAAGAAAAACTCTAAGGCCATATGGTAAAAATTTAAACAAATAGAAAAGAATACTTTCTACGCTTAAAGAATTTGAGAGATATTGCGACCATATAAGTCAAAAATATCTGATTTTCCATTACTGCAGTGCAGATAGGATGCCTCAGGCTTTAACTCAAAATCCCGTGAGGAGAAAGCTCAAAGGAAATCCTACAAACGCCTCTGACATCATCCGGTTACTCCGTTTGTACTAGAATTTTTCTGTCGCATATATAAAATATCGCTTAGAGTCCACCACCCCAAAAATCCAAAAAAAGTAATAGAGGAAAGTATATACCTATACTCCATGTGGATCATAAGATACACGAAGATAAAGGCTGCAGATTGCAAGAAGAAAGCCCAACATAAAAGCTGCTCCTTGTTGTTTGCTGCTATACAGAGCGCTTTCTCTCTCCGCTTGCACAAGAGTTTTATAAAAGCTGTTCCAAGATGAACAAACATAAGCACAGACAATAAGCATGAGGTGATAACTGAAAAAGCAACAAACCACAGAGGAAATCCCTCTCGCATGGGCACCAACGGATCGTTTTTTCCTCGAAAAGCCTGGACTAAGCCGCACGCAGGCCACAAGGTTGAACATGCTCCCCATCCCACAGATTGCGTATTTAGAAATTGCGCCTTGAGTTGCTCAATAGGAAACATCATCCAGCTCTTGATGTAGTCCTCTTTGAGTTGGCGTGCAGCCTCTAAGGGACCAATCTCTTCTACCTCCATTTTTCTTTCGATCATCGCGCATATGTTGCTAAATTCATTTTTAGCAGCGAGATGCTTGTGCTCTTTAAGACAAGTATACTCCCAAAAATCAGGTACATATTGGACTAAGCCTCCAAGAGCAGCGCAAAGTGCTGTTGAAAAACCTGTTGTTACGAAACGCACGCCTGTTCTATATTCATTCCACCGGCACATCGTCTCATGTGAGACAAACAGAGCTCCTAAACACAAAGCTGAGATAACGACTCCTTTGTGCCACTGTTTTTGGAGAAAAAATATCCCCCATAAGGGAGCGCAAGAGAGAATCAGCGGCACACCAGATTCTCGCCAGAAGCCAAGAAGAACAAGACTTAAGAACAAAACAATACCGTGTGCAATCGACAAGCGCTGCCGCATATAGGAAACTCCTAATACCGAAAGGGCAACAACGGATAAAGAGCAGAACATGCTGTCCGTTAACACGAGCATCGCGTAATAAAGAGGCATTCCTGTGATATAACATCCCAAAAATATTCTGCGAATCCAGGATTTGAAACGAAGCTCTCTTGCAAGAAGATACAACGTGTAAGCGCTGATTCCCACAAACAGAAGGTGAACCAGTAAGACACCGCCTCGCCAACCGTCTTCTCCGAATAGATACTTAGAAAGAGCGATCAGAAGCGGAAATCCAGGCATTCTGAATGCTGTGATGTCTGAAAATTTCGTTATATCCGCATGATGCAGCCATGAGGAATCTTTAAGGATAGTAATAGTTGACATACCCCGTTGCATCCGGAGAAAAACGCGCAAACTCCCCTAACCAAGCAATAAACCTAGAAAACACGGCTATCTCCTCCTTTTCGCAACCTTCTTGCCCTGGACCTGCAATCGGAGAACGTACGTCCTTTTACCTTGAGATTCGTAGTATGTTCGCATAACAATCTCTCCTATCAGACCAATCAAAATTGAAATGCCCCCAAAAAGGACGGACACTACAGAAAGTAAAGGTAGGGGCGTTGATATATAAGGAGTGCCTTCAAAGAGTTTCAAGTACGTCGCTAAAGTAAAAGCGCTTCCTCCGACACATAGGCACAATAGACCAAATCCCCCCATCACGTAAATAGGCTTGGTCAGATACCGCTGAAGAAATTTTACCACGATCAGATCCAGTAACACCTTAACCGTACGACTGATTCCGTACTTGGATTTTCCCGTCAGACGCGGAAAATGATTCACTGGAATTTCTGTAACACGAGCACCTGCTAGATGCGCGTAAATGGGAACGAAGCGGTGCATTTCCCCATACAGCTGTACGTTTTCCAGAACACTGCGTCGATACGCCTTTAAAGAGCATCCATAATCGTTCAATTTAACGCCAGAAATGTACGAGATAAGCCTATTTGCAATAAGACTTGGCAATTTTCGAGACAAAAAAGAATCGCAACGATTCTGACGCCAACCGGACACAACGTCATACCCTTCCTCCAATTTCTTCAAAAGATTCAGAATGCTTTTGGGGTCGTTCTGTCCATCTCCATCCATTGTAACGATAATCTCTCCCTGTGCATGATCAATGCCCGCTACCATCGCCGTTGTCTGCCCGTAGTTCATCGCCAGATGTACCACTACAACATGTGTATCACTTTGAGCTAATTCATCTAGCAGGTGTGGCGTATTGTCTTGACTGCCGTCATCGACCAAAACAAGCTCGTATATCCGTTCTGTCGCCGACAAAGCAGCAGAAAGATCGCTATGTAACTTAGTAACTGCTCCTTCCTCGTTGAAAAAAGGAATCACAACCGATAATTCCACCGTCATCAGAGGCTCCTCATCCGATCCATCCACAGCCCTAAGCATAGCAACCCAAACAGACGAAGCCCATGATCCTCACATCCTTCCTCATGCTCCTTCCAGAAACGCAATATCGTTTCTTGCCGAAACCACGGAAGCAATTCCCTAGAGGAAGTAACATCTCGCGCACAATCTCGCAAAATACTCCGCAACCATAAAGAAACAGGAGCACCAAATCCCTGCTTCTTTTGATTCAAGGACTTATCAGGAACAGTTCCCTGCTGTGTCGCACGTAAAAAGCGCTTTTTTTGCATGCCTTGCACCTTCCATGAAACCGGCAAGCCTGCAGCAAACTCCACAATTCGATGGTCTAAAAACGGAGCACGCACCTCAAGAGAATGTGCCATCGCTGCACGGTCTACTTTCGTCAAAATGTCGTCAGGCATATAAATTTTCTGATCAAAATACATCACCTGATCCAGATACGATGCTTTTTCCACCTTTTTCGCAAAAGGTTGCGCATAGCAAAACGCATCGAGTTCTTTATCCGTAGGCGCATCTGGATCCACAAGCAGATCATGGATCTGAGCAGGCGTAAAAATCCCCCGCCAAAACAGGTGCGCTTTCAGCGGATCACCCAAAGAGCATCCGTCAATAAACTGCTTCAATTTATAGTCAAAAGATACTTTGGCATAGGAAATCGGCCAGAATCGCCGCAGCAGAAGCCCTAAAACAGAAAAACCGCCTTGAGGAAGAAAGGAAACCGCACGACACAATGTATCTGCCGCATATGTCTCGTATCCACCAAATAGTTCATCGGCCCCGTCGCCAGAAAGGCAGACCGTGACGTGCTCACGAGCAAAAGAAGTCAGCAAGCACATCGGTAAAATAGAGGAATCGGCAAATGGCTCGTCTGTCACGCGCAACGCCTGAAGAACCTGGTCGCAAGAAGCCTGATCAGCAATTTTTACAAAGTGCCGCGTTCCAAAATGGTCCGCAACGCGTTGGCTCTGAGCAGATTCGTCGAAGCTTTTCTCTGTAAATCCAATAGTGAAAGTAGATAACGTTGTTGCCGG
>JAITIJ010000008.1 GCA_031279495.1 Holosporales bacterium | reverse complement strand
CCGGTGCCCCCAAACCGCGCTAATCCAACTTCAGCATTAGGCCGCTAAAGCCATCCTGCATCTGTCGTTAGCTGCGACGAGTCTATCGTTCGCATCTATCTTTCTAGCCCAATAACGGCATGCGTTTACGTAAGTAGCTGCGGGAAAAGACCAGCACTTTTCAAAAATTACTGCTCAAAAAGTTTCAGGAGATGTTCATTCTAAAGCACAACGCGCCTGGAAAGCGGTATGGATTGTGCCCTCATCAAGATAGTCGACTTCTCCTCCAACAGGCATGCCGCGCGCTAGCACTGAGACTTGTACACACAGAGGAGCTAATTGCGCCTTAATATAATGAATCGTTGTCTGCCCTTCTAAAGTTGCACTAAGGGCCAAAATGACTTCTTCGACGGCCCCATTTTTGCAACGCGAGATAAGAGTATCAAGCCGGAGTTCCTCTGGCCCGACACCATCAAGGGCCGACAACACACCACCCAGAATGTGATATTGACCGTAAAAACAACGAGCACGTTCAATAGCCCATAGATCCGCCATATCCTCGATGACGCATAAGTGCGTTTTATCTCGGCTATCGTCTTGGCACAAAGCACAGCGCTCTCTCTTGGTCGTAAAGGCGCCGCATTCTGGACAAGCATGCACCGTATTGATCACACGCGTCAGCGCAAGGTGGAGAGGTACAAGGTCGCGCTCTTTCCTTTTTAGAAGGTGCAGAGCAATGCGCTGTGCCGAACGCGGGCCTAGTCCCGGCAGACGAGAAATGCGTTGAATAAGAGCCTCAAGATCGTCCACCGACTACCCGTTCTTAAAAAGGAGATTTTCTATTACTAAGGGCAACAAAAGTTGCGCGACGACATCACACATCTCTTGAGAAACTTTCACGTCAATCTCTGCTTTTGACCCACAAAATGTGGTTACGATTAAATCTATCATGATAGAGCTCTTTTCGTCGTCGCACTTGGATCAATGCTTGTTTTAAAAAACTCTGTTTTTTCCGTTAAGGGTAATGATCTCATTGTCTGCCGAACTTGTCATGGTTATCCCTTGCAGCTTGCTCCGCGTATCACTCATCCGTGTTTTCAGTTGGTATGTATTTTATCATCTGCCTTGTGTTTGCCATAGGATCTTCTCTTTTTGAAGCTATCCCGGTGCAGCCCCAGGGAAAAGCGTTGTAATATGCTGCGATAACAACGATTCTGATGTCTGCTGCTGTTGCAAACGTTCTTCTTTTTCCGGCGTCGCTTCGGACTCGTTTTGCAATAATGTGTGCAGATCTGGCAGAGGTGCTGTGTAACACGTACGTACAAACACCATCTCTGCTGATAGCTCTGGGCAAGGAGAGGCGACAACCTCATCGAATCCCTTAGAAAACAAGCTCCACAAGCGCGCAAGCGTCGGAACAGAAAGATCTTCTGCTAACGTTTTTAAGCGGACCAGAACGGTTTCAGAGAAAAGCATCTCCTCAATTAAAGGTGTTTTTAAACGGAAACACGTCATAGTGTGTATAGCATTGAGCATTTCTTCAAGAACCTCTCTGGCAACAGCTCCCACCGCACGCATTTCTCGAAAAAGTCGTAAGGCAGCAGGACAATCTCCTTGAAGACAAGCTACGACTAGCGCTTCAAGGCGCGTTTCGTCCGAAAGACCAAGCAAAGCATGCATGTCCTGCACATTTAGAGTATCGCGCCCCAAATAACTGGCACACTCTAGCAAAGACAGAGCATCACGAACCGATCCATGCGCTGCTCTGGCAAGCAACATAAGAGCCGCTGGTGCTATCTTTAAATTTTCTTTCTGAGCGATGCCCGCAAGGTATTGTGCAAGTAATTCCGTATCTACAGGACGCAAGTCCAAACGCAGACAACGAGACAATACTGTTTCTGGAACGCGGTCGATTTCGGTTGTAGCGAAAATAAATTGCACATGCAGCGGTGGCTCTTCAAGCGTTTTCAGAAGCGCATTAAAGGCGCTTTTTGACAGCATATGCACTTCATCAATAATATAAACCTTGTACAGACATGCGACAGGCTTGTATTGACACGCTTCTAAAATGCCGCGGATTTCTTCAACACCTGTGTGACTCGCCGCATCCATTTCAATAACATCAAGATGGCGATCTTCCAAAATTTCTTGGCATAGAGCACATGTGCCGCATGGCTCTCCAGAATTTTTGTCTTGGCTCGGACAGTTCAATGCTCGCGCAAACAAGCGTGCAAGCGTCGTTTTCCCTATTCCTCGAGTCCCTGTCAGCAAAAGTGGCGGGCCGAGCATCTTTTGTAAGATACTGTTTGTTAAAATGCGCACAGCGAGATCTTGCCCAATAAGATCAGAGAAAAAGCGCGGTCGGTATTTCAAGGCAAAAGCGCGACGCGAAGAGAGGGGCAACACGAAACATCCTTTTCATGATTCCTGGTCGGCGCTGACCCAGATCGGTTCGCCGCGGCTGCTCCCTTCCGGACCTGACCGGGTCTGCGATCGTCTCTGTCCAGCACCTCCCGGATCCAGTATATCTTGCTAGCATTATTCCAGCAATAAAGAGAGGAAGATTGCTGCACAGAACCGATCATTTGTACGCTCCTACTTAGCACCAAGCAGCCCGCATGACACGAACGCAACTAAAAAAGTACTTTTGGTCTAATTTGTTGTACTTTGTGTTTTAAGGCGTTGATTAACGGCCTAATTTAGCTCCATATCACTTTCCAGCCCCCCTTCCGATAGAGCTTTATTGTCAGCTGGTTTCGAAGAAAAAGCCCGATATTGCCAAACTTTAAATATGGACGTTTACTTACAATCAGGTAGTGAAGCAACGGTTCACTTTCCTGACCTGCCACCTTTACATCTTCTCAACGATCAACACCATAGTATCGAAACGGCCACTGGAACACGCAAGGTGAAGAGGCACCTGATAAGATGAAGGACCATGCCTGATATAGTTGTGGTCTTCCTTTGAAAGGACCATGAAAAAAGTTATCAGATCTGGACTAGGAACCAACAGACTCTCCGCAAAGACGGATGGGTTGGATGGAAAAGGAGTACTCACCCTATTTAACAAAGCTTGGCCACCCATTTCTATTTAATAACTTAAGACTTGCTCCTTCCAATTCCGCACTCTTCTCTCGTTCACAGAGTCTTACTCCTTCCCGCTAGATTCGCAAAATTCTTGCCAGAAATCGCGGATACGAGCGAAGAATCCATCAGATTGAGGATTCGTTTTGCTGGAGTCGCTTGCTTGTTCAAAAGTCTCAAGCAATTCTTTCTGCTTTTGCGTTAAATTCATAGGCGTTTCCACCTGGACGTGAACAAACATATCGCCTCGTGCACTGCTGCGTACAGCTGTCATTCCTTTTCCTTTCAAACGAAAAGTCTGTCCGGATTGGGTTCCTTGTGGAATAGATATTTGAGCCTTTGTTCCATCAATTGTCGGTACTTCTAGAGTTCCAGAAAGAGCGGCTGTTGTCATTTTTAACGGAGCAGTACAATGCAGCGCGTTTCCTTCTCGCTGAAATAACTGATGGGGCTTAACCTGCACAAAAATGTATAAATCTCCAGGAGCTCCACCGCGCAAGCCGACTTCTCCTTCTCCTGCTAGCCGAATGCGCGCGCCATCTTCTATGCCAGCAGGGATCGTGGCTTTCAGTGTCCGCTCATCGGGGACACGTCCCGTTCCACGACATTTCGTGCATTTTTTTTCTATGGTGCGACCTGCTCCTCCACATTGGGTGCATGTTCTTTCCATGGCGAAGAAACCTTGAGAGAAGCGAATAGTGCCTGATCCGCGACATGCAGAGCAGGCCACAGGCTGAGCACCTCCTTCTGCCCCTGTTCCTTTACAAGCGGTGCAAGTGGTAGGCAAGCGCAGTTTTAAGCGCACCTCTTTGCCGTGAAAGGCCTCTTCAAGTGTTAGAGAGACATCATGACGTAGGTCCGATCCACGCATACGCGTCTCTTGATGTGTGGAACTGCGTCCACCAGAGAAGATTTCCTCAAAAATATCGGAGAATGCGCCTCCGCCCATGTTGAAGCTAAAACCGCCTGCTTGTCTGGGATCGAAGCCTCCTCCTTGGAATGCTGCTTCTCCGAATTTATCGTAAGCGGCGCGTTTTTGGTCGTCTTTTAGGATGTCATAAGCTTCGTTAATTTCTTTGAATTTCTGTTCTGCTGCTTTGTCTCCAGGATTTTTGTCTGGATGGTATTTCACAGCGAGCTTACGGAACGCCTTTTTCAACTCGTCCTGCGAAGCCGAGCGCGATACACCTAAAATGGCATAATAATCTTTCGACATATAAAAATGCTCTCAAGCAAAAGGGGTGCTTGCACAACACCCCTTTGCGCAATCTTTCAAATGAGTAATTATACATCGTGCTGCACTTAATGCAAAGACATCCAATCATCCGCCTCAAGATATGGCCTTCCTAGGCGATGAGCGCGCTCTCTTTCTTTCAGGATGTTTTCGCGTTTGGCAGCCTGTCTTTGTGATTCTCTTTCCAAAACACCATAACGCTTACCGTATTCGTTGAGGCCAAAGAATACTACAGCATTGGCGATCATGCTAGGAAAGAAACTGTAAACATCGAAGCGCTCTTCTAACCCAAAAACGGTCCAGGTTAAAATCGTTAAACTTCCAATGCCCACAGACCACATAAACGCCTGCTTGCTACTTTTGTAGCCAAATATGCTTACAGAAAGAGGGATCAAAACTGTGCCAGCCCAGAAGCTGTTAAAATACAGTAGGACATCGATGATATTTCTAAAGTACAAGGCGACAACAATTGAAATCGCGCCTAGGGCAAAAGTCCCATACTGAGCATACCGCAGCATCTGGCTATCCGTTAGAATGCGCTTTTTGCATGGCACCAGAATATCACAGATAAGCATAACACTTGTCACATTAAGATCTGAATCAACAGTCGACATGATGACCGCTAAAAGACCCGCGATGATAAGACCTTGCAACCCTGCCGGTGCTGCTGTTTGGATGACATGCAATACGGAGACATGAGGGTCAATATGAGGACCAGTTGCCAAAGCACTTAAACCGATACAGACGGAGCACAAAGCGACAGGAAAGCAAACAATAGAGCTAAAGCAAAAAGCTTTCTTCAATTGCAACACACCTTTTCCCATTAGCAAACGCTGCATCCAAGCGGGATCCATCAGCCATATCGCAAAAGAGAAAAGGATGGGGGCATATTTCATCGGTTGTTCCCATAATGGAGCAATGCTTAGACGTTCTTTTGGTACAGAGTTCAAGACAAAATCAATCCCTCCTGCGTTCATAATGGCTAAATAAGAGAGAAACGGAATTGCTAGAACAACCCCTAAGAGCTGGACAGCATCTGTTACAAGAACAGCACGCACTCCACCAAAAGCAGAATATACAATGAAAACACCGCATCCAATCACAGTTCCCCATACATAAGGAACACCCAGGAATCCTTGAAACAAGAACCCTATTGCACAGACCTGTATAGCTACACGTCCAAGCGAATACAGTACCCCTGCAACACCTGTAATGATTTCACCTTCTCGTCCCCAAAAGAGGTAAGCTAATCCTCCTGGACTAACTGCGCTTCCAAGATATTTTTTCATGCGTGGCGCGACAAAGACGCCAATGAAAAATAAGTTGATGCTTCCTAAGCTATGAATAAGAGGAAAAACAACTCCAACAGTGAAGGTCTTTTCAGCGAGTCCCTGCACCCCTCCAACATACGTTGCTACAATAGTAGCAAAAAGCGCTGCTGCTGAGGCCCTACTATCACCAATGGCAAAATCCTTTATTGTGTCGGTGTTCCGACCACTCCATACGCCCAAAACCAATGCAGCAATAAGACTAACACCTACAATAATGAGATCGATATCCATATCATCACTCTCCTAAAAATCATATTCTGCTCTAGCAGCTTAGTGACTCTAAACAGTACGCGATTCCCAGTCATCTGTTTTAAGATACGACTTCCCTGAGCAATGCGCTTGTTCTCTTTCTTCCAAAATCCTTTTGCGCTTTTCCTTTTTCTCCTGTTCTTCGCGCTCAAGGATTCCATGATGTTTGCCGTATTCGCTTAGGCCAAAGAACACGAGCGCATTGACAAGTCCTCCAACTAAACTGTAGATCACAATTCTTTCAAGACCAAGAGCATGCCAAGAGGCCATCGCAACAGATCCTGCCACAGCAGCCCAGATAAACGCCTGTTTGCTTCCTTTATAACCCAAAATGCCAGCAAGCATAGGAATAGTAACAACTGAGAACCATAGGCCTTCAGCATACATGATGAAATTTATGATTAGCCTAAAATACAATGCCCCTAAAACAGAAAAAAGACCGAGTAGAAGTGTTGTGTATTGTGCGTAACGAAGCATCTGCTCATCTCTTAAAACACATCTACGCAACGGCAAAATCAGATCGCACACAGCCATAACACTTGCTATATTTAAACAAGAGTCTGCTGTAGACATGATTACGGCCATAAGTCCCGCAATGGCACAGCCTTTTAGTCCTGTCGGAACTGCTGTTTGCATAACATAAGTCATTGCTGAATGCGCATCGAGTTGTGGATTTAGCGCAAGCGCGCTAAGACCAATAGGAATGACGACAAACATAAAGGCTGTCGCTATCAATGCGCTGATATAAAAAGCGTTCTTGATTTGCCTGACGTTTTCTCCCATCAAAAGACGCTGCAAAAGATAGGGCAACATCCACGGAATCATCCAAATGATGATTTGCGGAACATAGCGCGATAGATCTTGGAAAATAGGATCAAGCGTTGTTCTGTCGCTCGGCACATTTGCCAACATCGCCTCAAAACCGCCCGCCCGAGATATTGTAAAATAGGCAACAAGCGGTATCATAACAAGCATAACGATACATTGTATAACATCTGTTACAACAACAGCACGTATTCCACCGAACATAGAGTAAATCACAAGAACGCCAAAGCTGATGAAAACGCCTAGCTCATAAGAGACTCCCAGCAATTCTCGGAAAATAAAGCCCATAGCGCCCACTTGCGCTGCAACCGCGCCAACGGAAAACAAGACGCCAATAATGCCTGTAATAATCTCTCCAGGACGCCCAAAGAAAATATGCATCAGGCCGCCGGGACTTACAGCAGAACCTAAATATTCTTTCATATATGGAGCAACTAAGCCCATAGCAGCAATCGATGCAGCTCCCAACACATAAAAGAAGGGCGTAACCATACCAAAGGAAAACGTCTTTTCCGCGAGACCTATTGTTGAGCCTCCGCCTACAAGGCTCGCCACAATCGTTGCGACCAGAATCCACATTGGAAAACTGCCGTTGCTAACAGCATATTCGCGCATCGTTTTAATGCCGCGACCACTCCATACTCCCAATACTAACGTACCGATGAGATATAAAAAAACGACACCCAAATCAATATCCATATTGCTCTCCTCTTCCCTATCTTTAATAGTTTGATAAGGATTCGTTATCTAATCAAGAGAAAAACATATCGGCACACGAAGAGTGTTGAGACTCCCTCAGATTTTGCGTGCCAACCCTCAAAAGACCATTATTGAAAACAATCCATCACATAGGTAGGAACGATGCTCGTTTCAGTTGTTTTGGAATCCACTCCAGAACGGATCCACACAGAGTCTATCCCGAAATTCTTCGCCCCTAAAATATCTGTCTTTAGCCCATCCCCAATAGCAATCAGCCGTTTTTTAGGTGTTCCAAGCACAAAAGCGTGCGCGCCCTTATAAATGGGCTCATGAGGTTTCCCAAAAAACATCACAGAACCTCCTTTTTCTGCATAGTATTGTGCGAAGAGGCCAGAGCGAACGATTTTCTGGTCTTTAATTAACACATACTCATCTGGATTAGCGCATAGCATGGGCAATCCGGCAGCTAAACACCGGTCCAGTAAAGGAAGAAAAGGGTCTATGGACAGAGAATCCATATGTGGAGCACATGTGACAAATATATCGGCTTGCTCTGGCTCTTCCACAAACGTCATAGGAAGACCACGGAATAAACCTCGGTTATATGATCGGCCCATAAGATAGCACGCCGTGGGTTTCCCTAAAGACTCAAAGTAAGTGCGCGTGCAGTCTCCTGAGGTAATAACACGATGATACAGAACGCGCGGAATTCCTTCTTGCTCGAGGAAAGCTGCAAGAAGGTCTCCAGATTTAGAAGCGTTAGAGATAAGAACGACCGTTTTCTCCGCTTCTTTTAGAGCGTGCAATCCTTGGAGCGCCGTCGGAAGAACTCCAACGCCCTCGTGGTACAACACCCCCCACACATCTGTGAAATACACATCATAACATTCTGTAATCTCCGATATTTTGTGTAAAATTTCCACGACCTTTTTCTTTTCTAGAACATCTATGATAAGCATAGAGGCTTTCTAACGCCGCGTAAATCAATGAACAAAGAAAGAACGATTTATTGAAGCTGATGCACCATCTTTACTTACGTTTTTTTGCCTGGAATTTTCTTATTACAAAACCTCGTATTTACAACGACGAACACAAAAAGATAAAAAACTTTACCTGCGTTTGCCTGGAGCCTGAAGAAGACGCAAAGGCATTACTCTATAAAAGCATTGGCAATTCTCGTTTAAAAAAAGATAGATCTTGCCAGAGAGCTTTATGCTGCTAGAGATAGGATATCCGTGCGGTATACCGTCTGTAATAGCGCCAATGTAGTGACGGATGACATATGTCCGCGCGTTTCTCTTCAGCCGTATTTTAACTTTTCTAAAGACTAAGTGCCTCTAATACGCATGAGGGGGTGAATTTATTGTTTCTTGCAAAGCAAACCTACAGTATAGTCCATAGGAAAAGTATACAGAATGAAACGAGTAGAGCTTGGTATCTTTTTCTGCCCGACAGCGCTCTCAACAGAGAATTTAGCGACGGTCCTTGCGCAGCGTGTTCTTGCCCAGGACGTAATTGTCTTGCAGGGAGAGGTTGGTGCGGGAAAAACAACGTTTGCCGGTGCTCTTATTAGGGCGATGATGTCTACTCCTTGTATTGCGGGAAGCCCAGCATTTCCTCTTATCCAAGAGTATAAAATCGCACAGGGGCGCCTTTTGCATTGCGATTTTTATAGACTACGAGAAGAAGAGGAGATTTCTGAATTCGCATTTGATGAAATTCTTGATCATGAGGTTGTCCTTATAGAGTGGGCGGAACGCCTTCCTCCTTATTTTCTGAAAAAAAATCATTTAGCTATTCGATTCGAACAACGACCTGCTGGACGACTTTTGCATGTTTTTGGGGATTTAACCTGGCGCAGTCGTATCGTATCCATGGCGCATTCTTCTCTTTGAGAACGCGCTGTGGCGGTCTTTTCTCTTCCGTCCTCCGCAGTTTTTCTTGACGTTCTCTCTGATCACATTCTGCGCTGTTATCATCGGCCGACCGATCCTTTCAGTCTCCGAAGAGTGCGGATCGTTTTACCTACAAAAAGAGCTTGCCGACAATTTGCAGAAGCCCTAAAGCGGCAAGCAACAACACCTATTCTGTTCCCTCAAATGTATACGCTCACAGAGGCGCTCAGCACAACGGAACAAGGAGAGGATGATTTGCCGCGATTGCTACGCTTCTTCTCGTTTTTTTATGAGTTTCTGCGTGAGCGCCGTCTTTCCCCTCTTCCTTGCACTCTTTTTGCCTCGCTTCCAGCTTTGATTGCATTGTTAGAGGAAGCGTTTCTTTATGAGATATCAGAGCCTTCTGCGGGTCTTCTCTCTGAAAAAGCAGAATTGTTCTGGGCGCTTTACAAGGCGATTTCTCAGTCTTCTGAACTTATGGCTACTCTAAAAAGTGCTCAAAGATTTGCTACACTTAGAGGAATCGAAACGCAGATTCATACGTATCCCGAGGATCCTGTTGTTTTAGCAGGCATTACAGCCATTTTCCCTAAAATACTCGCAGTATTTCAGTTGGTAGGGAAAAGCGCTCATAACATGGTTGTTCTGCCAGAGATTATGCCTAATCCTGGAAAATCTCTTACTCCAGAACACCCTCAATACGCTCTACATACTATACTAGGAGCCCTTGCTTGTTCCCCGGAAGAAGTAATTCCTCTTGGGGGAAATAGAGACAGGCGCAAAGGATTCGTCCTACAAGCGCTAACAGAAGGAAAGTCAAGCAAAGACGCATCTTCTGCTGAGCTTCCAGACCATGTTACCCTTATAGAAGCTGCCCATGCCCAAGAAGAAGCCTTTATCATTGCTCTTCTTTTCCGCGAATCTTTTGCCACACCTTCTCAAACAGCTGCTTTAATTACACCAGATCCAGATCTTGTCCAGCGTGTAGAAGAGCATCTTAAACGATGGAACTTAACGGCGGATATTTCGCAGGCGCGATCCTTGGCGCTTTCTTCTGCAGGTGTCTTTGCTTTGTTGTGCGCAGATGTGATAGAGGAAAATTTCGCAGATGCCCCTCTTCTTGCTCTTTTAAAACATCCGTTTAGCTTTCTTCCTTTAGAAGTCGCTTGGAAGCTTGAACACAACTTGCGCTGTGGTGTTTTAACCTCGCTTTTAGAAGAGACATCTG
>JAITIJ010000093.1 GCA_031279495.1 Holosporales bacterium | reverse complement strand
GAAGCCTCGTCCCAAGTTGTTATAGCCGCGGCGCAGATGCCGCGGGGCCTTTGTGACATTAATCTATTTGGTGTAGACACAAAGGCGTGGATGACCTACACATACCTCACGCGTAAATTTCCAAATACCCTCTTGTGTCAAGTTTGTGGATACTCCTACACACCACTCACGCATAAATCCCAATACAACCACTCGTCCGAAAATCTTTGTGAAAGGAGTCCTAAACAATAGCAGTTAATACAGATTCAGAGAAAAACTTTGATCCGAGTGTCGATGCATCTACATACCACTTACGCACAACATCCAATGGAACAGCCTGTACTATACAGTTACGCTACACCATGCTCCACGAACAAAATCAAAGAACTTTATTTGTACCGAATACGCAGTCTCTTCCTCAATCCTCCCTCATTTTGCCTGCTCTCCGCCTCGCTTTCTCTGCATTTCCTACTCTCCTCATTGCTTCCGAGAGGGTGCGACGCATTTCCTCTCTTATAGAGGGTGGTTGTTTCCACATCATGCCTCATTTATCTTCTCTTTTTCTTTTGCTATCGAGTCTTTCTCTGTTTCTCTCTACGCCTTTCACTGTCGCTCCCCTAGACAAAAATCCTTTGGAATATATCCTCTATACTCCATCTTTTCTTTCTTTCCGCAGAGGGGCTGATGGATTCGATAGATTTTTTACGACGAACCCTTTAAATTGGCCTTTGCGCGCCATATACTCTGGCGTATTGTGTTGAGAGAAAGAGGAATGCGATGGCCGTTAAAATCCGCTTAGCAAGAGCAGGTGCAAAGAAGAAGCCTTTTTATAGAATTGTCGTTACAGACGTACGCAATCCCAGAGATGGGCGATTCATCGAGAAGGTGGGAACCTATGATCCATTCTTGGCTCAAAACGACCCACAGCGTGTGCGTTTGCAGGAAGAGCGCATTAAGCATTGGTTGAGTGTAGGAGCTCTTCCAACAGATCGTGTGGCCTTATTTCTTAGTCACGTGGGATACATTCCTACTCTGGAACGTCGGGAAGCGCCAAAAAAGTCGGCTCCTAAGAAAAAGGCCCAAGAACGCATAAAAGCGGCGTTGGAAGCGGAATTAGAAAAACAAGCGGCAGCGAAGCAAGAACTGAAAACAGAACCACAAGAAGTGGCGGAAGGTGCTTCTGCCTGATCCCTCAGGGATTCTATGCGTTCGTCTTAGAGCGGCCTATGGAACGAAAGGCGGCCTATGGGTGCGTCTATTTTTAGCGACACCAGAGCATCTCTGTAAAGGACTGGATTTGTTCGATGGTACAGGGCGCTGTTTTCGGGTCTTACGATTTATATTTAGGCCTAAAGGACGCCTTATTATGTTCTTTTCTGGCATTGAGGAGAGATCGCAAGCCGAGCTTCTGAAAGGACTTTCCCTGTATTTACCGAGAGAGCATCTTCCTTCTTTAGAGGAGGGAGCGTTTTATACCTATGCCTTAGTAGGGTGCTCCGTTTTTTCTGTTACTGGAAATAAAATCGGCCGTATCTCTAATGTGGCAAACTTTGGTGCGGGCGATTTGCTAGAGGTGGAGCAAGAGAGCACTGCAACAAAACGAGAGGAATCGCGGTTCTTTGTGCCTTTTCAAAAGGCGTTTGTGCTTGCCGTAGATCCCGAAAAGCAAGAAATCTACGTCGCAGATGACGTCGTTGCGCTATTTGGACCCAAGGCCAACACATGCGCGTCACCGTCTTAACGTTATTCCCAGATGCCTTTCCAGGACCTTTGGGCGTTTCTTTGCTAGGTAGAGCTCTAGAGAACGATGTCTTTACGCTACGCATCATTGACCTGAAGCAATTCTCTCAAGAAGGCGAACGTGTAGACGGTTCTCCATGCGGAGGGGGATGCGGAATGCTGCTTTCTGCAAGAACTCTCGAGGCAGCAATCGCTTCTCTTCCGCCGCCAGATCCCTCTTTTGCAAGACAATGCATTTATTTCTCTCCTCGAGGTGCGCTTTTTTCCCAGAAAACGGCGCATTTCTTTTCTCAGCAACACGATATCGTTATCTTGTGCGGACGCTACGAAGGCATAGACACCCGCATCTTGGAAGAATACGCCTTCACAGAAATCAGCATTGGTGATTACGTTCTTATGGGTGGCGAGATTGCCGCAATGGCGTTTATCGAAGCGAGTGTACGTTTGATTCCTGGTGTTGTAAGCACACACGATTCTTTAATTGAGGATTCGTTTGTTGCGTCCTCTGCATCCCTTCTTGAATATCCGCAGTATACCCATCCCGTGCGTTGGAGGAAACGCTCTGTGCCTCCTGTGCTTCTTTCGGGAGATCATGAAGCTGTCCGTCAATGGCGGCTAGCCCAAGCGCGCATGATAACGCGTACACGTCGGCCAGATCTTTGGAGCAAATATGTTGCAAGCAAACTTAATGCTACGTAGCAGGATCATTGAGAAGTGGGGAGGAAGACTAGGATATAAGAAATTTACAGCATGAGAGCTATGAAAGCAGAGATACTTCCCTCCACCCCTCGCGTCTATTGGCAAGACACAAGGGGGAGAAGGAGGGAAAGCCCCACTACTCTCTATTGAAAGAGAGGTTCGAAAAATGCAGCAGCGACAGCCGAATCCGGTTCTGGTGGTTCATCAATAGGAGTGACGGTAGTACTGCCGTTGTTGGAAAATGCGGCGGAAACCGGCTCACCTGCTTGAACAACACGCGAATCTCCGGAACTCTGCTCGAGAAAAACCAAACCTCTTGCAAAGACAATAGGACAAGGCACCTCTGCGAAGGCCTCCACACCAATGAATTTTACTTCTTGAGGAACCAAGAAAGATGCGAGAGGGCAAAAAGCAAAGGCTTTTGGGCCAATCTCCGCCAACTGAGAATTCTCTTCAAATTCAACGGCTAAAGATCCGCAACAATAAAATGCTTTCGCTCCAATGAGCTTAACAGATCTTGGGATGCGAATGAAATCCAGAGCAGATTCACTGCAAAAACCCTTTGGCAGTTCTTCTAATTGAATGTCCGATCCCAAATAGAGCTGTCTGATATAAACGTTTCCACAGAAAATTCCCTGGGGCAATGCCTCAACAGTGGCAGGAATTTCAAAAAGAGGAGTCTGACCATTTCCTTTTAGAAACACCCTTACAAAAAAAATTCTCTATCTTCTTTTCTGACAAGACCATCAATGCGCATCCGTATCTCTGTTATGTCTTGGGCAACGTCAACATAACAACGGGAAAAGGCTTCTGGATGAAGCGTAACCCCTTCGTGGAAATTTCGAACGTTCTTCAGAGCGACACAGCTTCCAAGAGCTTTCTTACCAACATACACTGACTGCGACCCTTCCCCGAATTCAAAATCTGATAATTGAGAACATTCAAATGCACGCGCGCCAACACGCGTAACAGATTCAGGAATAATAACGGATTTTAAGAAAGATGCGCCACAAAGCAATCTTGGCAGTTTTGTTGGTTTACTATCGGTTTCAAACCGGAGTTGTTGAATAGAAACACTTCTGTAAAAGACTCCTTCGGGCAACTTTTCTACATCAAAAGGAACCACGAGACACGAGTTTTGTCCACAATTATTGAAAACAATGTCGCGCGCAAAAGCGATATCTTCATCTCTTGAAAGGCCCTTGATCCGCACTCTTATAGAGTTTGGAACATACAGATTCGGATCCCCAGAAAAGGCCATTGGACTGATTTCGGTCCCTGACAGTAGACCGCCAATAGCAATCAGTGGCAACAACGCAAAAGCATGCTTACCGATACGTTGCAATTGAGATTCTGGAACAAAAAAACGCTCTCAAGATTTCTACAATTTGCAAATGCCAACCCTTTGATAATTGTTATATAAAGAGGAATACGAATAGAGCTGAAGGGGCCCAAACGGAAAACTTCTTTGCCAATTGTTGTGAGCCGAGAGCCTGGATCAAAACAGATGGATTTTAGAAATGTAGGAAAAGAAACATCTATTCCGGTTTTTCTGGAAGGATCCTCTTCTTTTTTTCAATGATAGTTACCAGATCTGGAACAAGCAGTTGAACAACTCCAAACCCTATGTTTTTCATGCCCACAACGGGGAAAACTCTGCCATTTGCTACAACGTACTTCCTTGGAAAAACATGACCGGTACATTTCTCTAAACCAGCGAATGCTCTATGTTCTCCTGTTTCATAAGAGATATCATCAAATGTGTGTTTTGCGTCAAAAGACTGTAGAGCCTCTGCATAACCGCTTATGCCCAATATACCCAAGGCAAAGCCTATATGCTTCCATGCTGTCATTTATTATCCTTTTCATGATTGATGGAACATTCTTGAGAATAGAGAGGCGTTTGTCAAGCGGCATGTCACAGTTTCGTCTTTTTTTGAGTTCTCATCCTGACGCACCATACTCTCCGCAAAAGGAAAAGAGCGCGGGAAAGATCCAGCGCTCCTGAGTTATTAGACTTTCTGAGGGAGTAAGCGGGAGGGTCAGGCCACCATGAAGGGAGGATTACTTATCCTCCCTTCTAAAGTTTGACGAGTCCCATTAATTAAAGGATCCGGCCTCGCCTTTTTCCGCTAACTCTTGCGCCACAGGATTCGGCTGATCATGGCCTATCCGCCCCCGCCGGGTGCAAATAGATCTTGCGCCACAGGATCCGGCTCATCATGACCTATCCGCCTCGCCGGGGCAAGTTCTTTTTCAAATTCATCGGTTAAGTCGTATACTGTCAGTCCTGCAGTCCCTACTTCTATGTAAAATCGAAAATTTTCGAACTTCGGATCTTCTAGTTGCCGTGTATAAGCATTGATTTGCCGCTCAATAAGCTGGAAATCAGCAGGTAGTTCCATGCCTCTGTCGGCGAAATACGCACGAATATTTCCCATGGTCTCCTCAATGTCTCCAACCTCAATGTTTAGCTCATACAATTTAGAAAAGTACATCAGTTGATCGTGAATCATGGCACGCTGTTTCTGAAGATGTTCAATCTCTTCATTAAATAACCGAAAGGGCTCTATCCTATTAGCAACATCTCTCAACGCCATCGATCCCTCTATAGCTAGTCTATATTCCCGCCTTATCCGTTCCATTTCATGAAACGGACCATCAGGTGCTAAGAGAGCTATCGCAAATTCAAGGGCCGTTGAATATTGCGGATATCGCGTCACTAATTCTGCACACAACCTATGAGGGATTCTTTCGAATTCTTCCGCCCGTACACAGCACATATGTTGAGTTTCTTTTAGCTCACTGAAGACGCTCAATTCTAGCTTTTCAAAAGCAAGAACCACTTTTCCAAGAAATCTAAGGACATCTGGATCAGGTGTTTCTGGAACGAGACATGCGACAGCACGTAGATCTCCAGGTTCTGGTTTTCTTCCGCACTTTATCAGATCTTCCAGCAATGTAAGATTTCTATTACAAATGGCATCCCGATAAGAGATGCCGATCAAATATGGACCAAGTATGCATTGGAATACGTCTCCATTTAAATGTGGTAAGCACCAGCTCTTTATCTCTTCTAACCCCTCATCGAAGTCTTTCCAAAGCAAATATCTTAATCTTTCTAAAAGCGTGCCAGACAAGTCTTGCGTTACTCTAGAAAGGACACTATCCACCCTTAGGCCTACAGAAAACGTAAGATAGAGGGGATAATCAAACGTAAGATCAGGGGAGGGGGGGTAATCTCCGTGTAGATTGGCGCAGAGCAGCCTCAGAGCACCCCACCGCCTTGGTCCACAAGATTGTTCTACAACACTCAAGACCTCTTTGGGACAAGGTTTTCCGTTTCTCAAACAGAGATAGTTATTAATAGCATCGGCCAAGGCTGGGTCAATTCCTTCGTCTACGATTATGCGCACAACAGCGGGTAGATCGCACCCTTCCCACAAAGGAAGAGCTGCCCTAGGACATTCCTTCTTTAGAGCAAAACAAAAGAAACCAAGCTCTGAGAGATTCCGACCATAAAGTCGGCGGAAAGTGCGGTAAGAATTCTCGTCGTTAGTCAGAAAAACACAAGCCACTTCATTAAGGGAAGGTCCCAACTTTCTGGCAAGACTTGCCACGAAGGGACCTCCAGGGTTTATCCCCATTTCTTCCGCTCCTGATTGGAGCTGCTGATAGAATTCGTTATCTACTAACTCGACCGGTATCGGTGCTTCTTCTGATTCTGGGAGCGCTTCTCTAAGCAGTAAGAGCGTAAGTTCTGGGCGACTCGATCTTCTTGTAAGATACTCAATGCAGGAGAAAAAAACGGTGGGACGTGGGCAAGGAGGTGTATCCCGGATAAAGGCCAACACATCAGCCGCCTTTTCAATATCTTGAGGAGTGAGATCCTCTCCGTACCGAGAAAAAAGCAGAGCGGGCGTTCCAGGATTTTCCAGTATTTCAGGTGAGATCAACACACCTTCCAACAGAAAGGAGTTTGCCTTGTGTACATCGCCATCGCAAAGAGCTTGCAGAAGAGCTCCTTGAGAGCAGGAAACAGGGCAAAGAGGCAGAAGGGCTTCTGCTTTTTCTCTATCTTCAGGAGAAGCGTCACTTATAGAGTTTCCTGGGAATATCCTACTAACACAGTCGAAGGTCTGCGCAAAGAGTTTGTTCGTTTCTTGGGAATGTGAAGGATATGCGATTTCAAAATGTACAATAGAATTCCGAAAAAGACTAAGTTGTTGATTGTCTAGTAAAGAGAAAGACCCAACACTGAGCTCATGTGCTATATTTTGTATCGTTGACCCTAGTTCTGGACAATCCGCAACTTGGAAAGCAATAGCAAGTGCTTGGAATCCTCCATGAGCATAAAGAGATAAAAGAGATAGGAGTCGTTGTTGTCGTTCTTCTTCTTCTGCCCTTCTCCACGCAATTCCGAGCTGGTCTGGAAAAGGTTGCTCAGAGGAGTCCTTCTTTATTTTGAAAGAACAATCTAGAACGACATCGAACCATTTGGCAACTGCATACTTGTTTTCGAATACTTCTGCTGAAGGAAATAGTGAAGAAACAAAAGACTGTCTTTGTGGTGGTGGCTGGGGTAAAGGTGCTGGCTGGGGTAAAGGTGGTGTTTTGAGAAGTGGTTGTGGCGCTCCTCTGGAGGGTGCTCCTCTGGAAGGCGCTCCTCTGGAAGGTGCTCCTCTGGAAGGCGCTCCTCTGAAGGGTGCTCCTCTGGAGGGTGCTCCTCTGGAGGGTGCTGCTGCTCGCATTGCCATTGCCTCTAATGGGAAAAATCCCGCCGCGACAAGAGTTGCAGTTGCTGCAAACAACAATTTTCTATATTTCATCATTTTTATACCCTTAACTATTATTTGAAACGCCACGCCTCAAACTAATGAGCCATTGTGGCATATATCAATTACAGTATCAATACTATATTTTTATTCTGCTTATACAAAATATATGAATATTTTTATGAAATTCAACTGGAACAATACTCTCTTTTAGGAATCTTCTTATTGAGACTTCTTGAATGACAATTTTATTTTTCTTTTTTTCGCCTGATATTTCTTACAATACGCGAAAAACACTTACCCTCTTGAACGCCTGCAACGCTCAGGTTTTGGCAGAGGATTGTACGATCCGCGTTTCAATCAATAAAGAAGATACTGTCTTTGCTTGTCTATCAAATAGATTCTGACGATTATCCGTTATGACATTACTTACTTCTAAGGGAAATAGCTTATTATGTAACAAGCATAATTTCAAACTGAATAAAAACAATACCCTACATTATAAATTTAATCAAGATCAATCAGGAACTTTTTTGCAAAAGACCGAGCAAGCGTGTTAGCATTTCTTTTTGCTGGGCGCGAGGCGTAACCATATCGATTAAGCCGTGCTCAAGTAAATACTCTGACCGCTGAAACCCTTCTGGAAGCTGATGCCGCATCGTTTCTTGAATAACGCGTGCGCCAGCAAACCCTATAGTAGCACCAGGCTCGGCCATATGGATGTCTCCAAGCGTTGCAAAAGAAGCGAGAACACCACCTGTGGTTGGATTGGAAAAGAGCACGATATACGGCTTCTTTGTCCGTTTTAGACGATTAACTGCTGCGACGGTTTTTGGCATTTGCATTAAGGAAAGGATGCCCTCTTGCATGCGCGCTCCTCCGGAAGAAGGAACCACAATAAATGGCACCTTCTGCTGTACAGCGACGTTTATAGCACACGCAAGGCCTTCTCCAACGGCTGTTCCCATCGATCCGCCCATAAACGCAAAATCGAAGAAAGCAGCAACGACGGGATATCCTCCGATCTTTCCTTCAATTGCAGAAAGGGCCTCTTGTTGACCGGTCGTATTTCGCGCTGTCTTCAAGCGGTCTGTGTATCGTTTTGTATCTTTAAATTTCAGCGGGTCTTGTGGAAGAGTCGGCAAAGAAATGGAATGTGTCGTACCAGGATCAAAGAGAAGCGTAATGCGCCGACCAGTGTCGAGTTTCTGGTGATGCCCACAGTGCGAACAGACCTCGAAAGACGTTTCGAGATCCTTGTGGAAGAGCATCTGTTCGCATCCAGGGCATTTTTTCCATAAATTGTCGGGTACATCATCTTTACCGACAAGAGATCTGATTTTCGGGCGAACAAAACTCGTTAGCCAGTTCATGGATATCCCTTCAAGAACCTAATATGTAGGACCATTGGCTAAAAAGTCCTCGTTGATCCATTCTCTTAGCTGTTTCCCGGCACGGAAAAAGATGACCTTCATCGGCCCGACAGAAACGCGAGCCCCTGTTTTTGGGTTGCGTGCCTTTCTGGGCGAACGATGGCGTACAGAAAAAGCGCCAAAACCGCGGACTTCAACACGATGTCCTTTAATAAGGCCTTCTGCTATAGCGTTAAGTACGTGCGAGACCATAGCGCCTGTCAGCGAAGGAGGTAAATTCGGGTAAGTCTTTAATAAATTTGTAACAAGCTCTGCTCGTGTCATGGGAGGCCTCTAAAGATTCTTTTAAACGCGTGCGCACCTCTTGTTTAAAAGATTCTTACGATCTTGCCAAGTTTTTTCTTATTTCAAAATACGTTAGACTACGGGTTATGCGTCCGTCAGTTCAGGATCTTTCGCTTTTTTATGCCTCTCCACTGGGAGGTTACGTTGCAGCAGAAATCAACACCCTTTTAAAAACATGGGCTCCTTCTTCTGTTTTCGCACATGCCATCGGATTGGGATACGCTTCTCCATACAAAGAGGTTCTGTGTGCGCTCTCTCAAAAAACGCTGTTGATCATGCCTGCTTCTCAAGGAGCCGAGCCCGGCACATGTCTTGCGCGTGAAGAAATGCTTCCTCTGGCTGACGATTCTTGCGATGCGATGCTGTTGGTGCATTGCCTAGAATTTGCTCTGGACAGTTCTGAAGTCTTAAAGGAATCCTGGCGCGTACTTACTCCTGGTGGCTCTCTTTTCATTTTCGTTCCTAATATATACGGGCTTTGGGCACATTTCAGTGTAACCCCATTTGGAATGGGAAAGGCATTTTCGGAAGCGGATCTGCGTACGATTTTTGAAGACGTTGGATTTAGGCCAGGGCACAGCACTTTTTTACTGTCTGTTCCTTGGCTTCCCGCTGAAAGTTTTCTTCGTAAGCACCTATCAACGAAAGTGCTCATGCCAGAGAAGGTGCTTCCGGGTGTTCTCGCTATGCAAGGCGTAAAAACTCTCTATCGCCCTGTCTTATTGCATGATGTGGAAGATCCGAGAGAGTGCCCCGCTGTGAGTTTTGCGTGAGGAGGAGAGAGGGGATAGGCAGATCCTTATCCAAGTTTTTCTGCCAGAAGCGCTTAATATTTTCTCGATATGCACTTGATTTATAGAGTAGTAAAAATTAGTCTTGGGTAGTATTTATCGAGAAACGCATGGCTACACAACGCGTTATTGTTCTGGGGAACGAAAAAGGAGGAACGGGGAAATCAACGATTTCTGTGCACATAATTTGTGCTTATCTTGATGCCGGTTATAAAGTCGGCAGTATAGACGTGGACGCGCGACAAGGAACGCTTACACGGTACTTGGAGAATCGGCGGAAAACGGCGCAATCTTCGGATGCGAGTTTGCCTATGCCAGATCATCATGCGCTTTTCCCGTCACAAGAAAAGGAT
>JAITIJ010000020.1 GCA_031279495.1 Holosporales bacterium | reverse complement strand
TCCCTACAGAAAAATGTGTCGAGATATATCAGCGGGAAACCGGACGAACAAATTACTTATTTGTAACAAACGGTTTCGATGAAGAATTGTTTTTCTCGAAGGAGAATGTTGAACGAAAGAATCGTCCGCCTGTTGTCGGTTTTATGGGAAGTTTCCCATTTAGGCGTGGAGGAAAAGAAGTGGTTACTGCAGTCCACCTCTTGAAAGAGAGGTACCCAGACATCTCTGGTATAGTTATCGGAGATAATGGTGAAGCTGATAAAGTGCGCGATTATGCCCGTTCTTTAGGAATTTTGGATCGCATCGACATTCCTGGGGAACGTCCCTATTCGGAAATGCCTCAGTACGCGCGGCGTATGACAGTAGGAGTATCTTTGTGGGAGGATATGAAATACGCTGAGAATTATAGAGCTTCTAACCAGAAGATACGCCAGTACTTGGCCTGTGGAGTTCCTGTTTTATCTATCTGCGATTCATTTATTGAAGAGAATGCGTTGGGAGCTAGGCTGAAGTCTTATTCTCCAGAGGACCTTATCACTGCCGTCGAACAGTGTATTGAGCTCTCGAGAGATCCAAAGACAGCAGAACGTTGCGCGCAATTTGCACGGAAACATTTTTCAAACAGAATGCTAACCGAACGCCGCTTACAGTTCTGGCAACGCATCTTAGATGAGCAAGCGACCCGCAATTTATCTGAGAATTGACAAAATGGCACAAAATGATATCCGTTTACTTTTGTGACTCTGCTTCCATCGCTGTCTCTTTGACAGGGACCACTTCTACCCCCCCCCCCCCCGCTTTTGCATTTGCTGATTCACGCGATAGGAGATGATCTTTCTCCGCATTTGTGTCTGTCTTTGTCTAGTTCAGAGAGGTTCCTTCGCCTATTCCTGCTGAACCCTGACTAATAGAGCTCTTTTCTTTGTCTCGGCCTCCTGGACCAGATAAAGACGAAATAGGCGAAGAAGAGATTAGAAAGATAGGGAAAGTGTAGTTTGAGTGCAGGGGCTTCTTCAATCGGGATCACCACTCGTTTTACTCTTTCTTGAACTCAAAAGCTCCATGTGCAGCATGATGAGATTAAATGGTCTTTAGAACAATATCATCGTCGCAATAGGTCTTTCTAAAATGGTAAGGATTAAATCGACGCGATTTTCTGGACGCCGAATGATTTGCGGCTCAACAGATGCAGAGAATCGTCCACGCGCCCGGTACGCTCGCTGAATATCTTTAGCAAATTCTTGAACAGTAGCTCTGTTCAGTAACAAGCTTTAAGAGAGGTGTAGAGCGTCCCCTCTCCCGTCCAAAACGTTTGAAGTGCAACAGCCTTCTTGTGAAGCTTAAAAAAGTTATGCTTGAAATAATCTTCTAGAAAAAGCCGTGAGCTAAGCAAGAAGACAGCGATTGAAAGCAAGAAAAAGCGAAGACAACTTCATCAATTGGGAGAAATATCAGTTTTCTTTTATGTTAATATGAGCGCATCTTTATCTGTTAGACAAACAAATAGAAGTCTTCCGCGAAATTTATACAACAGCAAACCGTTATATAACGGCTTTTCTTATCAAATTTTCAGCAAAATCGCGAGGATGAAAGGCGCAGAGGTCTTCTGGCCTCTCGCCTGTGCCGATAGCCAAGATCGGTATCTTATACTGTTGTACCAAAGGAATAACAATGCCTCCTTTGGCTGTTCCATCAAGTTTCGTGATGACAAGCCCAGAAATGTTCATACAATTTTGAAACGCTGCTGCTTGTGCAAGAGCTTCTTGACCTGTAGTCGCATCTAAGACAAGAATGGCCTCATGGGGCGCATTAGGAGAGATTTTTCTTAGCACACGGCATATTTTTTCGAGAGAGGCCATCAAATCGTCACGTGTATGTAGCCGCCCTGCCGTGTCAATAAGTAGAATCTCTCCAACCTGTGTTTCTTTCAAAGCATTATAGGCAAGAGCTGCCGCATCTGAGCCATGAGGCGCTGTCCGGACTGGAATGCTGAGCTGTTTGCCCCAATAGCACAGTTGCTCGGCAGCCGCTGCACGAAACGTATCACAGGCCGCAAACCGTACACAACGGCGATGCTTCTGCAAAAAGTGGGCAAGTTTTGCAATCGTTGTTGTTTTCCCGTTGCCATTGACTCCTGCCAACAAAATGACTGTAGGGGTATTTTTAGGAACATATGCTAGGTCCTCTAAAGGCCGCCTGTAAGGAGCCAAAATAGGAACAATGGTTTCTATCAGCGCTTCTTGTACCGCTTCTAGAGCGAGAGTGTTTTCAAAACGTTCTTTCTTGAGTGTTGAGAGGATTGCTGTCACGCACTGCGGTCCAACATCTGCTGTAATCAACAGATCCTCTAGTTTCGAAAGCGTTTCTACATCTAAACGCTTGCCTGCCAGAATCAACGATAATTTTTCTGAAAAAGCCTGAGATGTTTTCGATAGAGCGTTCTTTAATTGATCCCAAGCCATTTACTTAAGAACTTTTACTTGGAGTACAAAACGCCTCTTGCTTCTCAGCTTCCAGTGAAAAACGTAGCCCGGACGCCAGAAATAACCAGCTCAACAGCGATAGTCGTCACAATCATGCCCAAAAGGCGCACCACAATGTCCAGAGTCTTTCGCCCGAGAAGGCGCATAAGGCGCTCTGCATGGTGCATACACACCCAATTCAGGAAAAACACACTTGCTATTGCAACGATGATGGCACAGATTTTTGAGAAATCTCCATGCGATTCTTCCATAAAGGAAATTCCGATCGTCATTGCTCCAGGGCCAGCAATAAAGGGCATAGCAAGAGGAAAAACCGTCACATCCGCTGCAGACATACTTTCGTCGTCTTCCTCTTCTTTGGCTGTGACCATATTTATCCCAGAAAGGAACAGTAAAAGACCTCCAGCGATTTTGAAGGAGGGAAACGAAATGCCAATAAGGCTAAGAAGAGGTTCCCCTCCCCAAGATATCACCACAAGCAGACAAAAAGCGATAAGAACGCCCTTTAAAGCGGTCGACTTGCGCTGTGCAGAAGAATATTTTCGAGTCAGAGAAATAAAAAGGGAGACGATCAAGAGCGGATTGCTTATCGTAAGGAAGCTGATGAATGCCCGTTTCCCTATATCCAAATAGCTTACCATAACTCCTCACGCAAAAAAGATAGCGCATTCTAGCTATGTAACAAATAAGGTCAAGACCAACCTCTTGATCTGCTTTTAGATAGATCTTCTAAAGAAGAGTAGAAGTGATATTTTTCTCACTATTATTATGCCGCAGAGAGGATACATTGCGTGATTATGCTGAGGATTGGGAGGCTAATCCTGAGTTTTTACAAGGAGAAGGTTTGAGCTCGTGCCCATATAGGGAAAGAGCACATCTATTCTCTTTCGTAGGAATCATAGGACATTCTGCGTGGGCTTTTTAAGCTAAAACCCGACATTCGTT
>JAITIJ010000018.1 GCA_031279495.1 Holosporales bacterium | reverse complement strand
TCCCGTGAAGGCAACCCCTGTGGATTTTGCTTATGCTGTACATACGCATATCGGAAATTCTTGTGTGGGCGCGCGCATTGACGGGCGTATCATGCCTTTAAGCACGACTCTTCAAAGTGGATCGCATGTGGAGATTCTCACAGATAAGAACCAAACGCCTTCCGCTCTATGGATGAATTTTGTCGCTACAGGAAAAGCAAAGACTTGTATCGGAAAGTATATCCGTACACGAGAGAAAACAGAATTCATCCTATTAGGTCAGAGCCTCTTGCAGCAACAACTCGCTTGTCTTCAAGAGGGATTTAGTCACAAAGACGTTATACAACAGCTTAGCAAATGGTTTGGGTGCACGACGCAGCGCGGACTTCAAGAAGCTATTGGTCGCGGACGCATCTTATTACCTTCTTTGCATCAGAAAATCTGTCATATGGGAATTCCGTTACAGCCCTCTATAGAGCCCGAACCAATTGATGTTTCTGATTTCACTCCCGGGATCGCAGTGCATCACGCTGATTGCTGCAACCCTATCGCCCAAGATCGTATTGTAGGAGAGCTTGTTTCTGAACGTGGATTGGTTGTTCATACAAGTACTTGCGAGCATGCTCCATCCGAACAGAATACCCGTTTAAAGGTTTTTTGGGGAGAAGATGCGCCCTCCAACACAAGAGTACACGCACAACTGCATATTGTCGTTCTCAATCAACCTGGTAGTTTTGCAATGGTCTTTAATATCCTAAGGGACAACGAAGTCCGTATATCGAATGTAAAAACAACGTATAGAACACTTGAATTTTTGGATGTTATAGCAGAGATTGAAATAGAAAATGAGGGGCACCTTATGGAGACAATCGCATCTCTTCAAACATGTGCGCTCGTGCATAAAGTAGAAGAGATCAAATGATCTTGGGGCTTGGGAACGATTTGGTTGACATCACACGCATAGATCGGCTTTTAGATAGATTTGCGTTACGTTTTCTGCGCAAAGTTTTTACACCAACAGAGTGTACTTATGCCTTTAAATATCCGTTCCCTGCCTCTATACTCGCGCGCCGATTTGCCGCTAAAGAAGCATGTGCTAAGGCGTTAGGTGTGGGATTGAAAACACTGGGGGCAAGAACGAAGGATGGCGTTCTTTGGGAAGAAGTTGAAGTATTGTCAAGTGGTACAGGGCAACCGAGCCTGAAGCTTACTGGAAGCGCATTAGTGCGTTTGAAATTCATGACACCTCCGCATATGATTCCTTCTATACATGTGAGTTTAAGCGATCAGCATCCTTATGCCCTAGCAACGGTTATTCTGACCGCAAACTCCATACAAGAATAATAAACTAAGAGAACAGCAATGAGTGTGGTTGAACGTTTTAAGAGATGGTGGAAAAAAGAAGCTTTATCCTTTTTTGGATTGCTCTTTTGTGCACTAGCATTCCGCTCATGTGTTTATGAGATGTTTCAGATTCCCAGCGGATCGATGGAGCCATCGCTTCTTGTCGGCGATATGCCTCTTGTTGAAAAATGGGCTTATGGATACAGCAAACACGCTATTTTGCTGAGCCCTCCGCTTTTTGATGGAAGAATCTTCTCTTCTTCTCCGAAACGGGGAGAAGTCGTCGTCTTTAAGCTACCCTCGGATCACTCGACAAACCTCATTAAGCGTGTGATAGGTCTGCCTGGAGATCGGATTCAGGTGATCAGGGGTATTGTGCACGTTAATGGCGAGCCGGCTCGACTGAGCCCTTTAGAAACAAAGCATTTGCATGAGCACGAGCAATCGCGCTTCGTTACAGAGTGTTATGAAGAAACGCTACCGGGGTGCGCAGAATCGCATGTGGTGGCGTATTATCCTCCAGCAGCGAGTTCCGCGACAAATAACACACAAGAATTCCGTGTGCCAGAGAGACACTATTTTATGATGGGCGACAATCGCGATTTCTCTAAAGACTGTCGTTACAAAGATATAGGCTTTATCCACGAGGATCTGCTTATCGGTCGAGCTGCCCATGTTGTATATTCCATGGGAAATGGTGTGCGTTGGTGGGAATTCTGGCGATGGTTCCAGAATATCCGCTATGATCGCCTGTGGAACAGAATCATTTAATTCAGATCGATTAATGACCTCTGATCGTATCGAGCAAATTATTGCATATACGTTCAAAAATCCGCTTTTCCTACAGATTGCATTACAGCATCCTGTTGTTCAAAACAAAGGAATGGATTTCGAGCGGCTGGAATTCCTTGGGGATCGAGTATTGGGCCTCGCTCTAGCAGATGCCCTATATGCGCAGTATCCTCAAGAGAACGAAGGGGCCCTTGCTATCCGAATGGCGTATCTAGGAAGCGCGAAGGCACTGAAGGAAATTGCGCAGGAAACCGGTCTAGAAGCGGCACTGCGTACACACTTTCCTTCTGCTACGTTTGCCTCGATCCCGTCTGCAGACCTTTGCGAAGCGTTGTTAGGAGCTGTGTACCTGGACGGAGGATTTACAGCGGCGTTACGTGTCGTATATGCGTTATGGGAAGAGGCTCTTGCTGAACCGTTGAGCTCTCTAAAAGATGCTAAAAGCGCTTTGCAAGAATTCTTGCAGGAACAAGGAAAGGACAAGCCTATATATACAGAACTATCAAGAACAGGCCCCGATCATAGCCCCATGTTCTGCTTACAAGTCTACAGTCCAAGCGACGATAAAAAAGCTGTGGGAACAGGATCGTCAAAGCGAAAGGCAGAGCAAGTAGGGGCTGCTGCGCTATTAGATAGCTTACGCAAAGGAGACGCGCGTGTTGTCTAAACAAAGATTCTTGACGGTTGCTGTTGTCGGAGAGCCCAACGCAGGTAAATCTACCCTTGTTAATGCCCTTGTGGGACAGAAGGTATCGATTGTTTCATCGAAAGCACAGACAACGCGATGCAATCTGATTGGAGTGTTTATTGAAGGAGACTCTCAGATTGTTCTAACAGATACTCCCGGCCTTTTTGCGCCGCGTGAACGACTTGGGCGCGCGATGTTACATAACGCACAAGCGGCTATTAAGGCTTCAGCAGGAGCGCTGTTGGTTGTTGATGCCTCTCATCCGAGAGTCGAGCAAAACCTCCGTTTCTTGGAAGAAAAGAAGAATGTTTGCGGTATACTTGCTCTTAACAAAATTGATCGTGTAGAAAGGTCGAAGCTTCTTGCTCTGGCGCAATCCTTTAATGAAAGATTTCCTTTTCAAGCAACTTTTATGGTATCTGCCCTGAAAAACGATGGAATTAAGGATGTAAAACGCTTTTTGGCAAACAAGGCTCCTCATGAAGCGTGGCTCTACCCAGAGAATCAGATTACAACGCTTTCCTTACGTCTTTTTGCGGCAGAGTTAACTAGAGAACGCGTGTATAAACGCTTCTATCAAGAAATTCCTTATGCTTGCACGGTAGAAACCATTCAGTGGGAGGATTTCTCTTTTAAAAATGAGACACGTGTTGCTCAGGATATTTACGTCCAGAAGAGTAGTCAACGTCCTATCATCCTAGGCCAGAATGGTGAGAAGATTCATGCGATACGTGAATCTGTCCAGAAAGAACTTTCTGCCGTTATAGAACGCAAGGTACATCTATTTTTGCACGTCAAGGTGCGCGAAAACTGGACGGAAGATAAGGCATTTTATGATCTATGGAATTTACGTTACGACGCATAAATACGACCTGCTCTTTGTTAGATTCTTAAATCTGAGGGACAAACATTAGAGAAACACGCTTTATTCTTGGCAAAGATTAATTCTATTTTATCACAACAATGATTTGAATGGGTAGATCCAAGGGGGGGGGTCCTTCTAATTTATCGCAACGTATAAAACAGAGTAGAATCCTTAAGTTGGCAGAAGTGTGGACTTCTACGAGAGGAGATCAAAAGGCCTAAAAAATAAGAATCGCTTTGTAACGATCTCTCTTTTCGATCCTTAAATCTCCTTTGCTTCTCCTCTATTTAGGTGCGGCTGCCTAATTTCATTTGCAAAACTCTTTGTTTTACGCATAAAGGGTTGCATTTCTTAAAAAAACAGCTTAATATAACCAGTATTAAGGTTGTTCTAGGGGAAAAGAGCATGATGCCAAAATCGAAAAGCAACCTTAAGCCCCCAACTGCAGAACAGCAGTTAAATCTCTCTCTGGAAGAATTTTGAAAGAGAAATCATGCAGAAAAAAGCAAACTTTCGCAAGAAGAGCGCGTTGCTGACAAACGGCAAAGAGCAGTAACGCATCTTATGGTGAAAGATACATTGCGTGATTATGCTGAGGATTGGGAGGCTAATCCTGAATTTTTACAAGGAGAAGGTTTGAGCTCGTGCCCATATAGGGAAAGAGCACATCTATTCTCTTTCGTAGGAATCATAGGACATTCTGCGTGGGCTTTTTAAGCTAAAACCCGACATTCGTT
>JAITIJ010000095.1 GCA_031279495.1 Holosporales bacterium | reverse complement strand
TGTAGTGCTCTGAAAAATATCTAGAATACCCCTTAACCACCGGTATTGCTCGGTTCCTATGCGTCCCATTGGATCTTTCTTATATACCCAGTGTGCACACCGCCCATTATGCGCCATATTGTCCATGTCCACTGTACGAATCTGTACTTCAATGGGCTGATGAAAAGAGCCAAGAATAGTGGTGTGAATGGACTGATATCCATTGGATTTTGGTGTGCTGATATAATCTTTAAATCGCGCAGGAACCGCTTGAAAACGCGTATGTAGTATACCCAAAGCCCGATAGCAACTTTCGACATCGGGGAGAATGACTCGAAAAGCTACGATATCAGTTAATTGCTCGAACAGAATATGGCGTTTCTGCAACTTGTTCCAAATTGAGTAGGGTGTTTTATTGCGCCCCACAATACGAGGAAACATATTCGCTTCTCGAAAGATTGTGTCAAATTCGTGAATAATCCGATCTACAACCTCTGCGTCTTTCGCATAGAACTCTTCGATTTGATGCGTAATGCGTTGATGCTCTTCTGAATGTAATTCCGCAAAAGCCAGCTCTTCGAATTCATTTTGAATGGCTTGCAGCCCCATACGACTCGCAAGAACAGAGAAAATTTCTAGCGTCTCTAAAGCGATCACGCGACGTTTCTGGGCATTTGGAATGTGATAGAGTGTACGCATGTTGTGTAATCGATCGCAAAGCTTGATCAGAAGAACGCGTATGTCTCCGGCAGTAGCTGCGATGAATTTGCGAAAATTTTCCGCTTTGTATTTTTCTTTTGAAGAAAAATGAACCTTTCCTATTTTTGTGACACCGTCAACAAGCTTAGCAATCTCAGCCCCAAATAAAGTATGAATCGTTTCTGTCGTGACATGGGTGTCTTCCACTGTATCATGGAGAAGAGCCGCTAGAATGGATGGGAAATCCAATCGCATATTTGCTGCTATCAAAGCAACAGCAACAGGATGGGAAAAATAGGATTCGCCAGAAGCGCGTTTCTGCTCTTCATGGGCATTCCGAGAAAACTGGTAGACGCGATCAAGAAGCTCTTCATCGAAATTCGGAATATAGACCCGAATAACCTCAATAAGCCGGAACTGAAACAACATCGAAAAAGCCCCTAGTCCTAGACCCTTCTTACAATTTATCTCTATTCAAGACTTTTGTCGTGAGAACGTATTCTTGGGGTGTAAGAAACGGTTACAGATCAGTGCTAATACTTGATTTTGTTCGTAAGGGAGGGGATGAGCGTCTCTAAGCTTCTGCGTTCTTTAGAGACAGACAAAAGATTACAAGAGAAGGAGAGATTGCAAATTCTAGAGGGAGGATATTAAACCGAAAATGGCATTTCTCTGAAAATTTCTATAGACTGAAAAGAGAGCTCTGATTTCTCTAGCTGTGCTCTAGAGTCTACTCCTTTGCTCTTCCATCTTCACTTACATGATTGCCCCCCCCCCTATTAGAAACGCAATAGGCTCAAGGAATCTTAAACAGGCAACACCCTTATTGCAGCTTACCATGATAATACTTGTATTCCAAACCGCTGCCACAAGGACGCAAAGCATTGCGCAGGACTTTTTGCTTTTTTATAGAAATGGTCAGGAAACCATTCAGAAACTGAATGTTTTCTTACAAGAAATCCATTCTGTCTGGTGTTCTGAAGGCGCCGGTTCCTTTTGCGTTTTCTTCTGTTCGTTGGCAAGGTAGCATCCACGGGCGGCTATTGGTGACACGCAAGGCTCAATAGGATTCCCGCCCAAGGACTACTCTTTGAGCAAATCCGTTAGGCCGTACAAGTGTGCAGGTCTATGGCGTTACGAAAAATTGACTATCGCACAGCAGGAATGACAGAAACGACTCGACGCCCGCAACGCGTCGAAAAAGCAACAGTACCAGGAACAAGAGCAAATAACGTGTGATCGCGTCCCATGCCAACGCAAATGCCAGGATGAATCCTGGTTCCGCGCTGACGAACGAGAATATTACCAGCCCTCACCGCCTGCCCACCAAATTTCTTAACACCCAGGCGCTTGCTTTCAGAATCGCGCCCGTTCCTAGAACTTCCTCCTGCTTTTTTCGTTGCCACAAACTATCTCCTAAGCGATTTTAATCTGGTTGATCTCAATAACCGTAAAAGGCTGACGATGACCATTTTTCCGACGATAATTTTTTCGACGACGCTTTTTAAAGATAAGAAGTTTACGCGCACGACTCTGCTCCAATACCTTTGCTTGTACCGTGGCTCCAGCGACGTGAGGGCTCCCCATTATTACCTTCTCATCTTCTTGAAGGACGAGAACTTCGGGGAAAACAACGTCTTCTCCCACAGCCTTTGGCAATTTTTCTACAGAGAGGCGCTCACCCTCTGTAACTCTATACTGCTTTCCGCCAGTTTTGATAACTGCAACTCTCACGTTCAGATGGTCTTTCAAAAAATGCTTTTCCTGCCGCCAGCCCTATTGGCGAAGTACTTCGCTATTGATAAAACGTATCAAGAAATCTGTCAAGAGAACCGGGAAACACTATGAGCGAGTTAGAAGCCTTAGATATTGCAAGAGCAACGTTGCTTTTGATCTTGAAAATAAGTGCACCGGTATTACTTGTCGCTATGTTCGTTGGAATTCTTATCTCTCTGGTTCAAGCCTTAACGCAGATTCAAGAAGCCACATTGTCGTTCGCGCCAAAGATTGTTGCTATGTTTGTAATGCTGATTTTATGCCTGCCTCGGATGGGGCAATGGATGGGCGCTTTTTCTCAAGATATTTTTATGCGCATGATGACTCTAAAATGATCTGGAAATAACCGAGCACCGCCACAAAAATATGAGCGAATATGCCTTACTATACGTTTCTTCCACAGAATGTTTGCCTGTTCTTTCTGATTTTTGCGCGTGTTGGATCAGCGCTTTCAGTGTCTTCCGGATTCGGAGAGTCTTTTGTGAGTCCGCGCCTTCGTCTGGCGCTTGCCTCAAGCATATCCTTTTGCCTGTTTTTTCCTCTTGAAACATCGTTATCACAGGCGGCGCATTCTGCCTCTATCGGTCTTTTCTTGGGAGAAATCGTCATTGGTCTTTTCGCAGGATTGCTTGTACGGACTGCGATTCTTGCACTTGAAACCGCAGGAGCGGCGATAGCGATGTTTTCCGGATTACATCTTGGATCGTTCTTCTCTCCCTTTTCTCCTCAAGGAGAGTCTGCATATGGCACGTTTCTAAGTTTAACGGTCCTTACCGTATTGTTCTTAGGAGATATGCATCATTGGATTCTACGAGGCATTGTTGATAGCTACACAGTTTACGTACCTGGCCAATCTGAGTTTCCTGTTCTTGGAATAGCCGCCTTCGTTAACTGGATTAATCATTGCTTTGCTATGTCCCTTCAGCTGGCGACACCATTTCTTGTGACACAGTTTTTGTTCTTTCTTGGTGTTGGGCTTGTAAACCGACTTGTTATGCAAATGCAAGTATATTTTCTTTCGCAACCTGCGCAGATCTTAATAGGGGGATTAACACTTTACCTAAGCCTTCCTCTTCTATTACGCACATTCCTTGCCTTTTTTAAGGAGTCCATTTTTACTCATTTCGTTGCGAATGCAGCGAGGTAGATGAGAGAAAGCGGAGCTTCCTATGGCAGAGAAAGCGGAGGAATCAGAACAAGGATCCAGTCAGAAACCTTTTGAAGCAACAGCACATCG
>JAITIJ010000094.1 GCA_031279495.1 Holosporales bacterium | reverse complement strand
CATAAGATCCCATTTCCGGATAGATCGGAGTGCCATCTGGTCCCATAACAGAGACTCCCATCGCTTGCGTATACTTCGTCCCGAAATGGAATATGTGTCCGACTTCGATTCCGCGCGATTGCCGAAGACGATTAGGGGGAACAGGACATGTATATGGATTGTGCTTTTCCTGAGAAACCGCATAGGCAGAAGCGCGTTCTTTTTCAGACGCAAGCATTGGCTCTAACAAAAACGAATCATAGAACAGAACGCTTTCTCCTGTTTCAGCCAGGATCTGGAATTCGTGGCTCATGTCGCCACCGATGGCGCCCGATTCGGCACGTACCGGAATAGGCACTAACCCCATACGTCGGAAAGTCGTAAGATAGGCTTTAAAAACTCTGTCATAAGTTTTCTTTGCACTCTCGAGATCTAAATCAAAGGAATAGCCGTCTTTCATCAAAAATTCGCGTCCACGCATGATACCGAAACGCGGACGAATTTCATCACGAAATTTCCAGTGAATTTGGAAAAAGTTCTGCGGCAATTGCCGATAACTCTTTACGAAGCGCCGAAAAATATCGGTGATTTGTTCCTCATTGGTGGGACTGTACAAAAGTTCGTGCCCGCGACGATCTTTGAAACGCAGCATCTCTTCGCCATACGAATTATACCGTCCGCTTTCATGCCATAGCTCAGAAGGTTGAAGCGTTGTCATTAAGATCTGATTGGCTCCGATTAAGGCTTGCTCTTCTTCAATAATTCGCGTGATCTTGGTTAAAGCGCGCAAGCCAAGAGGCAGCCAGGAATAGATGCCAGATGCCGTTTGGACGACTAATCCAGCGCGCAACATCAATTGGTGCGATACGATCGTTGCTTCTGTAGGAGCTTCTTTTAATGTCGGAAGGAAATATGCTGATAGACGCATGGAATAGCGCGCCCTCCCCTTTTCTAGGTTTATGCCATCTGAGGGACAAAAAGTCTAGAGGTGAGTGGGCTATTAAAGGTAGTTATAGAGCCGCAGAATGATTTAGGATAGACAAGGTAAAATCGGATAAACCGACAAAAGTAGTGAAAGTTTCAGGATATTTGTAGTCTTTGGAAGAAGAGCAGCTTCAATGGAAGAATTTGAATGGAAGAACTTGGAAACATCTTTATGAAAATTTTTAAGCGCTGGGCAATTGTTTCGTGCCTTCTCTTGACGAGCTGTGGTGGGGGAGGAGAAAGCAGTAGCAATGAGAACAGAAACGGAGATGGAGGCGGAAACAAAGACTCTGTGCCACCAACGAAGGAAGACCCTGTTTCTTACCTCAAGAAAATCGATATTAGTGCAGTTCCAGGAGGTCTTAACGGAGATATTGCCGGAGTCGGTGGAGCGCATGCACAAGGAATCAAGGGGTCTGGAGTCGCTATTGCGATCTGTGAAACTGAATACAACAAAACCTTTCTTGACTCATTAGGGGTTCACTGGGAAGCGCATAAACTCAATGATACAGACCCTCCATTTGAAATCGGTGTGGGCGCTGCACACTGCACAGGAGTTGTGCAACGTGCCAATGCAGTCTCTCCAAAATCGGATTTTGTGATATGCCACCAGTCTCCTGCGGCAAGAGACAGCATGGTTACATCCCAAAAAGCAACAGTGCTCAACTTGAGTGCCGGTATGGCAGATGATAAAGATATAGATCTTTACCAAGATAACCGAGATAGATCTCATCAGGATATTGCTTGTGAGGATGTTATTTTCGGAAATGACGAAATAATCGTATTCATCGCTGCTGGAAACAAAAGTGGATATGCTTCATGCAATCGTATTCGAAATGACGCAAAGAAAACGACGTACAAGCTATCTGATTTCGATGGAGAAGGAAAAAGGAACGTCTTTTATGTAGGAACTGTTCGGCAGAAAAGTCATGGCGAATGGGAATTAGACGGTTCCAATTATCCGGCAGAAGGATCGAAGGATACGCATTTTTTCGTATGCATTAACCACGGAGGAACAAGTTATGCTGCACCGGAATGTGCGGCAGAAGCGGCGCTTATTCAGAGCTGTTGGCCCTATTTCAAAACGCATTGCAATCAATTGGGTATTCTCCTGTATGAGACAGCAGAAGAGCTTCGCGTCACATGGATAAAGACGCACGACACCAAAGGAACCTCGATCGCTCCATCTATTACAGTTACCGAAAACCTACGTCGTATCGATTTGAAAAATGTGTTTTCATTTGACGATAAAATAGCCTCTCTTTTGGGTCGTCCATTTGTGTCCACAACCGCACAAGCGTGCGCTGCTTTTGGAAGCGCTTTTTGCTGTCCGTGTCTTAGTCGCGCCATATCTGTAGATAAGTACGGCCGCAGTTGGTCTGGTGTAACAAATAAAGAAGCAAATTTAACTCACCAGGTTATGGTTTGTCAGGACCACCCTTTTGCTTCTGTTTTAGAGTGGTTCGCACCATTGTCCTCTCAAGAAGGAGCCCATTGTGCTTTTGGCCATGTCGGGCATTTACAAGTTTTTGGGCGTTGTCGAAACAAACATTTTTCTCAGCCGTTGGAAAAAGTACCTACCATGACAAATGGTATTTTGCGCATAATGCTTCTCCCTGGTGTTTGCACGACTGTAGTGATGAGGCAATCTCCAGGGGCCTTTGAGTTCAGATCTTCTGGTGTTCTTTCCACTCACGAACACTGTAGTCAGCAAAACGGTCTTCTTGCTCTTTTGCCGATGGGAACGGTCATTCACAACTCTTTCCCGCTTGGATCGCACATCATTAGTGCAGAATTTTTTAAAGGAACAGAGAAATCTGAGATCTATGCAAACAACAAAACCCAGGGAGGGCTTTTGGGATTCGCTGGACATTTGAACAACGTAGCGTATCGCCTGCGTGCTGGATTTTTTTGTGAAAGCGATGGCGTGCTAACCACTCGAACAGCAGGAGCATTCACTCTTGGTCCTGGCAGTGTGACTAGCATAACGGACCTTACTGCTTTTTGGGAGGTCTCTCAACAAGTCTGCTTCGTCAGTACCTTCGTTTACGGTTGCACACGTGTACGCACTCAATCCGAACAGAGCCTGTTAACCCCTACAGCTCCGTTGCATACATTGGAATGGCGGGCCGGCATGATAGTAAAAGGCGCCATAAACTATGGGATATTTTATACAGAGCCACGGCGTGTTGTCTCAGCTCCCATGTGGCTAAAGATGCCAGTGGAACACTGTGCAAATGGGTCAATTCGATACGAAGAACGCGCTTTAAACCTTCGCCCAAACGCGTGCGAACGACGTGTGGAAGCCGTTATGGAAACTCCGCTCTTTCCCTCGTTCCTTTTTTCTGTGGCGATTGGATATATCCACAATCGCAGCCATTGTGCTAACTCAAAGCCTCATATGACGGCAGCCTTTTCGATCAAACGCCAAGGCTAGGTCGAGTTGTTCGCAAACGTATCTTTACGCAAGAGATAAAAGAGATGACCTTGACAAGGCCATTGCAAAAATGTGAGCTGGCTCTCTGTCAAAAACGACAAAGTTACGAAATGTAAAGCTAGCGATTAGTTATGAGCGTACGAACAGCAGATCCTCTTTTAAACTAGACCTTTCTAAACCAGCCCTTACACAAAGGACGAACAACCGAGATTCGCCAAAAAAGCAAGAAACATATTCCTTTTTCAGGTTTCAATTTTCTCTCTTCTCCATGCCTTCTATGCTTGAAAATTCTACCACAAAATTCGTTTATTCCTTGTCCTTGCTGTATTAACTATGCAACAAGAAGTTCGGAATTTGTAAATTCTACTTCTCTCTGCTGTATCTTTCTAGTTGTCTCATGGATAAGAGTACTAGGATCTATATCAGCGGGAAGAAGATTCATTCTCTTCATTTGATCAACAGCGAACCAAACGTCAAAATGCGTGCCATCTCTGCTGAAGTGTCTTTCGTCAAGAGTAATGTTGAAGAGACAAGCAAGGGCATCAGCAGAAGCATGAGAGCCGAAACCACTAGCAGAGGCGCTTTCCTCCAGAGGATCTACCAATGCGCCAGAAACTGCATGCCCCAATTCATGAAATATAACATCTGAAGGAAGCGAGAAAAAGTATAGTCCATTCGTTTCCCGTGGAGCGTTGGTAGGTGAAAATACGGACCTTGCAGCACTTTGCGTATCGCCGCTTGTATTTAAACGAATTTCTCTGTTGGTATGGCAACAAGTTGTTTTCCCATAAGAAAAATCAATAAGGCGTGGAATAGCAGCGCCTCTGTCTTGGTATACAAGCATTTCGCATCGCTTGGGGCGAGAATAACGGTGAGCGATCAGTGTAAGGGAAAAAAGCTCGTCCCGTTCTACTCCTCAACAGAACACCCAATTCCCTGCACACGCGATCCATTATTGATGAATTCTGAAACGTGCAAACGGGCAAGAGGTGACTTCCAAAACGCTGCGATATAGCATCTCTTTCGTCAGAATCAACAAGATGAAAAAGTTGTTGCCGAAATCGTTCATTTAATCCACGCATAGATCCAATAAGGGATTTTGCATCTACAATTCTAGTTTGGGCTACTTTAACACCCCTTTCGGCAAACCCGGCGACCAGCTCAGCGACCCACGATTATTCTTCTCCCGAAGGATCTCGCGATGCCTGTAGTGATTCTCTAAAGATTTCTTCCTGTCTTTGCTCCCTATCTCTTGTAGATGGCCACATCGCTTCAGTTACAAAACTTAGACTCAAGATCACCATAAGCAGAAAACTTTTCATGGTAGTAAGTCCTCTTGAAGGTTAATTGTTAGCTCTATATATGTTAATGTCACGTCATTTTGTCAATGCTTTATTATACTTTTTCTTCTTTGCAAGAAATATTTATGATGAGGTGGTAGATCTTCTACTTGCGTTGCAGAAGAGCCAGCAAGCTTCCTAAAGTTCTTACAACAAAGAACACAAACGAGGACAACTATCCCAACAATTTCTTCAACAGCACGTTTACTGTTTGTGGATTTGCCTTGCCTTGCGTTGCTTTCATAATTTGCCCGACAAAATATCCAAAAAGCTTATCTTTACCGGCTTTATAGGCTGCAACATGGTCTGCTTCGCGCGTCAAAACATCGTGGACGATGCTCTCGATAGCTTTTGTATCTGTCATCTGCTGTAGGCCGTGCCTCGCAACGATCTCTTCAGCTGTTCCTTCTTCCGTTTCCATAAAAGAAAACACGTCCTTGGCGATTTTGCCGGAAATAATCTCCGTCAGAATAAGGTATATCAATCCAGCTAAACGAGTTGGCGTAATAGGCGTTGTTTCAAAAGAAACATCCGTGTGATTGAGATGCGCAAAAAAATCGCCAAGAAACCAGTTTGCAAGGATTTTAGCTTGCTGTGAAGTAGAAACGTTTTCTCCGCATGATGCACATAAGACCTTTAAGGCGGCTTCGTAATAAGCTGCATATTCTGGTTCCGACACAATCAGATCAGCATCATAGGCAGACAGACCAAACGTCTCCATAAGGCGCTGCCTTTTAAGATCTGGTAGTTCAGGAAGATTCCTCCGCAAGGTCTCAATATGCTCCTTATCCAAGCACAAAGGTAACAAATCTGGGTCTGGGAAGTAGCGATAGTCCTGAGCGTTCTCTTTGTCTCGCATCGAACGCGTTTCCCCTGTGCTCGCATCGAAAAGCCGCGTCTCTTGCACCACACATACTCCAGATTCCAGCAAATCAATTTGCCGATGCATCTCAAAATCGATTGCCTGCGCAATAAACCTCATGGAATTGACGTTCTTAATTTCAGCACGCGTCCCAAGGGGTGTCCCAGGTTGATGAACAGAAATGTTTACATCCGCCCGCAAACTGCCTTCTTCCATATTGCCATCGCATGTGCCCAAATAGCGCAACAGCATACGGAGCTTCTTGAGGAACGCAATCGCCTCAGAACTACTGCGCATATCCGGTTTTGTCACAATCTCCATAAGCGCCACACCAGCGCGATTGAGGTCGACATACGTTGCTTGAGGACTTAGGTCATGAAGGCTTTTGCCAGCATCCTGCTCAAGATGCAGCCGTTCAATGCCGATACGCTTTGCTTCCCCTGGATTTGGCTCGATCTCCAGCCATCCTTCGCCTACGATAGGATGCTGATACTGTGAGATCTGGTATCCTGCTGGCAAATCTGGATAAAAGTAATTCTTGCGCTCAAAAATCGAAGAGAGATTGATCTTAGCGTGCAAACCAAGGCCAGTTTTAATAGCTTGATCGACACACGCACTGTTTAAAACAGGCAGCATACCCGGAAAAGCGGCGTCTATAAACGAGACTTGTGTATTGGGGGATGCACCAAAGGTTGTTGGCGCAGAAGAGAACAGTTTTGATTGCGAGAGGACTTGGGCGTGAACTTCCAGACCAATCACAATCTCCCAAGAGCGGCGAGAAGAGGGTGCCATTATCCCTCCTTCCAAAAAGGGAAACGTGCGCACGATTCGAGAACGGATCCTGTTCGGAACAAGAAGTCCTCGCGGAAATGTGGTGCAATTAGTTGAAGACCCAACGGTGTTTTCTCTTGCGTAAGGCCCGCGGGAACAGAGATCGCTGGCAATCCCGCCAAATTTACCGTGACCGTCAGCACATCATTAAGATACATGGTGACAGGATCCTTCGGCTCTTCGTCTTGCGCGAAAGCTCCTGTTGGAGTTGTTGGAGCAAGCAATACATCGACATTTTTGAAAGCCTCTAGGAATTCTTGGCGAATCAGCGCTTGCACTTTACGAGCTTTGACATAGTAAGCTTCGAAATATCCGGCTGATAAAACATAGGTTCCGATAAAAATACGCCGTTTAACTTCTTTGCCGAATCCTTCTGCACGCGATCTTTCGTATAAGTCCCAAAGATCCTCTGCTTTAGAGGTCCGATGCGAGAACCGCACACCATCATAGCGCGCGAAATTCGAAGATGCCTCAGCAGGATTGATGATGTAATAAGCAGGTAACGCGTATGGAGTTGAGGGAAGAGATACCGATACAATCTCTGCCCCTGCATCCTTTAGCCATTGCGCGCCCGTATCCCATAACTGGCGCAATTCCATTGACATACCCTCAACCTGGTATTCCTTGGGGATCCCCACGCGCAACCCTTTGATGGACGCTCCTATTTCTGCTTCGAAATGTGGCACTTCTACGCATGCCGAAGTCGAATCTTGCGGGTCGTACCCGCTGATGATTTCTAATAGGATCGCTGCGTCCTGTACCGTCTTGGTCATAGGCCCCGCTTGATCGAGGGAAGAGGCTAACGCGATGACACCAAAGCGTGAGCATCGCCCATATGTGGGCTTGATACCTGTAATACCGCAGAATGCTGCTGGTTGGCGAATTGAACCACCTGTATCCGTTCCCATCGCGCCCGCACACAAATGCGCGGCTGTTGCTGCGGCAGAACCACCCGATGAGCCTCCAGGTACTAAAGATTTTCCGTCACTTGTTCTTTTCCATGGGCTTACAGCGCAACCAAAGGCACTGGTGGAGTTAGACGATCCCATGGCAAATTCGTCCATGTTGGTTTTTCCTAAGAAAATAGCACCCGCATCGAGCAGTTTTTGGGTGACAGTGGATTCATAGGGCGGAACGAAGCCTTTCAGCATATTCGAACCTGCTGTTGTGCGCACCCCCTTTGTGCAAAAGATGTCTTTGATCGCGAGAGGAATACCTTCTAGGGCACGCGCTTCTCCCTTGGCAAAACGTGCATCCGCCACGTCTGCTGCTTGTAGTGCATGCTCAGGACACTCTGTAATAAAGGCATTAAGAGATTGATAAGCGGTAATGCGCTCTTGAAATGCCTGCACAAGGGCGCGTGCAGAAAACACTCGCTGATGCAGATTTTTTTGCGCTTCTGCAAGAGTTTGATAAGCAAGAGCTGCTGTCATCGACTGTTACTCCACTACTTTCGGGACCTCAAACATTCCAAATGCTGCCGCCGGAGCGTTGGAGAGCAGCTCTTCAGATGTGTTCGTAAGGAGCACCTCGTCCGGACGCTGTGGAGTCTGCTGATCCATCGACACCCCAACGGAGGACAAAACGGGATCAAGGCGATTGAGTTGTTCTACGAATGTAAGGATACCAGAGATCTCTTGCACAATAGAGTCACCCTCTCTGCCTTCGATATGAATTCTAGCGAGGGTAGCGATTTTTCTGACATCTTCGTGCGTAATTGCGCTCATAGACCCTCTGTATTGAGCTGGCGGGAGTGACGGGGCTCGAACCCGCGACCTCCGGCG
>JAITIJ010000069.1 GCA_031279495.1 Holosporales bacterium | reverse complement strand
TAAGCGCACACTTGGGAGTCGATTTCACTTCTCTCCTTTCCCAGGGCTCAGAGTTATTCCAAATATAAAATATTATTGTCATCATACACATTAATTGAACCTCCTCAGCGCTCAGAGGTCATTTCCAAAGTAGGAAACCATTGTCAGGCACATCGATTTAACTTTTCCTCACAACAATAGTCGTAAATATATACCAAAAGTCAACTCAAATGAAAAACAATTTCTGTCAGCCGCTCTCGGTAATCATCACAACGAACAGAAACCATTGCTACAATGAGATCTTTAACATCAACAGTTAGAGTTGTTATTAAGCAAGCACCCATCACAATCGTATCAATGTCCGTTACAGGCATCTCCGCAACAAACGACAACAAAGTCTATGTCTGAAATCAATTCTTGTCATGTATTAATAATATCGCCAACCTTATGAGATCACTGTGTAGTTTCGTATATATCAAATGTTCTTGTTTTCTAGATAATCTTTATAAAGGCTATACAAAAACGATCGCATGGATATTTTTCATAAAAGAATACAGCAAAATAACTTGTATATCATAAGAGAAAGCCACTACGCAACAATCTCAGCTTTATTTGCGGCGTAGGTGATAGACCTCTTGGCATCCAAAACTTTTCGCAAGCGTTATGATACCGACATACTCGGTGACATATCCTTCTTGAAAGCGCAGGCCTTTCTGATCAAATTCATGATGCAGGCCGTTTTGCTCGACATGTAATATCGAGACAAATTGTTGCGTAGCATAAACTTGGCCCACTGTTGTTACAGGTTCAAGACGCGCAGCTCTGTTAATATGTCCTCCGTAGTAATTTTTCTTCTTAATGAAAGGATCTTCAGCTTCGTATACCGGACCAGCATGCAACGAAATGCGTGCTCGGATTGGAAAAGGAAATTCCGGATATTTGCGACCGAGTGTTTCGACGATATCGCAGTACCTTAAGCCAAATTCTGCAATGATAGATGCCGTATCCCCAACCGCAAAAACGGCATCTCCCCATGTATTGACGGATTCTAGAGGCAGGTCTATTTCTGACATAGCAACTTGCAATTTTTGTAAGAAGTCAAGAAACGCAGGAATGTGCTCATCTTGCAATTTGCTATATCCATGCAGGTCGGAAAACATCATCATTTTGATAATGCGATCTGGTGCATGAGATACAAGCGGATCGTACTGACGTGCATAGCACGCAAGACTCTTTGTATTATTGAGCTTTTCTTCTGTTTCTGGACTGAGTGTACGAGGAGGACGAAGGTCAACCAGATCAATCATGTGCAATGTTTTAATGTTTGTCCATCCATCGATAAAATCAGAAGGTCCGCCTGGCATAGAATGAAGAGTAGAGTCCCAAACAGCGACAAGATGTGGCTCGCTTGTTAGGAATTGCCCGCGCATGACTGCTGCGCCATGCATAATGGTATTAGCAAAACGGAAGAGCATGTCATGTCCGAGATAGCGTTCTTCTGCGGCAATATTAACGGTTCTTGCGTTCTTTAAGGCGCGTTCGAAGCGTTTTTCCCATCGTGGGCCTGCATGACGAACGTTTGTTTGTATGAAGTCCTCAATTGCAAAAGGAAGAATGATGTTTACTTCTCCTCCACGTTTTAAAAGGGCTTCAATAAAAAGCAAATCCGCCCCGCAAGCAGCAGAAGAATAGCCAATTGTCGCGCCAACTTCGTCTAGTTGTGCATTGATAGCTTGTTTAACTGGTTCTTCAAGTTCAGGAGGGAAAAGTGCTACAGGCAAATGCGGTGCATCGATCATGTATCCTGTAAAAACAGCGATAGCAGGGGGCTTAAGAGCATTAAGAGCAGCTTCAGGCACACGGAAACCAGCATCGCGCAAAAAGAGAAGCTGCTGTCGTGCCGTAACAACAGGAACATAGCTTTCCAGCGTCTGCTTTGTGGCGTCTTCGTACAGACGGCAGGCCTCATCAACTCGGCCCAACAATAATTGCGCTTCTGCTAAATCAACAAGTTCCGTGAATTGTCCGTGCAACCCCATAGGAGGTAAAAGCTTCAACACCTCTTCTGCTAAGACCTCAGATTGAGGCTCATCCCCAGTCAACCAAGAAAGCCATGCAGCATTGATACCTGTTCGGGTTTTGGGTTCTTTTCTAAAACTAGATAGATACAATTCTCGGGCGATATCTAAATCATGACACATATGAGAATGTTGCCAGATTTCCTTAAAAATATGCCCAATTCCAGCTAATGTGCGACTGTTTCCTGTTTTTATGAAACTACAGTTTTTCAGGCACTCTACATTGACAGCTCCCTGATCAATAATGTCACTTAGAAGAGGATAAACGAGTTCTTTAGCTTCTCGTACGGCTCCTGTTTTTAGCAGAACAAGCGCATACGCCTCTTGTAGACGAAGATTTTTGGGGAATTTCTCGAATCCTTTGCGTGCGAAATCATGTGCTAGAAACATCTGCCCGCTTGTGATCAAGTTGAATACTTCTATTTCTAGTTCTTTTTGTGAGAATTCTTCGAACGGTTTCATGGTTGTCTGCTTTATTCTCTGTTCCATCTTTTGATAATCGTACAAAAAAATATTTAATAGACCATAAACACGACAAGAGTGCATCTAGATCCCTTGAGATTTGTTGCAAAAGTAGATGTGGAAGTATTGTGAGGATTGCAAAAATGGGGTCACTAAGAAGAGTTTTGATGAAGAGACGGGAGATTGGATCCTTACTTCATGGGGGCAATAGCTGGGAAGAAGGTGAGCAGCTTTTCTTGATCACTGAGCCTTTCCTCCATTTCTTCGAATCATTGAACATTTCGCAGATCGCGGAGGAGGGATGAATGAGTTTCTAAAGCTATTGTGCCTTTCCACGCTTTATGCTTGTACTGCTTCTGCACAATACTGCACTACAAAGCATGACATTATGGAAGGGAGGATAGAGTATTGGAGCGGTGTGTAAAGAGGTGCTCAGTAATTTAGAAGGGAAAGACCCCCCCTTCTTTAGGACCACTGCCCAGAAGGGCGCTTTTAACAGCAAACAATAAGTCCGAGTAGCTCTTTCTGTTTCGCTCTATGTTGCCTTTTGAACACTGTTGTTTCTGGCCATGAGTGGGGAGTATGCTGCACAGCTCTTGCTGGAAGCCTTATTGTGCATGTTTTTTAAACAATAATCAGTAAACATCTGCTCAGTACGGGAAAAAGCGCAAAATTATTTGAAATCCTTCGCTGTTTTTATGAAAAACAATTAGCAAACCTTCAAAGGCAAAAAACGATACACGGCCTTTTCCATCTCTCCATAACAGACAAGATGTATCATGCGCTTTTTCTTCTATCTTCTCATAACCAATGATGACCAGAAAGCTTCCACTCGGCGCAAGAGGCCTGTGCCATGTTCCACATCTGCAGACGCCATATCTTGCCCTGTCAATAACGTAACTTGACGATTCAGCGCAGTGTCAAACTTCTTGATAAATTCCAGACCTTTTGCCGTTAGCTTTACAATACTTGCCCGGCGGTCATGCACGGAAACAGTCTGCTCGATGTAACCGCGCTCAATCATTTTTTTCAGGTTGTACGATACGTTTGATCCCAGATAATATCCTCGGTTGGTTAATTCACTTACTGTTAAATGCGCCCTTCCCAGGTGATACAACACTAATGCCTGTACATTGTTAATATCATGAACGCCTAAACGATCTAGTTCTGTCCTGACAACATCTAGAAACAGCCTATGCAGCCTTTCTACTGATGACACAATGTTTAAGTACTGATCTTTCATTATTTTACTCCTCTAATTGCCCTAGTCTTTTATCTTCTCATATTTCTCAAAATTGTCAAGAGAAAAATATATTTTCGGTATACATCCATAAAAATATGTGCGTAAATGTATAGAAAATAAAGAAAAATAAAAACTATCCCAAGAAAGTTATATAGCGAAAAACTATGCTGAATAGAAAGATATAGAAAAGAGAAATCTACTTGTTATTGAATCCTTCGTAAGGAATCGTTGCTAAAAACTCTTCATGGTTTCTTCAATATGAGTACGAGGCTTTATGCGCGGCTGGAGTAGGCGCATCTGTGTAATACAGGTGTATGGTTTTAGTTTCCTGTGCAAGCGGTGTGTAGGAGTATCCACACCTTTGTGGCTATATTAAATAGATTAATGTCACAAAGGCCCCGCGGCACTACGCCGCGGCTATTCTATAAACTCGAGGCAAGTAGAGTGTTTGGAGATTCTTTCTTGGTCTTTAGGGATCCCTCAAAAAAGGGAAAAACCTCCTTTCCCATCCTTATTCCCGGATTGTTCCTCTCCTTGTCCTGCGTCTTTACAATCTCATAAGGTTTCCCACTTTTTGATGGCGTTCCATGCTGGGAGAAGCCACAGATCTCCGTGGTGGAATTCTATTTGTAAAGGCCGTTCCAAAGGTCTTTCTTCTTGGATTTTGTGGTTACAGATGAGATTGTCTTGGATTTGCGCGTAAGTAGAATGTCTGTCTATCCACGCCCTCATGGCCTTAATTTAACAATAGAGAAGACATGAGGGCCCCGCGCTATGGGCGCGGTCACTATAAGCTCGAGGCAAGTAGAGTGTTTGGAGATTCGCTCTTGGTCTTTAGGGATAAAAGAAGGGAAATCTCCTTGCCTCCGATTGTTTTGCCTCTTCAAAAGTGCCGCAATGGATCAAAGAATGGCGAAATTTAATCAAGATTACAACCGTAAGTTGTATCTACCGCGCACAAGTATAACCCAGAGTGTATTATCGCCTCTCATCGCAATCACGCAGAGTATTCTTTGAAGATGCAGGAGAGCTACACTGACATCACCCTCACGCACAAAACCCAATACAAACACTCGTTCGGAGAAAACTTCGCGGAAGGAGTCCTTGACAATTGCTCCTCGCACATAAATTCAATGCAAATCCTCATCCGAAGTTGTTTTATAGCCGCGGCATCGCGCCGCAGGGCCTCTGATCCTTTTCCCTTGGGAAATTAAACGGGAAGTTTCTGCAGAAAGCTCTTTAGAAACTATTCTCCTTCCTGTATCTATTCGGTATCTCTAAGGCTTTCCGAAATGCTCAACATAATAAAGTCCTCGTAGCCCATCCGATTCCAGTCCCCAGCTCACACAATGCACGTGATGCTGAGGAACTGGCTTTCTCGAAGATTAAGGACCTCAGCAAAAAGCCCAATTTGACAACAAAGACAAAAAATCTCTTCCAAGAAACCTAACTAAACTGGCCAATAAACAAAAAATCCTAAGCAGAAGTCTTCAATAATCTCCCGGCGTCTGCAAGGCACGTAAGATCAACGGATGCTGGAGAAAGCGTATGATGTTCTCGCACTTGCTGCAAGATTTGGTTGGTTAAGGTATGTAGAATGCGCGCACGTACAGATGCCTCTGCGATAGCCAGTTGCTGAGCGTACAAGTCTTGTGCTGCGCGCGACTGTACCTCAAGCAATTGAACATGTGCCTTTCTGCGATCTTCCAAATCGCGTTGCGTCGTTTCTTTAAGGGTCGCAATCTCTGCGTACATTTGTACTGTGCGTTCCTCTAGCCGTTTTCGGATGTTCTTCGCTTCTTCTCTTAACGTCTCAGCCTCCTTGAATTGAGCGGCAATATCGTCACTATATTTATCCAACGCCTCCGTCGCAAAGCGATAAAGTTTTCTACCGCAACAAAGTAGAAATACCACAAATGAAGCTAGAACCCAAAAACCGGTATCTAAAACCACGCTATCTCCCTTTAGAAAGAGCGGCAGAAGAAGGGTTCAATTTTCCCGCAGCTATCTGACTTAAGGTAATGACCTCCTGTTGTGCTTCTGACACAATTGAGTGCGCAGCTTTTTCAAGAGCTTGCACAGCTTCCACCCGTTTTTGTGCATATAAAAGCTGCAGCTCTTCTTCTCGTGCTTTGAGCTGCTCTTTCAGTTGTGTAAGTTCGTACGTAAGCGTTTCGTGCATCTCTTGCCTTGTCTTTTGCAAAGAGGCTTCGGCTACTTGTTCTTTCTGCTGCGCTTCTTGTTGTAGAAAACGCGCTTCTTCTAGAAGGGTTGAGAGCTTCGCTTCTCTAGCCTTTAACGTTCCAGTTAGACGCGGAACGATCACCCAACGCACAACGCAGAAAAAGCTGAAGAACGAAAGAAACAGCCAAAATAACTGTGCAGGATACGTTGCTACGTCTAGCTGGGGCATGTGGCTTCTCTTTTTTCGATGCCTCTTATCGGAAAAGAATAAGAAAGGCAATTAAGAGAGAGAACAACGCAATAGCCTCTGTCATAGCAAAAGCCAAAATACCAACAGAGTTCAATTGCTCTTTTGCAGAAGGATTACGCCCCACAGCTTTAAGCCATGTGGAAAAAATAAGTCCTAAGCTCAAGCCCACCGCGCACAACCCTAGGACGGTCATGCCTGCGCTAAAGTAACGTGCCGATTCCGGATCCATATATACTCCCTCTTCTATAAAACTTTAGTGCCCTACATAGATAGCATCATGAAGGTACACGCAAGTTAAAACACTAAAAACGTATGCTTGCAAGACGGCAATCAGTAATTCAAAAGCCGTCAGCACCACGTTAACGCACATAGGTGCTAGCCCCCACAAAGCGCCAAGACCTACCGAGAAACCGGCAAAAACTTTTAACATCGTATGGCCCGCCATCATATTGGCAAATAAACGCACCGCAAGACTAAAGGGACGCGAGCAGTAAGAGATAATCTCAATAGGAGTTAAAAGCAGAAAAACAGGCCAAGGAATTCCAACTGGCGCAAAAGTGCGGAAGAACTTAGTGCCATGCCGAACAAATCCAACAATTGTCACAACACTAATCACAAGAACAGCGAGTCCAAATGTCGCGATCAAGTGGCTGGTAAATGTGAAAGCATAGGGTAACAGGCCAAAAACATTGCCCCCTACAATAAAAAAGAATATAGAGAATACAAATGGGAGGAACACATGTCCCTTCGTACCGATATTGTCATCTATAAGCGTGGCAATAGTCTTGTACCCTAGTTCAGCTATAGATTGTATACGCGAAGGCACAAGTTCTCTACGTCGCGCACCAAAGACAAAGAGTAAAGCCATCAAAGTGCTACTTAAAACCATCGCTAGGGCCGCATTTGTGAAAGAAACGTCCACGCTGCCCAAAGAAAGCGGAATAATTGGATGAATCTCGAATTGATGAAGCGGCTGTGCTGACACGGACCCTCTTATTCCGAAGATTATTGAGAACGCGCACGCTCTTCTTTGCGTTTTAATACACGAAATACATTAAAAAAGCCAGTACAAATTCCCAGAGAAAAAGCGATGAGAAGTCCGTAAGGATGGGTATTCCAATATCGATCTATCGCAACACCAAAGAGCATACTAACGGCTACGCCCGAGAAAAACTCTGCTCCGACACGAATGATAGGGTTTTCTGAGCGTGTGAGAGACGATTTGGAACTTCGTGTAGCTGGGATTTTTATACGGTCCTCTAAATTTCGCAGGCGGACCTCAAAAGTATGCTCTGCAGGTTTATTTTCCATCAATGATCTCCTCGAGCTGTGATAAAGGCAGTGCGCCTTCGTACACCTTACCGTTAATAATGAAGGAAGGAACAGCAGAAAGATTAAGGCGCTCTTCTTCCTCAAAGCGCCGGAACAACAGAGCCTTCGAAAGAGTGCTGTTCTTCAGAAACGTCTGGCAGTTTTGCGATGAAATCCCGAAGGGAGCAAAAAGCGCAAACAAGCGTTCTTGTAGAAAAAGCCAATCTACTTGATGGGCGAAAATAACGGACAATAAAGGTAAATATACCCTGCTAGGGAGGCTTCTAAGCAATGTAAAACCCTCTAAAGAGATTTTATCATCAGGAAATTCGCGAAAAACAAAACAAAGGCGCCCTGTATCCAAATATTTTTCGCGTATTTTAGGCAAGATTTTGCTTTGAAAGGTGCGGCAATACCGACACGTTAGGGAATAGTAATAGTACACCCGTACAAGCGCTTGCGGATTGCCTAGTATAATATCAGAAGGTACCGGCAGAGGAAGGCGCAAGAAGCGTCGTACGCGCCACTCGTGCTCATAAGAGAGATGATGCGTGATGATATGCGCACTGATGCCTCCTAGCGCAAGCCCGATACCGCCGATCCAAAGGAATGACGTTTTTTTCACTTTTTATTGTCTCGAAGATGAGCTTGCAAGCGTGCGAGAAGTGTTTCAAGAGAGGGCACTGCTTGCTCGGATGACCTTTGTTCTTCTGAAGGCGCAGAATCCTCCTCCGTAGGAATAACGACATCTTCCACAAGGTGCAATGATAGGGTGTGTATGCGCTCGCCGCCAAAATACTGATTAAGCCGGGCGATTAATTTAGGCGCATCATAGCGAACTTCTAGTGCTTGTTCGCGCGACACCTGTACGTGTAAAGTAAATTGTCCCTCTGGTAAGGCCTGCAATCTAGTAGGAAGGGTGAAACGTGCGTAATGCGGTCCAACAACATCTTTCCAAGAGAGAAAAATATCCGCCATGTACAGTCCGTGTTTTTTAAAGATCGGACGACAGAGACCACGCGCAATATACTCGATGGGAACCCCAACAGACAGAAAAGGCGTAGGACGTTTGTTATGCACCGCACTTCCTCTTTACAAGCTCCGCATACGGTGAGGACGATAACACAGGTTCTGCTAGATTGGTACGCTCACAAGGCGCGTCAGTTGCCGTGGCGCGCTCTACCGAGAACTTTGCAGGATCCGTATATTGTCTGGATCTCGGAATCTATGTTGCAACAGACGACGGTCTCAAAGGTGATCCCCTATTTTACACGTTTCTTCATTGTTTTTCCGACGCTGAGTCAACTTGCGGAGGCTTCTTTAGATGAAGTATTAACGCTCTGGCAAGGTCTTGGGTATTATGCGCGGGCACGTCATTTACATCACACAGCGCGCCTTATACAGGAAGAACATAAGGGGTGTTTCCCAAGAACAGCACAATCATTGCAGAAACTGCCAGGCATTGGTCCATATACCGCTGCAGCTATCGCATCTATGGCCTTTGGAGAGCCGGTAGTTGCCTTAGATGCCAATGTATCCCGTGTTGTTGCACGTCTTTTTGCTCTTTCCGATCAAGCGTTTCTCTTATCACATGCACAGAGTTTACTTTCGATTGAATACCCAGGAGATTTCAACCAAGCGCTTATGGACATCGGCGCTCAATATTGCCAGATGCGTCAAGTCGCTTGTGTCTGCTGTCCCTTGCAGGCGTTTTGCCAAGCAAGACAGAGTAACGCGCCGCTTTCCTATCCTTCTCATAGAAAAGGAACAGAAAGACGAATGCGATATGCTATTTTCTTTTGCATTCTCGGCAAAGATACGCTCCTGCTGGAACGAAGGCCGGAAAAGGGCCTACTGGGTGGTTTATACGGTTTACCAACAACACCATGGACGCAAACGCCGCAAGATTCAGCACCAACAATAGGCCCACTGGGTATAACACAATGGCAATTCTCTCATATTGTAACACATACATTTACGCATTTTCGTTTACAGGCACGTGTGCTGTATACGTACGTTTCAGAACAGAATCCTTACGCAGGTTTTTCATGGATTCCACACACACATTTAGAGAAATATGCTCTTCCAACTGTCTTCAAAAAGGCACTTAGATGCGGCTGATGAACGGGATAATCTGTAAGGAAGACGAAGACTGGATTAAGGAGGGAAGGAAGGTGGGGTTTAGAACAGCAGGTTTTTCATGGATTCCCCACACACATTTAGAGAAATATGCTCTTCCGACTGTCTTCAAGAAGGCACTTAGATGCGGCTGATGAACGGGATAATCTGTAAGGAAGACGAAGACTGGATTAAGGAGGGAAGGAAGGTGGGGTTTTGTCAATGAAAAACAGGGAGATGGCAGTTATGCTGCTGAGTCCCACTAAGATATACAAAATCATCGAGAAGTTCTGTGTATCCTGCATTGTCGATCATTTCTCCGCCTCTCTACTTTCTTCTCTTTCTCTCCTCATATTTTTCTCTCCATTTCTTTTGTCTCTCTCATTGTTCTCCCCGTCTCCTCCTTTATTTCTCCATATTCCTATTGGTAAACAAGGCTCTTTCTCACTCCTTTTTCAATAATTTTTCCTCTTAACACTTCTTTCCCTGGTGGAAGAAGGAATACCCTACCTCAGGGAGCAATCGCTCTTTCTTTCCCTTTCCCAGAAAGGATAGAATTTTCTGTGTCGATTGCTTCCCTACCTATTTTCCCGTCTCTCTCACTTTTTTCAAAATCCTCCTTCATTTTTCCTGCTTTCCCCAATTTTCCTCTTTGTCTCGGCAAGAGCTTCTTCATATTTTCCCCGGTCTTTCTTACTGCCTTCTATTTCTTTTCATGAAGTTTTTCCAAACGAGTCTTCTTGTTGAATTTTATGCGTAAGTGGTATGTCGGTCCATCCACGCCTTTGTGGCTATATCAAATAGATTAATGTCACAAAGGCCC
>JAITIJ010000057.1 GCA_031279495.1 Holosporales bacterium | reverse complement strand
AGTGCCGCGGGGCCCTTGCGGCCTCTATCTGTTCCAAAATGTCGCAAGGGCGTGGATGCACTGACACTCTACTTACGCATGAAACTTCAACACACTCACCTGTATTCCATTAGTAACTGCAATATGGCTGAGACGGCACAATCGTAGGTTGTGTATATCGACACATCTACACATCCCTCATGAACAAAACCCAATACAAACACTCGTCGGGAAAAAACTTCGCGGAAGGAAAAGAAATAACGAATGGATAGAAAGAAGAAGGAGAATACAAACGACTTTTAAGATCACGCTTGCTCTAAGCGCATGAGTAGCCGCACCACATAGGCACAGGGCTCTAAGGGAGACTTCTACCTGATACCATAATAGCCGCGGCGCGATGCCGCGGGGCCCTCATGCCTTCCCTGTTGTTAAATTAAGGTCATGAGGGCGTGGATGCACCGACATACTACTTACGCAGAAAGCTAAAACCATACCACTTGTATCGAGACAACACTCCTGACATAACACTTACGCAGAAAACTAAAAGCATACAGCTTGTATTAATGGATGCTCTAACACCATGTTTTGCGCGTGATCTTCAACACAAACATCCGTCCAAAAAGATTTCGCGGAAGGAAAAGAAAGAAAATAGAGAGAAGAAGAGAGCGGAGAATAGGGAAAATTGAGGAAGAACAAGAGAAAAATAGAGAAGAAATAGAAATTAAGAGGGAGAAGCGATGATAAGAAGAGAAGACAGCAAGAAAGACCGGGGAAAAGAGAAAGAGAAAGAGAAAGAGAAAGAGAAAGAGAAAGAGAAAGAGAGAGAGCAATTGCTCCTTGAGGTGGAGCCCTTCCTCCTTCTCCCATCAAGGAAAGAAGAGAAATGTTGAGTGGAAAAGATGGAAGAAAGTGAGAAGAAAGAGATGGGAAGTAGGAGAAACAAGATGAAGAAGCAATCTCTGCGGAAAACTTTACTCTTCCGGAGAAAGGAAAAGAGAGCGGAAGACAGAAGAATAAAGGAGGAGACGGGGAAGGATCAATTACTCTATAAGATAGAAAAACGTTTCGCACTCCCTCGGAGGCAAAGAAAAGAGAGGGAAATGAGAAAAATGAGGAAAGGTAATGAAGAAAAATTGAAAAAGAGAACGAAGATTATGCAGCAGGGAGGGTGTGTTCTTCAGTCATCCCCAAAATCTGTGGATAACTCTGTGTATAACGGGTTCACAAAAAGGAGAGGGAGGTTGCTCCGGCAGAGGTTCAATCGCTTTGCCTACTTTGTGAACATAATCTCTAACCTTCTGTTTTCTAAATGATTTTCGTTTCACAACTTAACCCTGCCTTAACCTTATTTAATCGCTTTTTAAGATTTTGTTAAGAGTTTCCAAAGCAACTCTTTGTTGTGTATAAGTTTTCGAGATCCTCATAGAAACCGTCATAGAGACCGTTACCTAAAAAGAAATACTTCTCCCAATACTCAAAAACAAGAAATCGCGGAAATACGACAGGGCTCTGACAGAATGATCCTCTCTTCTGCCTGCAGGTCTCTGGCCCTCTGCGAGAGGTGGGCAGATGATAGAATTGAGCACTCAAAGTATCACTCTGCTCTTCTCATTCAGAAGAGCCCCAGCGTCGCCCTCTTTAATTTATAGGACTCTTTCTCTTTTCACAGAGGAGCTATTCAACCGATCCTTTATAGGACGGGGTATTTTTGGCATAAGAATTAACAAAATATTAATGATTGATGACAATAATATCAAATATACAAAACAGGGAAAATTATGTATAAATATTTACTTTTTGTATCTATGTTAATAGTGGTGCCGTTTTCTAATGCAATGTTGGAAAAAGACGATTTTACATGCCTGCAACAACTGAGAACATCTCATTCGGAGAGCGATCTGACAGAAATGCGCCATCAAAGCCCATCAGGTTCTTCTCTCAAAAAAAGGGCGCTTGTTGAATATTGTTGCTTCGAAGAAAATTGTCTTGGTGACGCTATTGTGGAGAATATTCCCAGAAAATGGACCAAAGAAGAAACATTAATTTTTCTTATCAAGAAACAATTTCCGCTAGAAGCGCTTGCTCATAAACTAGAACAGAATGCAATAAAGTGTCCGTGTGCTCTCTGCTCAGTTAAATCGTTCAATAGTTTTAAGCCAAGTATATTTACTTCTGCTTGTGCTATACGTACGCAACCTCAACAAAAATACAAGATCTTTTCTGCTGTGAAAGAAATATTCCTCTACCTCGATCCGGCAAGCCTTCCTGCCTATACAGATGGTATATATTAAACTCTTTATAAAATATAACAGAAAAAGAGGCTAGGCGAGTTAAGACAGCCTCTTCTGAGAGAGCAAATAAGGCAGTTGTGTGATTGAGATAGGAGACAAGGGGCAAGAGGGGAACGAGATACATAAGCCCGTAATACAGCGCCATTAATGCTGAGTTTGCTGCTGGATGAAAGATGGAAATTCTCTTTTCCTAACCCTTCTGTTCTCGCAGTGAAATATAGGAAGAAGAGGTGAGACACGAATGAGGTAGTATGCTCGATGATACTCTGGGGATATAAGAGGGATGGCTCAAGATCCATAAGGATGTAATGCCTAGAGATAAGAATAGACACGGTGATGTAATTGTAGGAGATGATGACCGCATCAGATGTGGGGAAAAGCCCTTGACGTTTATTTGCTTAAGCAGCCCACTTCCATCCTGCGCACTCTATCCAAGTCCTCTGGTGTATTTACCTCTTGGGGTACCGTATCAACCATCTGGACATAGATCGCCATTCCGGCTTCCAAGGCTCGAAGTTGCTCTAGGCTCTCACGCTTTTCTAAAGGACTAGGCGGGAGCGCAACAAATCGCTGGAGAGCCGCACGTTTAAAGCCATAAATCCCCATGTGATGGGCGTAAGACCCTTCTCCGTGAGGAATAGGAGATCGACTGAAATACAGGGCGCGACCGTAAGTGCCACAGGGAGCAAAACTAAGTGCGATTTTAGCAATTTGCGGTTCTTCCCAAGACTTCTGCTCATAAGAGATAAAAGCCGCCAACGTAGCGATATCCGCTTCTGGAGCTTTATTAAAGAGAGAAATAACCTCTTGCAACAACCTTGGTTCCACAAACGGCAAATCGCCCTGCAAATTCACAACACAATCACAAAGACCTCGATCTTTTTCGATTTCCTGCAAAGCTGCCCAGACACGATCAGATCCAGAGGGTAATGCTGGATCCGTCATTGCCACATTGCCGCCAGCCGCTAGTACAACACTAGCCACCTCTTCTTCAGCACAAGCAACATACACCGGCCCAATGTTTGCGCACAGTGCGCGCTCCCACACACGCAGGATTAGGGGCTTACCGCCAATATCCGCTAGCACTTTCCCAGGCAAACGCGAAGAGTGCAGTCTCGCTGGAATAACGACAACAGTAGAAGGCGTCTGTTGCGCCACAAGAGCTAAGCGTTTTCTGCGGCTTTGATACTGAGCTTTACCTTGCCACGTTGATCAAAGCCAATAACCTTGACGCGCACTCTGTCACCTTCGCGCACAACATCTGTGACCTGATTGACACGAGTGTCCGATAATTCGCTGATGTGCACAAGCCCATCTCTGTTACCCCAAAAATTTACAAAAGCGCCAAACGTTACAACTTTAACGACCGTGCCATCATAAACACGACCTATTTCTGGGTCGGCAACAGCCTCTTGCACTTTGGCTATCGCCGCATCCTTTGCCGCTTCATCTGGCGCGGTAATCCTGACGTTACCATCGTCATCCACTTTCACCTGGGCTTGGGTTTCCGTTGTAATGGCACGTATAACTTGGCCTTTCGGACCAATAAGCTCTCGCACTTTATGCCTTGGAATCGTTATTGTTACGGACAGAGTCATTTTATCTCCTCACTCTTTTCTAGAGCTGCTTTGATGCTCAATTTTACTCGGCCTCGATCATCGAAGCCAACAACCTTAACACGAACGCTATCACCCTCTTGGACAACGTCAGTGACTTTATTTGGACGCACATAAGCAAGCTCGCTGATATGCACAAGCCCATCTCTGTTACCCCAAAAATTTACAAAAGCGCCAAATTCCATGATTTTGACAACTTTTCCTGTATGAATATCCCCTACTTCTGGATCACATGCAATGCTTTTGATCCACTTTACAGCCGCATCAAGAGCTTCTTTGTTCTGAGAAGCGACGCGAACAGAGCCATCGTCCTCGATATCGACTTTTGCCCCTGTCTTCTCAGTGATTTCACGGATAACCTTGCCACCTGTGCCGATAACCTCGCGGATTTTATCGCGTGGCACCATAAAACTAACAATACGCGGAGCGTTTGCGTTCAAATCCTCGCGAGAGTGAGAAAGAGAGACCTTCATCTTTTCTAAGATATGCAATCGACCCTTGCGCGCTTGCTCAAGTGCTTGTTTCATGATTTCCGGCGTAACGCCTGCAATCTTAATATCCATTTGCAATGCGGTAATGCCTTCAGCGGTACCCGCAACTTTAAAATCCATATCACCGAGATGATCTTCCTCGCCTTGAATGTCGCTCAAGATAACGAATTTGTCACCTTCCTTAACGAGTCCCATCGCAATACCAGCTACAGGGCGTTTCAATGGAACGCCTGCATCCATCAATGCAAGAGAGGCGCCGCAAACACTCGCCATCGAAGAAGAGCCGTTGCATGACACAATTTCAGAAACAACACGAATGGTGTAAGGAAAATCGTCTTTCGAAGGAAGAATAGGATGAAGCGCACGCCAAGCGAGTTTGCCATGACCGACTTCGCGTCGTCCAGGAGATCCCATGCGTCCTACTTCGCCTACAGAAAACGAAGGGAAATTGTAATGCATGATGAAATGCTCACGATATTCTCTTCCTAAACCGTCGATAATCTGCTCGTCCTGACCAGTTCCAAGCGTTGTCACGACCAATGCCTGTGTTTCTCCACGAACAAAAAGAGCACTACCATGAGTGCGCGGAAGAATACTGACTTCTGTTGAAATTGGACGGATCTCTTGTGGAACACGACCGCCAAGCCTTTTCTTATGCGTCAGAATCTCTGAGCGCAACAATTGATACTGCAGGTCTTCAAAAGATTTGCATATAGCTTCGTTAGAGACACGTTCAGACTCGAACTGTGTACATATTTCGTCACGCAGAGCTTTGATTTTCTTGTTCCGCTCTTTTTTGGGAAGAGCAGCACCCATGATCTCAAGCAAGTCTTTCGTTGCGTGACGACTTACCTCTTGATCGAGTTGTTCTTTTTCAGGCGATGTATCCGTGGCAAGTATCCATGGCGCAGCTGCTGCTTCTTCAGCGAGACCGATAATTGCCTCGATTACAGGCTGATACGCCTGATGCCCGAACAAAACAGCTTCGAGCATTTTCTCTTCAGAAAGTTCATTGGCTTCTGATTCGACCATGAGGACACCTTGTGTTGTTCCCGCAACGACAAGGTCGAGATCTAAGGAATCCTCTCGTGATAAAGTCGGGTTAAGCAAGAATTCTCCGTTGCGATATCCTACGCGTGCTGCTCCTACCGGACCACAGAAAGGGATGCCGGACAACGTCAAAGCTGCAGAAGCTCCCAAGATAGCAACGATATCCGGCTCGTTCTCTTGGTCATAACTTAAAACAGTGCAGACGACCTGCGTTTCGTTCCTAAAAGCTTTTGGGAACAACGGTCGAATTGGACGGTCTACAAGACGCGAAACCAACGTTTCGTACTCTGATGGTCGACCCTCACGTTTAAAGAAGCCTCCAGGAATTTTGCCAACAGAGAATGTTTTTTCCTGATAATTCACGGTTAAAGGGAAGAAATCTACCCCATCAGTAGATTTGTTTTCCGCAACAGCAGTGCAGAGCAGCGTTGTCTCTCCGTACGTAACGACAACGGATCCTGTAGCTTGACAAGCCAACTTACCCGTTTCGAAAACAAGCTTTTTGCCGCCCCATACAAGTTCTCGGCGGCTAATAGAAGACATACTTATTCCTTTCATTAAATGTTTAACGGCGCAACCCAAGAATTTGGATAAGAGCCGTATATCTCATCACATCTATGCGTTTTAGGTAATCGAGCAATCGGCGTCGACGACCAACAAGACCAAGCAATCCTCTCCGCGAGTGTTTATCCTTCGCGTGAACGTTCATATGGCCCCCAAGCGTATTAATGCGATGCGTCATCAGAGCAACCTGCACCTCTGGCGATCCGGTATCTTTCGGATGACGCGCAAAGCGGTCCATGGTTTCTCTTTTTTCTTCAGGCGACATCATAAAAACTCCTAACTTTTCCAAACACAGCGCCACTGACCGTCTTTTGCTCCAGCGAGACCGAGCAAAGATCCTGTTGACGCACACACAAGGCGCACTAAGTGTGTGCCTTGCTCTGCGTAGTTTTCTAAGATCTGTCCCTTTTGAAGACAATTCTGTACCGAGAGAGTCACCAAGATGTCGTCCAGTGCACTCTCTGGTTGTACTACGCAACTCTCTGCACTATGCCCCATTGCTCGAAATTTTTCCAGCGGTATTGCGTGCGTTTCTGAAAAAAGACCGACACGTTCGCGCCGCAGGGCTATAATATGCGCAAAAGTTTGCAAAGCATAACCCAAATCGCGCGCAAGGCTGCGGATATAAGTTCCTTTGCCGCATGTGACTCGCAGAGTTGTCTGACGCACGTTCTCTTTATGAGAGACAAGGGTCAGCGCGTTGATATGGACAGTGCGCGGCGCCAATGCTACGTCTTCTCCACGTCTTATGCGGTCGCATGCGCGTTTTCCTCTTATTTTTAATGCCGAAAATTGTGGTGGATATTGTATAATATTCCCCAGAAAGGACGGAAGAACGTGGGCAATTTCTTCTTGTGTTGGCGTTTTAAGGGATGTGTGAGTAACGAGGCCAGTGCTGTCATCAGTATCACGCTTTTCTCCCCACTGGAGAGTGGCTAGATATGTCTTCGCACTTTGAACAAGGTAAGGGATCAGCCGCGTTGCTGAGCCAACAGCAATAGGCAATACGCCTGTTGCAAGCGGATCTAACGTCCCGGCATGCCCTGTTTTTGCCCCTAAGAGATGCTTGACAATGCTATTTGCATGATTAGAACTCATACCCATCGGTTTATCTAAGACAATCCAACCGCAGAGATCTGTTCGTAAAATCATGATTCTTCTGAAGGATAAGCAGAGGTCTGTGCAGGAGGTAGAGAGCGCAACAAACTCTCTATACGTTCGCTGTGCGCGATAGTGTTGTCGATAAAAAAATGCAACTCTGGCACGTAACGTAACGCGAGCTTTCGCCCGACCTCCCGACGCAGAGAGGGCTTGCGACTCTGGAGATTTCGCAAAAGAGTGGCGGCACCTCTCCCGCAGAAGGGTAGTACATATACCTTTGCTTGTCTAAGACAGGGCGTCATTCGAACAGCGGTTATGGTCATATTGGGTAGCGCTGTTTCTCGCATCGCACGCACCAAGATCCTTTGCACCTCTCGCGCAACGCGCTCTTGCCGTTGCGGTTTTTGCGTGCGATCTGCAAGAGATCCTGCTAAAAAAGAAGTCTTTTTGAATTTAAGCGAGCCGGCGTGCAATCTCTTCTACCTCAAAGCATTCGATGATATCCCCTTCGCGGATATCCTGACAATCTGTAAGGGTCATACCGCACTCAAAGCCTTTCGCCACTTCGCTGACTTCTTCTCGTATGCGCCTTAAAGACCGAACATATCCTTCGTGCGCAATCGTTCCCTCTCGGAACAAACGTACTTTCGCCCCTCGCCGGATGCAACCTTCGGCTACAATGCAGCCCGCAATTTTTCCTGTTTTCTTTGCTTCAAATATTTGACGAATCTCTGCTGTTCCTAGAATTTTCTCTCTTTGCTCAGGAGCAAGGAGGCCAGATAAACGCGCCTTCATAGCATCAATAAGGTCGTAGACAATAGAATAGTAACATAGCTCGATTCCTTCTCGCTGGGCCATTTCACGCGCTTGTGGATTGGCGCGCACATTAAAGCCTATCACGATGGCACGAGAAGTTCGCGCAAGCGCTATGTCACTTTCGGTAATACTCCCAATACCAGAGTGCAAAATACGCACGCACACTTCATCGTTGGATAATTTTGCTAAACTATTGCAGATTGCTTCTGCTGAACCCTGGACATCGGCTTTCACAACGGCTGAAAGCATTTGCAATTTCTCATCAGAAGAGATCTTTGCAAACATTTGCTCGACCGATCCGCGCGCTTTTAAGGCAGAGGCGCGCTCGCGCTGTTTGCGTTCCCGGAATTGCGCAATTTCTTTCGCACGGGCTTCATCTGCGACAACAACTAACTCGTCTCCTGGTGAAGGTGCTGCATTAAATCCTGTTACTTCAGCTGGTGTGCCAGGTTCAACGACGGTGAGCTTCTGTCTACAATCGTTCAGCAGAGAGCGCACACGTCCGGACACCACTCCTGAGACGAAAATATCTCCCGGACACAATCGTCCTCTTTGAACGAGAATCGTCGCCACAGGGCCCAAGCCTTGCCGCACCTCAGATTCAATAATTATACCTTCTGCTGTTCTGTTTGGATTTGATTTAAGATCAAGAATTTCCGCCTGCATAAGAATAGCTTCTGCAAGCTTGTCTAGGTTATGTTCGGTTTTTGCTGAGACTTCAACATCAAGGACATCTCCGCCAAAGGCTTCTACAACAATCTCGTGACCTAAGAGCTCTTGCCGCACACGGTCAGCATTCGCACCAGGTTTGTCGATTTTGTTAATGGCAACGATAATAGGGACGTTTGCGGCTTTTGCATGATGAATAGCTTCGACTGTTTGCTCTTTTATACCGTCATCTGCGGCAACTACCAGGACAACAATATCTGTAACATTAGCGCCTCTAGCACGCATCTCTGTAAAGGCAGCATGCCCCGGTGTGTCGATGAACGTAATACGACGGCCATCTTTCAGGGTGATTTGGTATGCACCGATGTGCTGTGTGATACCCCCAGCTTCACGAAGAGCCACATCTGTTCGTCGGATGGCATCCAAAAGAGATGTATTGCCATGATCCACATGACCCATGATGGTTACAACAGGAGGACGAGGCAAAAAATCAGTCGCAGTGTCTGGTTCTCCCTTAAGTCCAAGTTCGACATCTGACTCACTTACACGACGAACATTGTGACCAAATTCTCCAACAAGAAGCTCAGCAGTATCTGCATCAAGAGTTTGATTTATCGTTGTCGTAACACCAAGACGCATAAGAATCTTCAGAACTTCGGCTGCGCGCACTGCCATGCGATTTGCTAGTTCTTGAACACTGATCGCTTCTGGAATTACAACATCACGCACCTGGCGCGTTTGTTCGACATCCTGCGCTTGTTGTAGTCTGCTTTTCCGTCGTGCGCGCCACAGAGACGCTTGCGAACGAAGACGCTCTTCCTGCTCGTTGAGAGCGGCATTGATAGAAATTTTTGTACGGCGCTTATCCGCCTCTGGACGTATTGAGCGTTTGACAGGTGAAAATGATTTCTTATTCTTACGTTCTCCTTTTTCATCACCAGATTCTTTCGAGGTTACCGAGCGATAACCTCCTTTCCCAGGAGGGAGAGAAGTGGATGGCAATGGAGGTATACCGGCAAGAGCTTCCACCTCCTCACGTGCCTTCTCTCCCTCTAATTGAGCATCTTGTTGACTATGCGGCGCATCTTCTTGGCAGTTTTTTTCTGCGAGCGCATAAAGCTCTGCTTCTTTGCTCTTGCGTTCTTCAAGGGCATCAGCGTCGCGCATCGCCTCTTTTACGACGCGCAAGCGCATTTCCCATTCTTGATCCGTTAATCCAAGAGGACGCGCAGAATCTTCTGAAGAGAGCTCCTTTGCAACAGATGGAGTATTGCTCGATAGGGTGCGTTTGCGTTTTACCTCGACGGTAACTGTTTTGGACCGACCATGAGAGAAGCTCTGGCGCACTTGACCAACATCAAGGACTCTACGCCCACTTCCCAATGAACGCGAAAGAACAAGCGTCTTTTTTGGCGGTGCTTCTGCCATATTCTATCCATCACTCCTTGCACGCATCTGTCGCATCAAACCAATGAGCACGTGCGGCCATAACAACACTTCCAGCCTCTTCTGGTGTAAACTCATACTCCACAAGAGCTTCTACAAGCTCATCTTTCGAGAAATCGCCAAGGTTATCCAGCGTTTTTACACCATGTTTCTCTGCAAGCGTTAAAAGCATATCAAGTGCTAGCCCCTCGATTTCCAAAAGCTCTTGTGTAACACCGAGCTGTAAAAGCTGATTTTGCAGCTCTTTTGTTCTTTTCTCAACATATTCTTTGGCGCGATCTTGCAGCTCTTGAGCGATATCAGCGTCCAGCCCATCAATAGAGGCGATCTCTTCGACCGGCGTCATAGTAAGCTCTTCAGGAGAGTTAAACCCTTCCAAGATCAACAAATGAGCAACCATTTCATCACAATCCAACGCTTCTATAAAAAGTGCCGACTGCTGTTGATGAGCTTCTTTGCGCTTTTCGGAATCTTCGCTTTCCGTCTTCATGTCAATCGCCCACCCTGTCAGCTGAGAAGCAAGGCGCACATTCTGCCCTCGACGTCCAATCGCGAGACTCAATTGATCGTCAGGGACGACGGCCTCGACGCGATGTGCCTCTTCATCCAGAACCACTCTTGTCACTTCCGCTGGAGCTAACGCATTAACAATAAATGTTGCCTGATCGTCTGACCAGGGAATAATGTCAACTTTCTCTCCCTGCAGCTCTTGAACAACCGCTTGAACACGACTTCCACGTATTCCAACACAGGCACCAACTGGATCAATATTGGGGTCACGTGCAAAGACAGCTATTTTTGCGCGGCTTCCTGGATCGCGAGCGACAGCTTTGATGTCGATAACGCGCTCATAGATTTCTGGCACTTCTTGCGTAAAAAGGCGCGCCATAAATTGTGGATGTGTACGGGAGAGGAAAATTTGCGGTCCGCGTTCTTCTCGTCGAACCTCGACGATATAGGCGCGTATACGATCTCCAACATGGAAAACTTCTCGTGGCAGCAACTGATCGCGTCTAATCACCGCCTCTGTGCGACCAAGATCTAAAGTAACTGAGCCAAATTCCGCTCTTTTTACGGCCCCGCTGATGATTTCCCCTACGCGATCCTTAAATTCTTCATACTGCTTTTCGCGCTCTGCGTTGCGCATATGCTGAACAATTGCGGGCCACGCCACCTGCGCTTCGCCACGCCCGAGATCGAATAGAGGCAACTCTTCAAGAAGGGTTCCACCAACCTCTGCTGCTGTGTCGCGCTCTTTGGCTTCTTCTAGAGCAATTTCTGTATAAGGATCTTCAACGACATCAACAATCGTTGTCCAACGCGCTAGTTTGACATCTCCAGTTTTTCTGTCGATAGAAACTCTAATGTCGTAGTTTTGTCCATAGCGTGTTTGACCCACTTTTTGCAAAGCACTTTCCATTGCTTCGAAGATATCTTCACGTGCAAGTCCTTTTTCTCGCGCGACAACATCTGCAACCTGCAGAAGATCTGCTCCGCAAAGACGTGCGCTTGTCATTTTATTTGACTCTCCTTCTTTTCCCATTTGCGAGTGCAGGCTCTTTCAGATGAGCCTTTAGAATATCGGTCAAAGGCAACCAAACACTCTCTTCTTTGCCGCCTTGATCAACACAAAGACAAATACTCATTTCTTCCCCATCCTGCCGAGTTTCTTGTAACACTCCCGTAAAACGCTTTTGCCTATCGATAGGCTGCGCCAGCGTAATCGCAATGTTCGATCCACAAAAACGCACATAGTCCTGCCATTTCACAAGCGGCCTTTCCTTCCCCGGAGAGCTAACCTCTAGAAGATACGATGTTTGTATGGGATCGGCAACATCTAACAAAAGAGAGGCCGTGCGACTGGCCTTTACGCAATCCTCTATTCCTACGGAAGATCCATCTGCACGCTCAATCAAGAGCTGTACACGCCGCTGCGACCCGACCATAGCGCAGACTACATAATATCCTAGGTCTAATAAAGATGAGCTGACAATCTCTTCAATACGCTGAGAAAGCTCTTTTTGCCTATCCACACCCGTCGCTCGTCCGTTGATAGGTAGTATATAATACAGTAGATATACCAACAAGGGGGGAGGAGTATTTTATACCGGACATGAGATTAGTCCTTCTGCGAAAAAACGAATGAACGAATAAAAGCCAAAGGAACACAATGTTAAAATTAACAGAACTAAAGAAGGATAAAGCGCCAAATTCCACTAGACGGAAAGCAGTCCTTTATAATTTAACTCTCCTATCTGCTTTTTGTTTTTTGCAGCGGAGCGATTCTTGCACGATTGTCTTTCGTGGTTAATTTTGCGAGATCCGCTTTTATGTCTTATGTGAATATCAAGCTTCCTATGGCAAAAGGGTTGAGCTGCTAGCGCAAAGGTTGTGCACCTCTTTCGGAAAAGCTCAACCATCCTCCCTTATTGTAGAATGAATCCTTCGTTGGAATGAATTCAAGTTTCGTTCATCCCAATCTCATGCCCTTCTATTTGCTTCTTACACAGAGGGTCTAATACCTCGCTATTCTGTACAGTGCTTCTCTTGATTCTTGAGAAAACGCTTTTCTCAATAAAATGTGTAATGTTTGTAAGGGCGCGCATTCCCTCTGCAACTTAATAGGAACATTGCATCTTTATGGTCACAAGAGAGCTATTTTATCAGGGGCTGTAACACGTCGCTTTCCAAAAGAGGTACGCCATTCGCGAAGAGATTCTTTGATGAGTGGCCATTTTTCGATTGCCCAGCAAATTCCCGCAAATTGACACAGCGCAATAGTGAATTCCAGCTGAAAACGTTGTCGCGGACTAGAAAGACCTCCATCTATAGCAAACGCATAGAAAATCCACATAATGACAGCAAAACCGAATATGAAAACACAGAAAAACTTTTGTTCTGTTTCACACCAAAGTTTTCGAACCCCAACGACGCAAAAAGGAAGAAGAGCCCACGTCCAAACAGCAGAAGCAAAAAGGATGCGATACGCCGAGCTGAGTCTTAACCGTAACGGCAGTGGATGAAGCCAAAATAAAGAGAGTGTCTTAAGCGGGGATGAAATAGAGAAACAGTTAAGAGTAGCGCTTATTTTAAGTGCATAAGTGTCTAAATCACATCCCCATAAAATCCATGTAGCAAAAAAGATACAAGCGCTTAGAATGCACCCGCAAACAATAATTCGACTCATCGAAATACGATTCTTTGCAATCCACGAAACCACAGCACAGACACCATATAGGATCATAAGAATGAACGCAGAATAGAACCGTATGCCGTGCATCATCCAGCACGCAAAACAGGCGATAATTGAGGCAATGTAGTAGCGCCCGGAAAGGAAAAGCTGCATAGCTTTTGCAAAAAGCACAACAAGAAGCAACAGAAACGTCTCTTTTAAGTTGTATGCAGTTGACCATGCGAGCATCGATGGACAAAAGGCGAAGAAGAAGAAAAAACTTTGCGCCTTAAGTTTTGGGAAAACGTACTCTATAATTGATTTGCTAATGGCAGCTGCCGCAATAGAACACGTAACGTTAAAAGCCACCGGAGCAATGTAAACGTTACCTAAGAAGGGCATCACACAAGCATTTAATTTTGCATAGCAGACTTCACTGGGAGATAGCCAACAGATCGTAAAAATATTCCATAATTCATAACATTGTAGATGGTGTCCTGTACTACAATATGCAATGTCATCGCCAGTATTGGGTTGGTAGTTATATATGCACCAACAGAAGACGAACAGCATACCCTTCAACGATGAGACGGCTATAGATGCTTTCTGAGAAAGTCGTCCCAACCGCGCAAGCCAATACCCTATTGACAGAATAAAAACAGTAGGAGTCAAAAATTGTGCCATATTACAATATATGATCTGTTCTATAACAGGAGCGTACAACGCCCTATAAAATGTAAGAGGATCAATAATAGTAGGCATTTTTCACTTCTCTTAACTAACACGCTCCAACTATTGCATAGTATAATGGTATTGTGGAAGAGGCATTCGGTCCTATGGTAGGGCAGGTCAAGAAGGGAAATTATATGACCCTACAAGGGAAGCTTAGATAGACAAGTAATGAAGAGCACTAGTAAACCAACGAAGACTAACAAAATTCGCGTTCAGTATATTGGGCTATCACCACAGAATCCTCCTTGCGTTTTTGAGACCCCCCCTGTTAGCATTAGCCATAGTAGTCTTACGACGACGTTAAGAGGAGGGGCATATGGACTTCTCTATTGTGTATATTACATGTTCTCATCTAGATACTGCCCAATCTATTGGGCGTCAACTCGTGGAAGAGCGTTTAACCGCCTGTGTTAATATTATTGGTCCAATCCTGTCTATTTATGAAGACGCCTCGTTAGTAGAAAAACAGGAGTATATCCTTCTTGCTAAAACTCTTTCCGACCGTGTGGAGAACCTTATTCGACGTGTTTTAGAACTTCACGAATATAATACTCCGGCTATTTTAGCTTGGAGTGTTGACGGTGATGAGCATTTCCTCGATTGGATGAAGAGGTATCTAACGCAACGCTGATGCGTTTATCAAGCATATTGCGCGGCAATATTCAGTGAGTCAAGTTACGTTTCTCCGTGCTTTTATGCGCCTACTACCTCTTTTAATAGTGTCTTTAATAAGCCATGGATGGGCGGATCTAAGGACCTGTTATCCTAGGCGTCATGCTGTACGCCTGTGCATGAATTTTATTAGCACTTACGCGGTTATTTACGCTATGTCTCAAGAGGCGCTGGTTTCGGTGTACGTTATCTATTACACAATGCCGCTTATCATTGTTTTTCTTGGAAAATACTTTCTGAGAGAGCATGTAAGCCGGCGTCAAGGAGCGGCTGTTTTTGCTGGTTTCCTCGGAGTTATTATCGCCATTCGACCTGGATCCATGACAATCGCGCCATTGTCTCTTGTTATCATGGTGATAGGTGTTGTATCTGCTGCGATGAACAAGATACTCATGCGCCAACTGACAGCGACCGAATCCAGTCTAACGATTGCTCTTTATCCGAACATTTTCATGATTATCTTACTAGCGCCATATGTTCTTTCTTCTTGGAGCCCGCTAACGTGGTCTCATTGGGGTGCGTTTCTGTTGCTGGGCTGTGTGGTCGCTTTCGCCCAATATGCTACTACGCATGCGCTGCGTTTCGCGCCCGTTTCGACTCTT
>JAITIJ010000030.1 GCA_031279495.1 Holosporales bacterium | reverse complement strand
GGCCTCATTTAAAAACTATCCACTTCTATAGCCAAAAGACGCATCAGTCTTGTTGCTCACGGGGTGAATTATGCGTTGGGGAAGGTAAGCGGTCCATTTCTGGTGGCAGAAGAAGCTTGTTTTTTTCAATCTGCTCTTCATTTGTGTGAGAAAACTCGCTACATGCGGAAAGCAAGAAGAACAGCATCGTCGCTCCTGAAGCAAGGGGTATCTTGCTCATATCCCACCCCATCTTGATCTTGCGAACTATACGTGGCTCCTGCTTAAGACGCAAGCGGGATGCTTTGTTTTCTCTGATCTGGGCTTGATATTTTAATGATGCGCCTATGCGGAACGATCCAATACATATGTGCCTGGAGCTTCTTCAAAAGCAGAACTATTCTCTGCTGTCGGAACGCGCGATGGCACACATCCTCCTGCATATTTATCTAGCCATTGACGCCACATGAGCCACCAAGAGCCAGCTGTTTCTTGCGCATGAGCTAACCAGTCATCCGCGCAAACAGGAAACTTTGGATACGTCCAATAACCATATTTTTTAGCAGCAGGAGGGTTAACGATACCAGCAACATGCCCCGATCCAGCTAAAACAAATGTTAAATCTGCTTTTTTCAGAAATTGTGTTGCTGCATAAGTCGCTCTCCATGGCGCAATATGATCGTTTTGCGTGGATAACATAAATATTGGCACATTGATACGTTGCAAATCGATGGGTAGGCCGCCAATTTTAAGGGCATTAGGTTGTGCCAACAAATTTTTCTTATAGAAATTTCTTAGAACAAAACTATGCAACGCGCGGGGTATATTGGTAAGATCCGCATTCCAGAACAAGATATCATGAGGTGGTGGCGTTTTCCCCAACAAATAACAGTCTACAAAATACGACCAAATTAAGTCATTCGCGCGCAGAATATTAAATGTGTCAAAAAGTATATTTCCATTCAGAAACCCTTCTTGATTCATGCGCATTTCAAGACGCTCTAGCACATTATCATCAGTAAATATCGACAAGTCGCCTGCTTCTTTGAAATCCGCTAATGTTGTCAGAAGCGTGGCACTCTTTATGCGCATTTTGGGTTTCTGAGAGCATCGGGGATGCAAGCAATAAGCCAGCGCGCTTAAAAGCAATGTACCTCCCAAGCAATAACCAATGACATTTGCGGCGGTAGCTTTCGTCGCTTGATACATAGCATCAAGGGCGTCGAAAATGCCTTCACGCATGTAATGCTCAAAAGATTTTTGCGCGTGTACAGGTTTTGCTTTTACCCATGAAACGATAAACACCGTCACTCCTGTGGAAATGACCCATTTTACGAAGGAGTTCTCTGGCTTGAGGTCAAGAATGTAATATTTATTAATCCAAGGAGGGATAATAAGCAAAGGATTTTTTTGCACCGTTCTTGTTGTTGGTGCGTATTGGATAAGCTGCATAATTTCATTTTGAAAAATAATCTTTCCTGGTGTTGCAGCAAGGTTTTTGCCAACCTTAAAAGAAGATGCGTCATTTGTTGCTAATGCGATATTTCCTTTGCTACGATTGAGGTCGTTAAGAAACCTTTCCGTTCCCTGAATAAAATTCAGCCCACCGCTTTCGAAAAATGTACGCAACACGACGGGATTAGATAACGCGAAATTCGTTGGAGAGCATGCGTCTAAAAATTGACGCAGCCAAAAATGTCTTTTGCGATCTTGCAAAGAGTCGCCAGAGGAAAGAGCGGTGTTCATCTGTAAGATTGTTTCGCACAACATAAAGTACGCTTGCTTAAGCGTATCGAAGTAAGGGTTGTCTTCCCATGTTTTGTCTCTAAATCGACGATCTTTACAATCAGGAGCATAAAATGGCGACGGTTTTTCTCCTAATAGGCGAGATACGAAGTAATCGCTTAGTTTTGATGATTCTTGAAGAAAATGAGTATAGGCATTGCTCAATACAGTTGGATTTTGGTAAAGCTGCGCACTTAAATCAGCACATGTTTTCATCGCTTCTTGCGGTGGAAGAAGAGGATGAGCTTTTGCTTTATCGTTGGTAAAAAGCTCTTCAAGAGTAAAGGGGAAGACCATTGTCTCAGCCAACATATTCTGGACGCTTCGCATCCAGTTTTGTGTCCAATCTTGGGCCAGTGTGCTTGTGTTTGTTGGCGTTTCCACTGTGCCCCTTTGCATTGCTTCAAGCCGTTCTTGTAAACAAGAAAGGTTAATATTCCCTGAACGCCCTTCTTTACTATTTTTCGTTTTGAGATTCTCTCGCTCGGCTTGTTTTTATTTTTTGAGGGGGAAGGTAGAAGACAAAGACAACAGAGCTTGCCAGAAGAGGCGTCGAGGAAAAGAAATCTCTCTTGGCAAGGATACATTGATCCTTTATAAGAAGAGGGATTCAAGATCTTCACAAAGATGTCGGTTTTTGTCGAAAAGTAATAGAGGCTACCAGGAATGGTAACAGAACTTTGGAGATTATATCATCGTGGATGAGAATAAAAATCTGCTTATTGCTGTAACGTTAAGCATTTTGATTTTTATAGGATGGCAGTATTTCTTTGTACCAGAACAACCGCTACCGCAAGAGTATCAGCATCGCACACTCGCGACGACACATGCTTCTAATCCACAGCCGACAGGACTAATTCTTCCCTCTGCGGGACAATCAAAACAGACCGAAGAGGTGTTGTCGGTTTCTTCTCCTCGCTTATCTATTGATGCTCCAGAACTTAAGGGGTCTTTTGCGCTACGCGGTATGCGCCTTGATGATCTTGAGTTAAAAAATTTCCGCCAAGATGTTGATTCTAAGAGTGCTTCTATACGCCTTCTTTCAAATGGAACAGAAAAACGTCCGTTTTTTATCACCTTCGAGTGGGTTGCACAGGACGATACGACTTCTCTTCCAGATAATGCAGCCTTGTGGACCGCCTCTGCATCTGTTCTTAAACCCGATGCACCGGTGACGCTAACGTGGAACAACGAACAAGGGGTAACCTTTGAGCGCATTCTGAGTGTTGATAAGCATTTTCTTCTGACCATAAAGCAGCGCATCCTTAATAACTCTGCTAAACCCATTACGGTTACACCCTTAGCTGCGATAGAAGGAGTGCCGGAAACAGATATCAAAGGGCAGTGGACTTTCCACGAAGGTGCCGTCGGTTTCATCCATAGCGCATTAGAGGAAAAAAGCTTTGAAAAAATGCAGCATGAAGGAAGTGTGGCTTTCCCTTCGGAAAATGGCGGGTGGGCTGGCATTACGGAGAAGTACTGGCTGGTGGCCTTTCTAGCAGAATCTGGAAAGGCGCAAACAATACGCTATCAATATATTCCGGAAACGCAGCATTATCGTGTGGATGCACACGGCAATGCGATGACCGTCGCTCCTGGTGAAACCATAGAATCCGTCTATCATTTCTATATCGGGGCGAAAAACGTTCAGCTTCTTGACAAATACGAAGATCAGCTCGGTATTAAGCACTTCGATTTGGCAATCGATTTCGGCTATTTCTACTTCCTTACACGTCCTTTGTTCTATGCATTGGTCTATATGAAAGACTTTTTCGGCGGTAATATGGGAGTGTGCATTATTCTGCTTACGATTCTTATTAAGCTTTTGCTTTTTCCGCTGGCGAACCGGTCGTATCGTGCTATGAGCCGCATGCGAAAACTACAGCCTAAGGTACAAACCATTCAAAAGAACTATGAGAATGACAAGCAACGCCTTAGCCAAGAGCTTATGGCTCTCTATAAAAGAGAAAAGGTAAATCCTGTGGGCGGGTGCTTGCCCCAGCTGGTGCAGTTTCCGGTGCTGTTTGCCCTTTACAAAGTGTTCCTTGTTTCTATTGAGATGCGCCACGCTGCTATGTGGTGGATTCGGGATTTATCTGCTCCGGACCCTCTTTTGATAACGAACCTGTTTGGATTGATTCCATGGACGCCATTTGAGTTCTTGCAAGTGGGCATTTGGCCGATCTTTATGGGCGCTACTATGTTTGTTCAGCAAAAGATGAGTCCGCCACCCGCGGACCCAGCACAAGCCAAAGTGTTCCTATTCATGCCTATTATGTTCACCGTTATGATGGCGCGGCTACCAGCAGGATTGGTGATGTACTGGACGTGGAGCAACATTCTGTCGATCTTTCAACAATGGGTTGTCACAAGGCTGGATGAACGGCATCAAGTCAAAACCTCGCGTAGATAAAACAGACGGATGGAAACGACAACAGCGGCCGTGCAGCAGGATGAGGCCTCTGCCCTCTTCGCGCGGCCTTGCCATTTTGTAGCCGGAGCAGCGCAGCTGGACCAATTGCCGCCATCCTCTCTTTCCGAGGTCGCGTTTGTTGGTCGCTCGAATGTCGGTAAATCTAGCCTTATTAATGCACTGCTGGGCCGAAAAACGCTCGTACGCACCTCGCGTCATCCTGGGCACACGCAGCAGATCAATTTCTTTGAACTGGATGGGTGTCTTTACCTTGTAGACCTTCCAGGATACGGTTTTGCCGCCGTTTCTCGTAGAACGCGCGCTTTGTGGGATGCTCTCATTGCGGGATATCTAAAAGATCGCCCAATGCTTAAGCGCGTGTTTCTGCTTGTCGATAGTCGTCATGGCTTTAAGGAAAGTGATCGCGTGTTAATGGCTTTTCTTGATGAAGCGGCTGTCACTTATCAATGTGTGTTCACCAAATCCGACAAAGCCACAGAGGAAGAGTGTCAGTGTGCTAAAGAGAAGTTTGCGTGTGCAGCCTCTTGCTACAGTGCTATTCTTCCCTCATGTTTGGAAACAAGCGCGATAAAACGCACCGGCATTAAAGAAGTGCAACACGCCATTTATATGTGCTGCTGATAAAGGAACGCTAATGACTATCGAGAAGAACATTCAAGAAATTTTGGAGGCATTAGAACCCGGTGCAGCGCGTCTGCAAAAAACACCACATCGTGTAGCAAAGTCTTATGAAGAGCTTTTTCGTGGCTATGCGCAGTCACCACGGCAGCTGGTTGGAGAGGCCTTATATGAGGCCCCTGCATCTGAAATGGTTGTACTGCGCGCCATCCCATTCACCTCTATGTGCGAGCATCATATGCTGCCGATTGTGGGCCATGCGTACGTGGGATATGTTCCAAACGAGAAAATAATAGGAGCTAGCAAATTGGCACGTCTCGTCGATTGTTTTGCCAATAGGTTGCATTTGCAAGAGCGTTTGACAGTAAATATTGTGCGTGCTTTGGACGAAATCCTGAAGCCAGCAGGCGCTGCCACAAGCATCGTGGCTGAACATTTCTGCATCTCGCAACGCGGCGTTAAAAAGAACGAAGCACAGCTTGTAACGCGCCATTTTTCCGGCGTTTTCTGTTCTGACCGTGCGCTTAGAGAGGAATTTCTACGCACGTGCCACCTTTAAAATGGCTGCGCTTATTGCCATTGTCGACAAGAGTTGGGGAGTGGCAAAGAAAAATGCAATTCCGTGGAGTTTTCCAGAAGATCGCGCCTTTTTCCATCAAAAAACGTATCATGCTGCTGTTATTATGGGACGTAAGACGTTTTTGACCCTGCCACGACATGCTTTTCTGAAAAAAACACTCGTTGTCCTTTCTCGTTCTTGTTCATATCTTCCTGGTGCTAACGTTTTCTCAACTTTAGAAGAGGCTCTTGTTCGCTATCCTGATGCCTGGATTATCGGTGGAGCTATGGTTTATAACGAAGCACTATCACAAAGATATGTTGATCGTTTGTATCTTACACGCATGCATCTGTCGTATGATGCCGATTGCTTTCTAAAAACCGCTCTTTTAGAAGCCTTTTCTCTGTATGTTCTGCGCAGCACACCACAAGCGGATTTCTTGCTTGGTTTAGGAAACAACGCTCCTTAGCAGAGCGAGAGGCCAAAGAAAAACGCAGCAAAGGCTCTTCTTTTACATATTTATGCGGAGATTAGCAAATTGTTAACGTTATGCGTGTATTACTCTTCATATAGACAAAATATAGGGAGAATGACATGCTCACACATCCACCAGAGCCATCTCGATTAGCTACGCGCAAAGATGGCAAGAAGACGATTTCTATAGCCATGCAAGGTGGAGGCGCTCACGGCGCTTTTACTTGGGGTGTTTTAGATCGTTTATTTGAAGATGGCCGTTTCACTATCGAAGGTGTAACAGGCGCAAGTGCTGGCGCGATGAATGCCGCTGGTACCGTTCAGGGATTGCTAGAAGGAGGCAACGAAGGTGCACGTCGTGTTTTGAGAACTTATTGGGAAGCTTTAATCGAGTCTGGAAAGACAAGTACGCTCAAGCCGGGCCCTATTGATCAGATGTTGAATAAATTCACCATGCAGAACACACCATCGTTTGTTTTGTTCGATCTGATGCTGAAGTTCTTATCTCCATATCAGTACAATCCGATGGGTCTCGATCCCCTTAAAGACCTTATCATGAAAGTGTTTGACTTCGAGAAGATCCGGAAAAACACCGAGCACAAGATATTTATGTCGTCAACGCATGTGTATACGGGTAAGATCAAAGTTTTCAAGACAGAGGAATTCTGTCCAGAAGCTTTGTTAGCAACAGCATGCTTGCCCACGATTCATGCGGCGGTGATGGTCAACGGAGAGTACTATTGGGACGGCGGCTTCATTGGCAATCCGGTGATTTACCCGCTTATTTACGAATGCGAAACGCCAGATATTTTAGTAATTAAGCTGAACCCAACGCACCGCAACAGATTGCCCACGACAGCGGGCGAGATCGGTGATCGCTTAAACGAGATCACGAACAACACGTCGATTCTGCGTGAGATGCGGTCCATTCACTTCATCACCAAGTTGATTGAGGATGGACTCATCGACCCGACAAAGATCAAGCATCTACACATGCATTTGATTCAAGATGAAGCGGCCTTTCAAGACCTTGGCTGGTCGTCGAAATTAAACACTGACAAGAAATTTATCGACTATCTGTTTGCTGCTGGGTATAAAGCGGCAGAAAAGTGGATTGCTGAGAATTTCGACAAAATCGGAGTTGAGACAACAGCGCCTATGGGTGATTTGTTTATATCCTAAAACGCAATCTTATGCTAGAAAAAGAGGGCTTGTGCGCAGGCCCTCTTTTTATATAGCGAAGGAAGTTGCAGCAAGAATTTGTTAGTAGGTTCTCTTTACAATTGATACAGTTGCGATTGTTTACTGGAATTACTGAATAAAGAGAGGAAAAACATAAGAAAGTATTGGATAATAGTCGCTGCAGTGGTTCTTGCAAGCGCTTTCTGCAAACGAGCGGAAGCGATGTTAACTAATGAACAGGCGTTGGAAATATTGCACAATAATAGAGACCTCGATGAGAAGACAAGGGCTTTGCAATACTTTATTGCACAACCGAATGTGTTACAGAATATTCCTAAAACCTTTATCGAACTGTTCAGGAAACAAAAAGATCCCGAGAGGAAGCCTTGACGTAACGAACTTTGCTCATCCTCGTCCATACCCACCTTTATCTTCCCGCAAAATGCCTAATCCTGCGCGGTTAATTTCTTTGTAAGGACCTGAACTTCGCGAGTAACGACGGTCTCAACAATGTCAGGAAGTACTTCTCAAGCCATTCCTTTAAAAGAGGATGCAGAGCTCTTCTGACAAGATCTTCTAAAGGATTGAGCCTTCTGTATGAAAAAAGGGCCAAATGAAAAAGGATGGATGAAGAGTGAACAAGGC
>JAITIJ010000028.1 GCA_031279495.1 Holosporales bacterium | reverse complement strand
TGTTTTGCGGTATTCTAAACGCGCTTGGTCGTTTTGTTTTGCCAGCTGCTACACAAATTATCCTGAATGCATTTTTCATCCTCATGCTTGTCATCGGCATCATTTGGCACTGTACACCTTCTACGATTGCTTTGATGATGGCGCTGTCGACTTTGATGGCGGGAATAGTGCAGGTAGCGCTTGTCTGGTGGGCCGTAGAGCGGCTTGCGGTCCATGTGCGTTTTGTTCGCTTCAAGATTCCTAAAGAGGTTCGGGAAATTGGCCGAAAAATGGTACCTGGCATTCTTGGTGCCGGCGTATGGCAAATCAACTTGCTTATCGACACGCAGGCCTGCTCCTTTCTAGGGGAGGGAGCGGTATCCTATATCTATTTCGCTGACCGCATCAATCAGTTGCCTCTTGGTACGCTTGGTATTGCACTGAGTACAGTTCTACTGTCCTCTCTCTCGAAATTTATTCAAGGAGGACAAACCGAGCAAGCGGCAATAGAGTTCAACCGTGGTATAAGTTTCGCTTTTTTCCTGACGATTCCGGCGGCCATCTGCATGATAGTAATCCCGCACATGCTAGCAGCTCTTGTTTATGAACGTGGAAGCTTTCTTAGCAACCAAGTGGCTCCTGTTGCCTATGCTTTACGTGCTTTTGGGTGTGGTTTGCCGGCCTATATCGGCACAAAGATCTTTTCTTCGGCGTTTTTTGCGCAAGGAGACACGCGTACGCCGGTAAAGGTGGGGCTTATAGCTGTCTTAGCAAATATATCTTTTATTGTTTTTCTATCGCCACGCATGGGGCATGTTGGGGTTGCTTTGGCAACAGCTCTTTCCTCATGGGTTAATATAGGCATTCTTTATGTTTTGCTGCGACGCAAAGTGCTGTTATCTATTTTTCCAAAAACGCGTTGGCGATGTGGTAAGCAGTTGATCTCGGCAGGTTTTATGGCCGTTGTAATGTATTTTGTGTACGCCCAAATTGAGTTGGCTTTTGTGCAGAGCACGCCGTTCGTTCGTATTCAATTGTTCTTACTCATCATGGGCCTTTCTTTTGGAACGTACGGTCTTCTGACGTATATCCTTGATGCTCTACCTGCCCTAGGCCCGCTTCCGCAGAAGAGGAGGTAATAATGGTGCTTTCTGCAGAGGAAGAAGCATAAGAAAGTGCGGAGAAAATGAGGATTATATTTATAATGTGTTTAGGCTCTTTTTAACTCTTTTTGTTTGTTGAAGTCTTGCAAAGGGTTTTGCTGCAAGTCCTATGCTTTTTTAGGAAAGGCTCTGTGGCCGATTCTGCTGAATATTATCGTGATGTAGCATAGTGTACGTCTTGCGAGAGATTTCCAGAGACGCGTTCGCATCCAAAGATATGATTGCTGTGTACAGACAAGATCTTCAGCAACATCTTCTTCAGCAACATCACAATGGAGAATCTGGTTTAAATTTACGAAGAAACGTCTGAAACATATCTCTTTTAAAAGCCCTTTAGAGAATCCTACAAGAGGAAACACGCCTTTATGAGCAACAGGCCTCGCGAGCATCTTGCTTCCGATGTCTATCTCTCATAGACTGCTGTGATTTCGCGATTCAAAGAAACGCAGCAAAATTACAGAACAGAAAGGAATATGCATGGCCTCAAGAAACACTGGAGGGATTCTTCTTGCAGGGGGTGCTATCTTTGCAATGTTCTTTGGCGCGGGAAACATTGTTTTTCCTCCAATTCTTGGAGAAACCTGGCCAAATGCCTGGGTTTCGGCAATCAGTGGGTTCTGTTTGACGGGCGTCTTCGTTCCTCTTCTCGGGCTGATTGCGGTTGTTTTGCTGTCTGGAGATGTAGAAGCTTTTTTCTCTCCTCTTGGAGCAGTGGGCGCTCTTTTATTGCAAGCCTCTATCATGGCTATTGAGGGTCCTTTTGGCATTGTTCCCCGCTGTTTTAACATTGCGTACGGAGGATGTAAGGCTATATTTCCCTCTATTTCCTCTTGGGTTTTCTGCGGATTTTCCTGCATGTGTGTCGGGGTAATGACCATAAAGAAAGAGCGTGTTATTCCTTTTATAGGCAAATTTCTAACTCCTATAAAATTGAGTTTTCTCTCTCTTCTTGTTCTTTGGGGCTTATGGAAAGCCACGCCGGGTCAGGAAAGCACAACAGGTTTCTCCTTAGAGGCTTTTAATGCCGGTATTCTCGCAGGATACCAAACTTATGACTTGCCAGGAGCTATTTACTTTTCTTCAATGGCCATGGGATACCTCATGACCCTTAAAAATGGTCAATCGAAGAAAATACTTCTTTTAAAGGGCATAGCGGCAAGCTGTATCAGCGCTATGCTGCTCGCCGTAATGTATATGGCTTTTATCTGTTTAGGGGTGCAATACAGTACTGTCTTAGTAAATGTCGCTCCAGAAGATATTTTGCCTCGTATTGTTGATCTTTCTCTTGGACGCTTTTCGACCTACGTGTACAGCCTTGTGATTATTATTGCATGCTTAACGACAGCTGTAGCGGCGATCTCTGTGTGGACCGCTTTCATTACGAAGCTATTGCGTCCTTTTAAAGTCTCTTATGAAACTGTGCTTATCATGAGCCTTGGTATTGCTTTTGTTGTATCGTCTCTTGGGTTTTCTGGCATCGTGCGCTTTATGCAGCCCGTTTTACAATATATGTATCCTATATTGATCGGCGTGACGCTTGTGAATCTATGGCGCGAGATCAACGGAATCTATCGGCAAAAGCAAAATGTCAATTTGCCTCAAGAGAAAATCTAAAAAAGCAGCTTGCTTAGGTCATGCTGAATGGATACTGACAAATCAACTTCATAGGATGGAGCTAAACCCAATGCAGTGTGTGCTCTTTTTGTATTACACCTACTGTATAAGCTTTATACGAGAGTCTGTGAAAAAACCTCTGTAAACAATTAAAAGCAAATGGTCTATTACTCCAAGATTGAAAAGAGAGATTTTTGTAAAACTTTATAGTAGTGCATTACACTTGCAATGACTCTCTTCTAGCATTTCTTGTCTATCAACCAGTTTGATTGGGATCTTAAAAAGATCTTCACCCCTGTACTATATTAGAGACTCTTTGCAAAAAAGCTGGGAGAAACTACGAACGAGGAAAAGAGAGGTTCAAGTCCCCTCATCGAAAAAGGAACCATACGGACGCACTGAAGAAAGGACCAGTCTCTCTGACCGCCTCTTTCTTTAGCCTGCTCTCGCGAGGTTACGCGGAGTTTGAATAGTACTTATGAGACTTCTCAACTCTTGACGTGCAGCAATATGCGAAAGTTTCAGGGGGTACCCCGTCCGTTCAAGGTCCAACAGCGTCAAGCCAGAAAGAAACAGCTCCTTGAAGATAACGCGCTCGCAGAAGCCTTCTCCTATACGGAACCCAATACGTTTAGACAACGCTTGCAACACTTTATACACCTCATTTTTATTATGCGCGTTAATCATCGTGAGGCGATTTCTTAAAACGATCCAGTCAATAGAACTACGACTGAGACTTGCACGCTTCTTTCGCTGTTCCCACACCATTTCGGCGTATACACTGGGACGCAAAACATCTGAAGAATCTCCACTGACACGCACCAACATGTCCAGATCGATAAAACTATCATTAAGCGGCGTAATCAAAGTATCCGCACGCATATGCAACGCTTCCGAAAGGGGGGTATTATTGCCGGGTGTGTCTGCAATAATTATGTCGCAAGCTGAGAGTTTGCTAAAAACTTCTTCAACCGCTTGACAATCCTGTTCTGAGGCTTCCCCTCGATCCTTTT
>JAITIJ010000038.1 GCA_031279495.1 Holosporales bacterium | reverse complement strand
TGTATAATTCGCCTGTATCTGCCTTGTTTTATGCCGCAGCGTGATTAAATAAATTCCAACGTAAATCGCTAGACGAATTGTAATAGCCGCGGCGTAGTGCCGCGGGGCCCTTGCGGCCTCTATCTGTTCCAAACTGTCGCAAAGGCGTAGTCACACTAACATACCGCTTACGTATAAAATCAGATGCAAATACTCGTATTGAAAAAATCGAAAAGTTTTTAACAACAGCTCGTTACATGTAAATTCCTTCTAGCAAAGTTTGATCATCTCTCCTTTGCTCGCGCCACATAGGCGCGGGGCCCTCATGTCTCCCCTGTTATTAAATACAGTCATGAGGGCGTCGATGCTCCTACACACCACTTACGCATAGCATCCAATGGAATAGCCTGTACTATACAGTTACGCCACACCATGCCTTACGCGTAAATCTGAGATAATCTACTTGTAACTACGAGGCCTAGGAAGGAAAACCCTCATGAGAAGGTGAGAGAGGGGACGGTGAAGTGAGATATAAAACGACTCAATGAGCTGAGAATTGTAAAGAGGGAGTTTCCTTCACTCTCCTCTCTTGCACAAGACATAATCCCTCTGTAGCGTAAGCTTTATGGCCCGTGTGGCGGAATGGTAGACGCAGCAGACTTAAAATCTGCGAACCGAAAGGTTGTGGGGGTTCGAGTCCCTCCACGGGCACCACTAGAGCTTATGGGGCGGGATCAGCATACCTGAGAAAGCCTAGGAGAGGATTAAAGCAGAGACGGAACTGAAGTGTTCTTAATAAGAGAGCTGATGGTCCTTGCCAGATGATCTAGAACGATGCGTTTTTTCTCAGCTCCATGCTCCAACCCTTCTTCTCTCTCCCATAGATGGTCTAGTCCGTAGAATCTAAAGAACTTTGCTTTTGATTTAGTCTCCTCTTTAGGAGATATAATCTTTTCTCGCTTTTCTCTTAATCTTTCCAGCTTCAATACAATTCTCTTGCCTTTTCACTTTCTATACTGCAGCTTCTGTCTTCTTTCGCGGAGAGTCTATGTGCCTCTATGGCAAGAAAAGCCCCGCTGGGCGAGGCTTTGAGCCGGTTCTTACTGCTTCATAATGACAATAAATGCCTTAGTTAGGAGCAAATTCCCTGGGTGCACGATCAACAACCTCTTCTGCTCTTTGTCTAAGCGCTGGACCCGCCTCTGGATTCGCTAGCACCATTCTTGCTGCTCTCTTTGAGTTCCACCGTCGTAGGATTTCCTACCGGCCTTTGGTCAATGGGTGGGTGTATAGAACTCTGGATGAGCTGCCACCCATTTCCCCCATTCCTCTAGGAGACCAATCCATATACAAGACCAAACTCTACTGCTCCTCGCTTAGATTCTGGACCCGCCTCTGGATCCGCTAACACCATTTTCGCTGCTTTCAGTTTGAGTTCCTCAAGAACAGGAGTTCTCTAGCTTGCCCTCGAGTTTTCAACACTGTCTCTGCCGCCTCTTTCTGAATTTCGGCGGGGTACCTCTCTGGACGATCCAACACCTCCCATGCCTTCTCTTCTTGCATCCCTTCGCAAGCAAAGACAGAAGCAAGAGCCGCTGCTGAAATCAAAAGACTGTTGAATTTGTACATTTCGTTCCTTTCTTCTCCGTTCCGTATCATCGCTTCATCACTACGGTGAACACACCTTTATGATACAGACACATTGTCTCATTGTAAGTAGGGGGAAATTAATAAATCGTGAACTTCTCTCTATAGTAAAAAACAGACCCCTCGGCGAAAAAAAAATAAAAAACGCAAGATAATAAAAAAGCGATTCATTTATAGAAGGCTTTAATCAAGGAGAAAAAGAAATTATATTCCCCCTCACAGAGTGCTAGAGGGCAATATTTGTTCTCTTTTTTGTCTCCGAAGGCTGCGAGCTAAGTTTGATAATTCTCTCTTACAAGCTTTGAGGCGTTTCAGTTCTCGTGGATCCTCGCGATCTTGTACAATGAAAGCTGCTAGTTTTATTTCAAGAAGGTCTAGAAGAATATCGATAGAACCTCGAGACAGCATCTTTCCTCTCCGCTTTTCTTGATCTAGTTTTACGTGAATTCGGTTAAGGATTGGTTAAGAAAAACGAGGCATGCCTTCTTTACCAGCTGATGAATTTCAAGCTCTTCTATCTTCTTCCCAAGGACCAATAGCCGGTATTGATGTTGGTGAGCGGCGTACAGGACTTGCTTTGTCGGACATGAACCGATGTGTCGCTTTGCCGTGGCAGTCACTCCACCATGACTCTTTAATGAAGGGTGTCGCCCCCATTGCTTCTCTTATGATGGAAAGGGGAGTGGCTGGAATAGTTGTCGGTTGGCCTATTGAAACGTCTGGAAACATCGGCGCTCAATGCAAAAAAGTGCTTAGATTCGCCGATGCTCTTTTTGAACAAACGTCAAAAGCGTTCTTTTTGTGGGATGAACGGCTATCAACAGCTGTCGTTATAAGGCATTTAAAAGAAACGCACGTATCCTACAGAAAATATGAGCAGAGAATCGACAAAGAAGTTGCTGCGCACCTCCTGCAAGGTGCTCTAGATTTTTTTAAGAGTTTTTCTGTAGAATCCGCAAAAAAAGCACCTTAGCTCTCTAAGACATCTTCACTTTTCCGGACTTTTCCTGCAGAGCAGCCAGAGGCCGATAGCCACAAGAGGAAAACTCAGGATCTGTCCCAGTGTAACGTGAAGGGTCTCAAAAAGGACCTCATTAAAGAGCGAGTCGGGGGCGCGCACACATTCTAACACTATGCGTATAAGGCCATAGCCAAAAGCAAATATTCCCGCCAAGCGACCCACAGCAAGAGGGGTCTTGCGCAAGCAAAGCGCACTCCACAAAACTCCCCATAGAACAAGTCCCTCAAAAAGTGCTTCGTAAAGCTGGCTTGGATGTCGCACTTCTGGCCCAGCTCTTGGAAATACAATTCCCCAAGGAAGGGTTGTTGGCCGGCCGTAAAGCTCTCCATTAACAAAATTGGCCAAACGCCCAAGGAAAAGACCAATAGGCGTTGCAAAAGCAAGAATGTCCATGAAACGCCAGAAGCATAGGCCTTTTTTTCGAGAAAACACCCATGCAGCGCTTAATACTCCCAGAAACCCACCGTGAAAAGACATGCCACCTTGGCGAATGGCGAAAATATGCTGTGGATTCTGCCAGAACACCTCTGGCTCATATACAATATGCCCTAAGCGTCCTCCGATAACGATGCCGATAATAGCCCAATTCATGAAAGACTCGATCGTGTTTCTGGAAAATGGCTTCCCCAAGTGAACATTTGCGCTCAGCATACAGCGGAAGCCTAATAGAATACCGGCAATATACGCCAGTGCGTACCAATAAACAGCAAACCCAAAAAGGCGAAAGGCAATCGGGTCTATCTCTGGAAAGGGCACAGCTATCTCTTGTTATTCTCTCGCAGAACACGCGCTTTTTCGCGTTTCCAATCGCGCTCTTTTTCTGCGGCGCGTTTGTCATATTTCTTTTTACCTCGACAGAGAGCTAACTCGACCTTCGCCCATCCTCGTTCATTAAAGTATAGGCTTAAGGGAACAAGCGTGTATCCCCCTCGCATAATGTGGCCGATCAGTTTATTCTTTTGGCGCTTTTGCACAAGAAGCAAGCGGGCGCGCTTAGGATCATGGTTCTGACGATTGGCGCCTTTGTACTCAGGAATATGTGCGTTGATAAGAGTTAAATGGCTATCTCCATTAGCAACTGCAAAGGCGTCGGAGAGGCTAAGGCGCCCAGAACGTAAAGACTTCACTTCGCTTCCCAAAAGAACTAGGCCAGCTTCTAAAGTATCTTCGACCGTATAATCATGCCGCGCGCGTCGATTAACACCAACTACTAATCTGGTACGGGGTTGCGTCACACCCATGGCTGCTCCCTTTACGCTGCGAGCAGAGAAAGGTCTTGCAATACACGGCGTATAGCAAGTTGTTCAAGATCGCTTAAAGGAAGAAGAGGAGAGCGGACCTCATCACGGATAAGGCCTATTATACTAAGAGCATATTTTACCGGACAGGGATTCGGAGCGATAAACAGAGCTTCGTGTACAGAAGCAAGTTGATCACGTATGTATGCAAAAGTCTCAAGATCGGCATTAATCCATGCGTTATAGAGTCCAACACACAATTTGGGCACTACATTTGCCGTAACGGAAATGACTCCATCGCCTCCCATAGCCAGAAAAGCGGGGCTCACTCCATCATCACCAGAAAGAAGAGCAAAGTCAGAGCGTAGGTGTTTGCGCCAAGAAAAAATGCGCAACAAATGCGATGACGACTCTTTCAATGCTGCAATACGTGGCAGTTGCGTCAGTCTTTCGAGCGTATTAAGGTCGATATCTACGCCGGTACGGCCTGGATTGTTATATACGATAATGGGAAGAGGAGAAGCCCCATGAACAGCACAAAAATGTTCATACAATCCTTCGGAAGAGGGTTTTACATAAAAGGGGCTTGCAACAAGCAGCGCCGCAGCGCCGCTTTTATCCGCATCTTTCGCTTGCTGCACCGCTTCGTGCGTTGTTGCCGCAATAATGCCGGCAGCTACATGAATTCGTCCTTCTGCCGTATGAGTTGCAGCTTTGATCAATTGCAAACGTTCTTCACGTGTCAACGAAAGCGCTTCCCCTGTGGATCCTCCAACAACGATCCCCTCAAGACCCGCTTCGGCAAGCATTGCGACGCAACGCTCGAAAGCAGCAACGTCAATACGATCGTGCCTAAAGGGGGTAACAACCGCTGCCCAATATCCTTGGAACATCTAGAGATCCTCTTCTTGCATATCTTGCTGAAGGTACTGGAAAACTTTTTGCTGCTCAAGAGAAGGTTCTTCGTAATTGTGCCTGCCGTTTGTTTCGCAGCGGCGAACATGACGTGCGCTCAAAGCGATGAAGAGGCGGCAAAGAAATTGGTAAGGGCAGTAGAGTGCATCAGATCGAACGATATAGAACAAGCTTTAGCAACAGTAGGGGAGGACGCCTTCTTAAAGGATCTTGTCCGGTGGTATGCGCTGACCAAACACGTGCCTTTTGGGTCATTCTCTGAAATGCGAAGTTTCGTTGAGGCGCATGCTTCTTGGCCAGCACAGGATCTCTTAAAAGCTACCATTGAAGAAGCAATCACGATTCATACTGTTTTATCCAAAGAAGATCTGCATTGGTTGCAAAAGCATCTGCCGCAGAGAGGGGAAGCGGCGCTTGCCTATATCACTCAAATTAAGCAGCATTTGTCTCTGGAGGAATTTAAAAAACTCCTACGCTCTCTGTGGGTACAAGCCACATTTTCTTCAGAAGAGGAAAAGGCATTCTTATTTGCGTACAAACGTTTTCTACGCTCGCAAGATATGGTAGCGCGCGCAGATGCGCTGTTATGGAAGCGACAAACGACAGCTGCAGAGCGCTTGCTACGCTTTATTCCAGAAGCACACAAACCTTTGATGAAGGCTCGCATCAAGCTGGCGCAAGAAGATCCGAGAAAAGTAGAGTGTCCGGCGGCATTGGTAAAGCAATTTGGGTCTGACCCAGGTTTTGCTTATGCCGTTATCTATGCAGAGCACAAGAAGGACAAAACGCATCATGCTCTACCCCTTCTGAAGAATATCGACTTTTTTAAAGACTCCGAACATATTGCTCAATGGACGAAAGAGGTCCAGTACGTTGCGCGTGAGCTTATTCGGGAAAAGCGTTTTCGTGAATCATATCAGATTCTAGTGCGTGCAGCGTTTCCAGCAAGCGAAGATGCATACGCAGATGCACAATTGCTAGCGGGCTGGATTGCCTTGCAACGATTAAAACAACCAAAGGCCGCACTGCAGCATTTCTTTTCAGTAGAGAAATACGCCAAGGATCACCGGTATCAAGCCCGTGCATTGTATTGGAAAGCAAGAACCTTGGAACGGCTGGGACGGAAAGATGCGCACGATGCATTCGGCCGTTGCGCTGCACACGAAAATACTTTTTGGGGCCAATTAGCCCGAACAATCTTAGGAAGGAAAATACAACTCTCAGCTGAGAAGGAGAGCTCTTCCCTATTACGAGACAATAAAGATGTTGCTGTGTTATTACGAGCAGCGCATTTTTTTAATTCAGCTAAAGAAGATGTTTTGGCGGGGCAATTCATCGTTCGTGCTGGTCGACACATAAAAACTTCAGATGATGCGATTTACCTTTTACATGAGGCCGAGAAAATAAGCCCCTACGCGGAAACGCAAATGTATGTCGCTTGTGCGAGCAAGCAATTACATGCACCTTGGGCTGCAGCATACCCTATCCTGCCTTTGCGACATATTCTAGACGCTCCTCCGGCCATAGACGAAGTGCTGGCGCTAAGCATTATCCGTGTTGAGAGTGCCTTTAGCGAAAACATTCTCTCTTCTGCTGGTGCTATGGGGTACATGCAGCTTATGCCCTATACTGCTAAGGAAGTGGCAGAGCGCCATGGATTTTCTCCTCCCTCTTCGAAGAAGATCCTTACAGGACAATACAATATCCTGCTCGGAACAACGCACCTCAAAGAATTGTTGGATGAGTTCAAAAGTTATCCCTTGGCTATTGCTGCTTATAATGCTGGAAAAGCAGCAGTAAGCCGCTGGATAGTAAACAACGGCGATCCGCGGACAAAGGCAATCGATATGGTCGACTGGATCGAGCTTATTTCTTATAGAGAAACGCGTCTTTATGTGCAAAAAGTGTTAATGGATATGCAAATATACGCACATTTATTGCGCAAAACAGGATTCGATCTGCCAACCCTTTTGAAAAGGAGAGGAGAGGGCTGAATGTCCCGACTCCTATCGCCTTCTTCCGAAAACCTGCAGATCGCGCGTGCACATCTTTTGGCGGGCGGGCTTGTCGTCTTTCCGACGGAAACGGTTTACGGCATTGGGGCACTGGCAACTTGTGATGACGCGGTCTTGCGCATTTATCGTTTGAAAAATCGTCCAATAGATAAGCCCCTTGCTCTTCATAGCATTGATGCGGCAGATGTATGGACTTACGTCGAGAAAACAACTCCCGCATGCCTATTAGCCGATGCGTTCTGGCCGGGTCCTTTGACGTTGATTTTAAAGCGTCGTCCTGGGACTTGTTTAGACCATACCATGGCTCTTAAAGGAGATACTCTTGCTACGCATGTTGTGCGTCATCCGGCGGCAACTGCTCTTATAAAAGGCCTGGGTCTTCCTCTTATGGCTACAAGCGCAAACGCTTCCGGATTTCTCAGTCCCGTAAATGCAGCCGATGTCATAGCGTCATTCCCTCAAGAAAAAGGCCTTCTTGTACTTGATGGAGGTAAGACGGCGTTCTGCATCGAATCAACTATTATCGATCTTACGCAAGAAGAAGCGCGAGTACTGCGCTATGGCGCAATCTCACGTGAAGAGATTGAGGCATGTTTGGGAAGTTCGGTCCTTCCTCTTGAAGCCAGACCTTTGGAATCGTGTTCTTTTGCTCTTAGACTCAATGCTGAAACCCCTTCTCCAGAGGAAGCCTTTCTCGCATTTGGACCCGTGGAAGGAGATCTCTCTTGTGCTGCCTTTTTGAATCTAAGCCCTTCTGGCAATTTAGAGGAGGCGTCGCGCAACCTGTTTTCTATGTTAAAGCGGCTGAAAGCAAGTGAAGCATCCGGCATCGCAGTTGCACCGATTCCTTTTTACGGTTTGGGAGCCGCAATCAACGAGCGCCTTATGAAATTTCGCTAGAGGTCTTTTATCAGCTGTCCGTTGTTTTATATCTTGAAGATCGACGCGACGCATATTAACAGAAAGAGAGGCGAATGGCTGTTCTTGATATCCTGCTTTATCCCGATCCGATCCTGCGTCAAACGTCTTCTTTTGTCGATTTAAAAGACACAGCACTTCCGAAGCTTGTTGAGGATATGTTCGAAACGTTGAGGGCAAGTAATGGCATTGGCTTAGCTGCGCCACAAATAGGCGTTCTGAAGCGCGTTATCGTTATTGATTTTGGGCGCGAGACCGAAGTTTCTCCTCTTGCCCTTATTAACCCAGAAATTCTTTGGCGTTCTGAAGAAACCACACCTTTTCGCAATGGATGTTTGTCGCTCCCAGGGATTTGGGCAGATGTTGTGCGCCCGGCAGCAATAGAAATAAAGTACTATGATGAAAATTTTCAGCCACAACTCCTAAAGACTGACGGTCTGTTGGCAGTATGTGCTCAGCACGAGATTGATCATCTTAATGGGAAAATATTTATAGATCATTTATCAAAATTAAAAAGAGATTTTTTAATTAAAAAATTTTTTAATAGAAAAATGCAAGAGCAAGAAGATCTCATCACACAAAAGTGATTGACTTTCTATACAAAAGAATAGCGCAGCAAGAAGAATCTGTCGTTTTTGTGAAATTCCCACCTCCTCCTATGTTTTTGTTGATGACACAGGAGGGAGTACTTATATTCTGTCTCCTTTGTTAGCATTTTCTCGTCCTATTTGCGTGTTGGGTACTACAAATCCATTGCTTACAAGAATTCTACGATTCGTTCTCTCAAAGAAAGGGTACTCTTTCGTAGGGTACATTGCCCCTGTGCCACTGCTTAAACCTAGTACCAACGCTGCTAGCGTTATATTTCTTCATACGGTCATTTGTTGTTCATTTATAATAATTTCTAACGATATATTGTGTATGAAGCAGTAATTATCATTTATCAATAGATGTAAACACTTTTTATCTTCTACTTTTTCACATTATAAATTTGGAATGAGACTACACCCCCCCCTTTCGGAAGAGGAAAAGAGCGAAGAGAAGAAAGCACCAAGCTCAGGAAGGACTTCTTAACAGACCAGCGCATGAAGGGTCCAGAAGTTTGCGTGATTTCGATTTTGAAAGGAATTCAGCTATTCTTCGCAGAATTACAGTAGTTTTTGTCAGAGGTGGGGCGTGAAGGTTATTCCGTCTGAAGAAGGAGTGCGTCTGCAACGCTGGATGCAGCAGCACTATCCGGCTCTCGCGTATAGTGTCTTTCAGAAATGTCTTCGACAGGGGCGCATTCTAGTAAATGGAGTTCCTGTGCGCAGTAACGTTTCTCTCTGCAGCAATCAGGACATCCAACTTGTCGATTGCAGAATGCAGCAAGAAAATAGGTCAACATCGGACCCAATTGCTCATCGCAACCATCTTGAAGCGCTCGTGTATCAATTGCGCACCTTAGTCTGCCACGAAGAGACGCGCTTCCTTGCGTTGAACAAGCCAGTAGGCTTTGCAGTTCAAGGAGGAAGCAAAATCCACCATAGTATAGACACTCTACTGAGAGCTTCTTTTATCGTTACTGGGGAGCGCTTACTGCTTGTGCATCGCTTGGATCAAATGACGTCTGGCCTGTTATTGATCGCAAAAGGTCGCACTAACGCCGAGCATTTTGCGTCTCTTTTCAAAGAGCGTCGCGCACAGAAAACTTATCTTGCTGTGACACATGGTATTCCGTCTCCTCGTAAGGGGCACGTTTCAGCTCCTATTATTAAAAAACGTTTTGCAAGAGAAGAACGTATTGTTGTTGACTATCAATTTGGGCAATCTGCAGAAACGGCGTATTGTGTGCAGGAAACATGCGGTCCTTATGCTCTGTTGAAGCTGCATCCCTTAACAGGGCGCACACACCAATTGCGAGTTCATTGTGCTAGCATTCTGAAGACACCTATTGTTGGAGATTCAAAGTATGGGAATGAATATAGTGTTTTCAAAAAAGAAAAGATGGGTATGATGTTGCACGCTAACCAACTGCACCTTCCAGGACTTCCGGTATTAACTGCTCCTATTCCAGAGAGATTTTTTGTGTTCATAAAAGGATCAGCAATCAGCAAGATACGATAAATTAACCAATCCATGACAAAAATAGAGTATATATCGACAGAAGATGTTGAGTGGTTCGTGCAGCGAGCATAAGATGTGCTAGATTGTCATGGGTTAGCGTTGAGGAAACATTATGACAAAAATCAAAAAAAAATGGTTATGGGTTTGCTTGGGTATTGGTGTCTCGCTTGGTGTTGCTTCGGCTTTGTTTTTTAAACTGCGCAAGACAGAGACAGAAGACGCTCAATCCGTATTCTCTCAAGTGCCTATTGTTGAAGCTGTTCAGGCGCGCCTTGGAAACATGCAGCACGCATTAAGATTAACAGGAACATTGCGCCCCAATGATCGGGCTGTTATTCGCTCTGAAGTTGATGCGAGAATCAAAAAAATTCACTTTAAAGAAGGTGCTTTTGTCGATAAAGGAGACATTCTGATTGAACTCGACAATTCTCGTACGATGAGCTCTTTGAACGAAATCAAAGCGAAACTACGCCACGCAGAAGGCGAATACGAGCGGGCAAAAAAACTGGCTAAAGAGCAAATTCTATCCACCAGCGAATGTGATAGGCGTTTTTCTGAGATGGAAGCCCTTCGGGCGCAGGTCGATTTTCAAGATGTAATGCTCAGAAAGCATAACATATGTGCTCCCTTTGAAGGTATTGTGGGTTTAAAGGAAATCAGCGAAGGGGAATTTATCAATGCCGGGAAAGAACTTGTTCTTCTTGTAGATCTTACTCCGTTAAAAATTGACTTCAGAGTTCCAGAGATGAGCCTGCGTCATGTTTCTGTTGGACAAACGATACGCGTGTGTCCTAATGAATTTGAACAGGAATTTTTTGCTACAATTATTGCTATAGATCCCATGGGAGACCCTTCTGCGCACAGCTTTGTCGCGCGCGCTGTGTTGGAAAACCAAAGCATTTCAATGCGTCCTGGGGGATTTGCCGAGGTGTTTGTTCCTGTGGCTGAAGGGGAGCAGTCCATCCTTGTTCCAGAGAGCGCTATCGAACGCAGGGGAGACATGGACATTGTGTATCGCATCATAGACGGTATAGTGGCACGCACACCTGTTACAACAGGAGACAGAAAAGATGGAGAAGTCGAAATCTTAAGCGGTGTGGATGAAGGGGATTATGTTGTAACCGCTGGTCATATGAAAGTGCGCGACAATAAGCCTGTCCTCATCCAGGAAACTGTTCTTAACGCTAAGGGTGGGACAGAAGACGCTTCCTCGGTATCGTCATCATCAACAGAAGAGGGAATAAGTCAGAAGACACAAACCGCTGATGATAAGAAAGAAAATCTTGTGCAGCGCATTCTTAATTTTATAAAAGGTCTGTTCCACTTTAACGAGAAGAGGTCAGAAGAAGCTGTACAGGCACTAGCCGCGAGCAAAACCCAAGAGAAGAGGCAAGAGCCTCAAAAAGAGGAACAAAGCGACTCTGGTCGGACTGAGGGAGCAGCAGCAAATTCTAAGATCCAAAAAGAAAATGCCCACATTCGGACCGAAGGAAAGACTACCACTGAAACTGAAAATTCTGCAGAGGGAAACAAGAAAGATGGCTTTGTGCAACGGGTCTCTAACTTTATAAAGAGTTTGTTCCGCTCTAACAAACAAAACGCGACAGAGGCAACCACAAAAGGGAAGAGTGCACCTTCCGAGACACACTAAACATTAGAAAGCGAGGGGAATATGGGCATTTCGGAAGTTTGTGTTCGGCGTCCTGTATTTTCGACTGTACTAACACTCGTAATTGTTCTGTTGGGAATCGTATGTCAGACGCGGCTTTCTGTCCGCCAATTGCCGCGCATCGAGAAGCCCGTTATTTCCGTTGAGACATCTTATCCTGGAGCCAACCCAGAAGTTGTTGAAACGCAGGTTACAAAATTGTTGGAAGGAAGCTTTGCTACAATTCAAGGTGTCGAGTTAATCACATCGCACAGTAGCAACGAGCAAAGCACCATCAGCCTGACTTTTCGAGAAGACAGGTCTGTAGATGCAGCTGCTGGAGATGTGCGCGACCGGTTAGCGCGCACACAAGATCAATTGCCGCATGACATCCCCGCTTCGATCGTCCGCAAGGCGGATGCTGATGCGCGATCGATCATAACAATCGTTATCACAAGCGATCATCACTCAACAGATGCAGTGAGAGATTACGTCGATCGTTATATCAAAGCAAAATTCGAAGTGCTCAATGGTGTTGCGCGTATCGATGTCTTTGGAGGCAGTGAACGTGCTATGCACATTCGCCTTGATCCGCATAAAATGGCGGCGTACGGGCTAACTCCCCTAGAAGTGAGAGAGGCTATTCATCAGCAGAACCTTCAGCGTCCAGGTGGCAGAATTGTTAGTCAGGATCGTGAATACATGCTGATGACTATCGGCGAATTTACAACACCTGAAGAATTTAATGAGCTCATTGTTGCCAATACCAACGGAAAGTCTATTCGCCTTATGGATGTTGGGCGAGCGGAATTCAGTCCCAAAGAGGTGCGCGACGGCATGTGGGTTAACGGACGGGATGGCGTTGGCTTGTCTTTGGTCAAACAAGCAACGGCAAATCCTTTGGACGTCGGGCGCTTGGTAAAAAAACTTATTCCTGAGATTGAAAAATCACTCCCGGCTGGCATGAAGCTTGTTTTAGCGTGGAATTCGACGAAATATATCGAGCACTCTATCAATCGTGTATACAGAACACTTTTTGAATCGACATTGCTGGTTGTTGGTGTCGTATTCTTATTCCTATGGTCTGCACGTGCTGCATTTGTTCCGCTTGTGACCATTCCTGTATCGATCGTTGGTACATTTTTTATCCTTTATCTATTCAATTTTTCTATCAACATGATTACGTTGCTTGCGCTTGTGCTTGCAATCGGACTTGTTGTGGATGATGCCATTGTTGTGCTTGAGAACGTGCATCGGCACATGTCCAAAGGTGTATCACGATTTCAAGCAGCTATTCAGGGGACACAAGAAATCGCCTTTGCTATTATAGCGATGACATTGACATTAGCGGCGGTGTACACTCCTATCTCTCTCACTCCTGGGAAAATAGGAAGTTACTTCAAAGAGTTTTCTGTAGCGTTGGCAGGTTCTGTGCTTATCTCTGGTTTTGTGGCACTGACGCTGTCTCCGATGATGTGCTCTAAATTTCTTTCCCAGAAGCCTAAAAGGGGAGAAGCAAAACACGCCACCTATTTGAAGAATATAGAAGATGCCTATAGAACTGCGCTGAAGTGGGCATTTGCTCAACGGTGGAAAACACTCAGTGCGGGCTTTCTGTTTTCCTTGCTTGGGTTCGGCCTAGCCTCTTTCTATCTTCCCTCTGAAAATATTCCTGCAGAAGACGACGGGTATTTATCTCTTAGTGGATATGGCCCAACGAGTGCAACATATACTTTTATGAAGCGTTATGCCCAACAGGTGGATGATCTTGTTAAGAAAATTCCAGAACTAGAGTTGCGCAACATTAATGTAAATGGCAGCACAATCGAAGGTGGGATCTCTCTAAAAGATTGGAATCGGCGATCACGTACATCGCAAGAAGTTACAGAGGCCATTCGGCCGGAATTGAAAGAAATCACAGGCGTTGATGTCAATGTATATTGCAGCAAGGGCTCAGGCACAGAAGGCAGCATTGTTGAGTTTGTTTTGCAAACGAATGGAGGGTATGACTATCTCGAAAGATATGGGAACGCTATGAATGCCCTTCTTTATGGTATGCCGACATATTTTTCTCGTGTGGAGGGTTCGCTTGTTCCAACCGCTCAAGAATATACAGTCGAGCTCAACCGAGAAAGAGCAGCTTCTTTAGGCGTACGTGTTGGAGACGTAGCCGACACCGTCGAGATCCTAATACGTGGACGTGTGGCAAGCCGCCTGAAACAAGAATCTAAGCGGTATGACGTGTTTATTAAAGTCGAAGATGCTCTTCACAAAACGCCCTCCGACATCATCAACAATATCTTTGTTCGATCCAAAGAAGGACAGGCACGAGAAGGGGTCAAAATGGTGCCTCTATCGGATTTAGTCTCTATCAACTCTCGCCAGGCTCCTGTTACTTTAGACCATTACGACCAAATGCTATCATTGCGCTTTAAAGCCGAGATCGCCAAGGGGAGAAGTCTTGGAGAAGCGGTAGCCATGGTGGAATCATTACGCACAAGATTCTTGCCAGAAGACATTTGGCTGTCCTTTTCTGGATCAACACGCTCTTTTTTGGAAGAAAATCAGCAAATGTATTTTATCTTTTGTATGGCGCTTTTGTTTATTTATCTGGTTCTTGCTGCACAATTTGAGAGCTTTATTGATCCCTTTATTATTCTTCTTAGCGTTCCTCTTTCTTTAGCGGGAGCCTTTCTTACTTTGCTCTGTATTGAAGGTGGCAGTTTGAACATCTACTCCGAAATCGGGTTGGTCACACTTATCGGCCTTATTACAAAACACGGTATTTTAATTGTCGATTTTGCCAATAAATTACGAGAGAGCGGAAAGAAGCGTCTTGATGTTATTATAGAAGCCGCTACACTTCGGCTTAGGCCCATTTTGATGACAACATTCGCAATGGTTTTGGGAACGTTTCCCCTTGCCCTCTCAACAGGAGCTGGGGCCGGGTCATGCCGACAAATTGGATGGGCCATTGTTGGCGGAATGACATTTGGAACATTCTTTACACTTTTTATTGTTCCTATTGTGTACGACCTTTTCGCACGCAGACACGTTGACAAGAAACCAATAAAAGCTTCTTAAAGAACAGCTATAAATGTGTTCTCTTCTGACGTTTTTAGGTGGATTTTCAAGCTCTACTCCACGAGGCCGTGGAGCTTCTGCAATTTCTGTTTGTTTTCGGAAGATGCAAGAACGCAGATGCACCATTACATTTACGACAAAAACCGAATGCAAGCACTCGCTCGAAAAGACTCCCCAAAAACTGACTGGAGGATTGAAGGTAGAAGATGTTTGTTTCACTAGACCTTCTGCGAGAGGGCATAAGGTGAGAAGGAACAAGATTTAAGCTCATTAAACTAAAGGCAGATAGACGAATTCCACCAAGAAGATAAAACATTCTTTCTTTATATCTTAATATCTTAACCTATTTGCCGTATCTTTATATGGTCCAATACCCTCTCCGGAATCTATAAAATCTTGACAGAATTCTCTCCAAATAATCGTCATCTTCCCGTTTTCGCTTCCATATCTTCTTTCGTAAGCAAGAGCTATTGAAAAATACATAACAGGCGCCACATTGAAACACATTTGCATAAAAAACATATTTCTGTCATCATTTTTCCGTTGATAGAAGGCGGTCAGTAGGACTAGCCCTCAGAATAAGAGGAAGAATTTCGTGGAACAAACAGTAGTGATCGTATGCGCCCTTCTTGCGCTTGCCTATGGTTTTCTGGCCTTCAAAAGCATCTCGACGATCTCCACAGGAACGGCCTCCATGCAAGCTGTTGCAGGCGCCATTCAAGAAGGAGCGCGCGCATATTTGAACAGGCAATACCGCGTTATTTCCTTTGTGGGTGGCGTTATGGCCATTCTCGTCAGTATCTTTTTAGGAGCTTATGCTGCTGTGGGATTCCTTCTGGGGGCTATCTTATCAGGAGTTGCTGGATACATCGGTATGAACGTATCTGTTCGCGCCAATATTCGCACTGCAGAGGCCGCACGCCAAGGGTTGGGAACGGCTCTTTCTGTAGCATACAAAGCGGGTGCTGTAACGGGCTTTTTGGTCGTTGGTTTGGGCCTTTTGGGAATAGCCTTGTATTATTTTTATCTGCAGCAGGCCGTTACAGAGACACGCATTGCTTCTGAGGCTTTAATTTCCCTTAGCTTTGGAGCTTCTCTCATTTCTATTTTTGCGCGTCTAGGGGGCGGTATTTTTACGAAGGGTGCCGATGTTGGTGCTGACCTTGTGGGAAAAATCGAAGCAGGAATTCCAGAGGATGATCCACGCAACCCTGGCGTCATTGCAGACAATGTTGGAGACAATGTGGGAGATTGCGCTGGCATGGCAGCGGATTTATTCGAGACATATGTCGTTACACTTTCGGCAGTCATCGTACTGGCGGGCATTTTCTTCGAAGGTGAAGAGCGACAAAAACTCACGATGTACCCTCTTATCATTGCTTCGGTGTGCATTGCGAGTTCTATTTTAGGCTCTTTCTTTGTGCGGCTTGGAAAGAAACAGAATATCATGGGCGCGTTGTATAAAGGTTTTTTCGCAACAGCTGTTATCTCTGGCATTTCTATCACCGTTTTAACTAAGCACGTGCTGGGTAGTGGTTTTGCCTTTTCTGCTGCAGGTAAGAGTTTTCTCAGCAGCGATCTTGTTATGTGCGCTTTGGATGGCTTAGGCGTCACTGCTTTGCTTGTATGGGTGACCGAGTACTATACCGCCACGCGCTACCGTCCTGTGCGCAGTATAGCGCAGGCGTCTACAACAGGGCATGCAACAAATATCATTCAGGGTCTGGCGGTATCTATGGAGGCAACTGCGCTTCCGATCATCGTTATTTCTGCAGGAATCTTGATCGCCTATTTAAGCGCAGGGCTTTATGGCATCGCTATAGCGGCAACGTCCATGCTTGCTCTAGCGGGCATTGTGGTGACCTTAGACGCCTATGGGCCTGTCACTGACAACGCCGGCGGGATTGCTGAAATGGCAGGATTGCCCGAAGATGTGCGCAAAGTAACGGACGCCTTGGATGCAGTAGGCAATACGACAAAAGCCATCACAAAGGGATATGCTATCGGATCTGCTGGTCTAGCAGCCCTAGTGCTTTTTTCTACGTATACGCAAGATCTCCAGCATTATTTTCCGAAGCTAACGGTAAATTTCAGCCTAGAAAACCCTTATGTAGTGATAGGTTTATTCTTAGGCGGTTTGCTTCCCTATATTTTCGGGTCATGCGGTATGATGGCCGTCGGACGGGCTGCAAGCGCTATCGTGGTAGAGGTGCGCCGACAATTCAAAGAGATCAAAGGTCTCATGGAAGGCAAAGCCAAGCCTGATTACGGACGGGCGGTAGATATATTAACAAAGGCGGCCATTCGCGAAATGCTCTTTCCATCTTTGTTGCCTGTTTTGGCCCCTCTTCTGCTGTATTACAGCATCTTTTTGTGTGGAGGGCATACAGCAGCACTAGAAAGTGTTGGGGCTATGCTTCTGGGTACCATCGTTACAGGATTGTTCGTTGCTATTTCGATGACATCAGGAGGAGGTGCCTGGGATAACGCAAAAAAATACATTGAAAATGGCCATTTCGGAGGAAAAGGATCTGAGGCGCATAAAGCGGCAGTTACTGGAGACACTGTCGGAGATCCCTATAAAGACACAGCCGGACCTTCTGTGAATCCGATGATAAAGGTCATCAATATCGTTGCTTTATTGTTGTTGGCAGCTTTGGCGCCAAGTTTATAGCGCGTGCAAGTCGGTCTTGTTTTAGCGTCGCAACCAGATGGCAATGCAAATTGATGATGGGCAAGTTCTTCGAGACAATCGCGCTGCATTACATCGATTCTTTCGACATAAGATATGAATCTGCTACTCGCATTGTTCATACTGGTAAGACAAGAAAGAAGCCATTCCCACTTTACTCATTTTACATTATGCTTATAGAAACAATTATGTTGACTCCGCAGGATGGCAAAATAGTACAACGAGTATTGGATAAAGGCAGAATGCTCCCTTCAGGAGATCCGGCAGAGGTTCGCATGGATGTTGTCGATTACTACGTAAAAGGGTTGCGTGTGCCTTGTTCTCCGGCAAGAAGAACGTATCGAAGGCAGATGGTGCAAAAATCAATGGGAAAGGCAGGCAAACCTTCTGCGAAAAGATAAATGAAGAGATACAAGGTTGGAAAGAGCGAAGACCAATCCCACCAAACTGAAGACTGATAGCTAAGTTTTTTCTGAATGGGTTGAGCAACCTTTTCTTCTGTCTTCCGATTCATCTCTTCCTGTTCAGATTCATCTCTCTCACCCCTTCTGAGCTGGGTATTCTTTTAGCGATACCGCTTTTCATTTCTATCTTTTAACATTATTTTTTTCTCTAATTTGCGAATCAACATTGTTCGTGCGAGCGTTTATATAGTATTTCTGTAGTATCTATCGATACTACAAACCGTAAAATCATACCAACATACATTAAACTTTTCTTTACTTTTTGTCGTTACATTATAACTTATGCCATTCTTTAAACAAAAACATGTAAGTAAACGAGGAAATATCGCAAAACTCGACTGCTTAGCGATTTGCGTGCTAGTGCTAATGCATACACAAACTCATGCAATGAGGCCTAGTTCTCATCCATTTTTAGATGCCGTATTTGGATTGGGTCCAGAAAGAACGCTTAATGATGTCAGAGCCGTACCTCTGAGAGATTTGCACGCGCAAGGCTTGGTTGATGAAAAAAGGGACGAATTATATAGCACCGAAGATAATAAGCTCTTTCCTTTTCATCGCTTTGGGTTTTATCAAGGCGGGTTTCACCCTATACCTTTAGAGGCAGGAGTTCCCAAGGTTCCCTGCTTTCATCCCTACCATGGGCGATTCTGCAGTTGTGCCCCTGCGCGTTATCCGGCGTTTATAGTGTACGATGCGGCACGACTCTTGATCGCAGAGGATTCGCTTAATGAGCAGATGCGTATCATTGCAATTGGCCACGATCGTGTTCATAAGCCGGGTCCCGTATCTCTCTATTTCGTCATTCAAACAAATCCTTTTTCTAAGCCTGGCACAGTTGCTAAGAAAGATTTTTCCCTTCCTAAAGGAATGCGCATAGGACAACAGATTCCGGGCGCGTACACAGAGATGTTGTTTAGACCGCAATATGTGATGGAAAACCATGGAGAACGCTCAGGACAGATCAAATGCTATGTTCGTTCGTTGCTCGGACCTTCCTTGCAGCGACTGCCTCCAGCAAAATTGGTGGGAGGATCTGAGCAGCATGTTGTTCTTCACGCGGCCGGAAACGCGTCTCCTTGTAACTTACATGTACACAGCATCGTTCCTTCAGGAGAAAGTCATCTCGTTGGTAGTGGTCTCTATTGGTATCCAGGAAGCGTAGGTGTTGTGCCCCATTCTTGCCATTACGGCATTTATGCGCTTTTGGGGCCTCAAGACGCAGAAGTGTTCTATCAAATGTTCTTTGACGGAACCTCTGGCATACAGCGCGCAAGAACTTTCCGTGAGGTCTGGGAAGCAGTTTTCGCTCTGCCAAGATTCCGAGGCAACGTTCCCCCTGAAGTGGCGGATTTTATCCTGCATGAAATAGGAGATAGACCTCAACAATAAGAAAGAAGAACATACGGAAAACATCGTCATGGTTTCTGCTTTGGGTTCTGTTTTCTGCCTTTTTATGCTGGTCTTTTAGGAGTAATATCTCAACGAAAGCCGTCGGTATTGTCTCTGCAGTCTCTGGTGCTTTGGGAGATTGTGTCTGAAAAATGCGCATGAATTCGAATTTGGCTCTTCTTGCGGTGGTTGTGATAAAGACGGTTGTGCATCATCTTGATGGACAGGAAATCCTGATTAGGAATCAGGCAAGATCAAATTAACTGGGAGCAAACAACAAGAGCGATCAAAGGATCGCCGGGTTTTGCGATTAGAAGAGAGGGCTCTCATGCCAAATCTTGTCTTGAGATGGCAATCTTTCCCTCTCCTTATGCTTTCATTCTTTCCAATCTACTTTCGCAGAAACCAGGTTATAGCTATTCAACTTCGGATATACCCCAGGGATCAAATTCTTCTTCCCCCAAATGACTTAGTGAGGTTTCTGGTGTTTCCGGAAAGCGAGTCATGCGTATATTCCCAAAAATTTCTATTTTATAAACTGCTGCTAGAGGACCATTTGTTGGACAAAACCTCATGCGAAAAGAATATATATCCGCGTCCACAGTGTAAAACTTTCCTAGAAGCGTGAATTCATTACGCTGTTCGCCAAACGTTATCCATCTTCCCGTTGCCGAATTATACATTTGAAAGATCCAGCTTGTCATGGAGGGAGTGGGAGGTTGTCCAGGAGCAGGGCGCAGGTAGTAAGCGCATGGACAAACCATGACATTGGGAAACAGAATCTCTAGACACGTATCAACACCAAAACTAGTGGGAGGTCTGTCTATGCAGAAAATGTCTAAGGGGCTAGGGCCAGGTTGTGCATTTCTACCAGAAAAGAGTTGCACTTCGTGATGATTAATTTTCCCATTTGAATGAAAACGTATAAAAGAGATGAGGCTCGATCGAGATATTGCGCTTCTAGCCTCCTGATAGACAAGAGCTCTGCGGTTTGTCTCTGGTTTCGATGCGCATACCACTTGGAATGCGCTTAATAACGCAACTTCCTCTTGCAGAACTCTTGGGTCATGGAACGGGTAGTGACTCCAATCTATCAGTCCTTCTTCAGGAGTCGCTTCTCCTACTGAAGACATTTGGACTTCATTCCACTTTCTTGCAGTTCTATGCTTAACAACAGTATATATGCCATCAAACCGATTGCGCGGCTGTTGCTCATGGGGCGGCGGAGATGGATTGACTAAAATAGGAACCCGGAAGGATGGGACCGGATAATGCCTTTCCCCTAAATTCTCTTCAGATTTTTCACTAGGAGGCATTGACATAACATTTTCGCAAGTCATGAGGCAAAGGACTCCTCCAAACAGATATTGCAGCTTTTTTCTTGTGATCAACATATTGTCCTCTTTGTTTTTATAATGATATAGTATTGTTTTCTAATTTTATCAAATAATTTCTTATACGATATTTAACTAATCTGACAAGTAGTACTTAAGAATATTTCTCGCGAAAAGATCTTTTTCTCAATTAAGAGCGCATGAAGGAACTTCGAGAGTTCCCTTGAAAGGGCCTTGCGACAAGAACTGAAGGCGAATCTTCTTCTATAACTTTATAGAATTGAAGATTCGTAAGAAAAAGAATCCTCTTCTTGCAAAAAGCAAGCAAGAAAGAAACAAGAGAAGGAAGGTTTGATTCCCTATCCTCTGTAAGATTGCGATAGAGACATGGAGGCAAAGTCCTTCAACGCCACTCGATTCCGCAGAAGACCTATTCTCAAGGTCTTCTCGTATTTGATTCGCACTCAAAAACATTTCTAACCCACCTCCGCCTTCTCTATCGTTCGGATCAACACTCTCTTTGCTAGGACTTTTTCAAAGCGATATATCCCCTTCGAACATAAAATGGGCAGAGCCTGTCTGAGTATATTCTCCGTTTTCCATGTCTATAGAAAGATTTCCTCCTTTTTGCCTCACACAAATAGGCCAAGAGAGCGCATAAAGATGATGACCCAAGGCCGCAGCAGCAGTCGCTCCACTTCCACAAGCTTCTGTTAAGCCAGCACCGCGTTCCCATACGGCAAGCGTTATGGAGGAGATTCGCGTATCAGGACGATGAGCAAATCCAACGTTTGTTCGTTTTGGGAAAATCTCTAAAGTTTCGAAAAGAGCGCCAAAGCGCATCGCCATTGCAAGAACATCTGAAACGCGTAAAAAGAACACTAAATGGGGGTTGCCAACATCAACAAGGCCATAATCCAGAACAAAAGAACGCATATTATCTTGCGCCAAGGTTTTGCCAAAAAGCGTCTCTGGAGCAATAGAAGGTAGAAGAGTCACCGCCCCCATACTTACACGTACCGTTTGCGTCTCTAAAATCTCAACAGTATGAGAACGTGTCACCGTGTGCAGTATGTGTTTCGACCTTGCTGTCAAACGCTGGAGCAAAAGACCAGCACACCTTAGCCCGTTGCCGCACATCTCAGCCTGACTACCATCTGCATTAAAAAAGATAATAGAAGGAGGCTTTTCCTTGGTAAAAGAAAGGCACAAGACCTGGTCAGCCCCAATACCGTAATGTCTGTCGGCAAGAGTGCAAATTTGCTCCGTAGAGGGTATCACATCCACAAGCGCGACGAAATCATTGCCCAGAGCTTGCATTTTATAGAAATGAACCATAGGCACTCCTGACTTTCTGTCATGTTTACCCCTTCTTGTGCTTGGCGCATAGATCGGTATTCTTATAATCAAAAGACGAGGTACTTATTGTCTTTCGAAGAAATCATACGTACATACGGTTATTACGCTGTGTTCGGGTTCGCGTGTATAGAGGGAGAGGTTGCTCTGTTAACAGCAGGGTTCCTGGCGCATCAGCAGTTGCTGTCTCTTCCGTGTGTCATTTTAACGGCATTTTTAGGCACAATGATTACCGAACAAGGTATTTTCTTTGTCGGGCGTTTTTACGGACAACGTATATTAGAAAGATATCCGAAATTGCGCGCCAAAGCCGACATAGCTTTTCGATTTTTGCATAAATATGATACGTTTTTTATTTTTACCTTCCGATTTGTCTATGGTATTCGCAATATAAGCCCTCTTGCGATCGGAACAGCAGGTATTAGCCCCAAAAAGTTCTCTAGTTTGAATGTTCCAGCGGCAATCATATGGGCTGTTAGCATTTCAGGAGCCGGCTATGTCTTCGCCAACGTCATTCAACGTGTTGTCGATAACTTTGAGCGGTATCAAAAGATGATTTTTCTCGGAATCGCGGTAATCTGTTGCATTCTTTGGGTGGGATATAAGTACTATCGCCGCGGACGTAGATCATAGTGCATCTTGGCGGAGAGGTCCGGACTAGATCTCTCTTGTGTACAGAAGCGGTACAGTGTTGTCTTATGCTAGAGTAAGGATCGATGAGACGCGCCGTAATAAAGGACTTCTTGTTTTTTTATTAAAAGAGTTATGTTGTCAGATTCTCCGCCGCCGGCAGTTCCTTGCGCCATTCTTAAAACAATCAGAAGAAGGGAAGAAACGCTTCCTAAAGAGTCATGGCAATACGCCTATGTCGCATGTTGCCAGCTCCATTTAAAAAGTGAGACCATCATGGGTGTTTTATGTCCATATTTGTCGCTGATGTGGCCGGAAATAATCGTTCCGACCGGGTGCATTATACAACGGCAAATACGCAGTAGATCCTTAAACGGACAGAGGTTGCGTCGTTAGCAGGAAAGAACAAGCACGACGAATATTTCGCTATATTAAACAAAAACCTAAATTCCACCTATTTAAATAGCATCCAGCGCAAGAGCGCGATTTCTTGTGCATGAATCAATCAAGATTTAGTCTTTATAAGAGATTTTTACGTCAAGGTCATTTAACGGGTGGAATTCCTTAAGGCCTCGTATTTCAACGGTTTCTATACATTTCCACCAACCCGCGGAGTATACTAAAGAAAACATATCTGGCGGAGGGAAAGGGATTCGAACCCTTGATACAGCTTAACGCCGTATGGCGGTTTAGCAAACCGCTGCCTTCAGCCTCTCAGCCATCCCTCCACTAAATACGCAGCAGTCTGCCTATGAACTAAGCGATTTGTCAAGAAGAAAGGCTGCAGACGAATCTTGAAGATCCCTGGGAAATGTGTAGCATGAGAAAGCTGTTGGGGGATAGTTTAGCGGTAGAACTCTCGGCTCTGGACCGGGCAGCCCTGGTTCGAATCCA
>JAITIJ010000031.1 GCA_031279495.1 Holosporales bacterium | reverse complement strand
TGGGTTTGCACGCCAAAATCAACCTTTTTTCAATTTTTGAGCGCAAGAACTATCTTTACCCGGATTTGCCAGCAGGATACCAGATCTCGCAGTATCAGTACCCCATAGTAGGAGAAGGATGGCTGGAAATCGAACCAAATCCAGGAGAAGCAAGGCGTATAGGCATTGAAAGGCTGCATCTTGAACAGGATGCAGGTAAAAGCCTCCACGACCTAAATCCTCAAGCAACATATATCGACCTCAATCGTGCTGGCGTGGCACTTATGGAGATCGTCACAAAACCGGATATGCGCAGTAGTGCTGAGGCAATTGCCTTTCTTAAGAAGCTTCGTATGTTGTTGCGTTATTTGAGCACCTGCGACGGCAATATGGAAGAAGGCAGTTTGCGGGCGGACGTAAACGTCTCCGTTCATCGGCCTGACCCGCCTCTTGGGATACGCGCTGTAATTAAGTACGTGTACTCCTGGCGGTTTATTGCTCAGGCAATTGATTTTGAGGTGCGTCGACAAATTGATTTGCTGGAATCTGGCACATGTGTGGTGCAAGAGACGCGTCTTTTCGATGCGAGTACAGGGGAAACGCGTTCGATGCGCGACAAAGAGAATGCTCAGGATTACCGCTACTTTCCGGACCCAGATTTACCTCCTTTACAATTGGATGAGGAACGTATTGAGGCTTTGAAGAAGGAACTTCCCGAACTGCCAGATCTCAAAAAACAGCGCCTTATGGAGACATTCGGCTTGTCTGCTTATGACGCTGATCTGATCGTATCTGAGCCAGAGTACGCGGCCTATTATGAAGCCGCTTTAAAGGCTTTGTACGAATTATGTGGAGAAAAGATCTCTGCTTCACCTTCGCAACAGGCTAAAATTCTCGCGAACTGGTTTCTTGGCGATTTCTTCGCGTATCTCAATCGTGAGAACGTTTCTGTTGAAACGACGCCTATCACACCAGTTCGTTTAGCGGGATTGGTATGCCTTATTCTAAGAGAGGTTATTTCCGGCAAAATCGCCAAAGATGTGTTTTCTTTTATGGAGACAGAAAGGGGAACAGCTGAAGAGATTGCTGCGCGGCACAATTTGCAGCAGATTACCGATACAAAGGCTATCGAGCGCATTGTTTGCGATGTTCTAGAGCACGAAGCGAGGCACGTTGCCGCCTACAAAGCTGGCAAGGACAAACTGTTTGGGTATTTTGTTGGACAAGTTATGAAGGCAACACAAGGAAAAGCCAATCCGCAGATGGTGAATGCGCTGGTAAAGAAACTGCTGGGATAGTTTTAAGGTAAGGGTGTAAAAATTCGAAGACTGTTGGGCTTTCTACAGTCGCGTCTTTTGTGTGGATAGAGGTGTCGGAACACGAGGTATAGGGAAACGCGAAGGAAGAGGGTGGGTATTTTGGTGGTATTTTAGTTTTTTATTGGTTTTTCTGGTTCTTTTGTTAGTTTTTCTAGTAGAATTTATTGATTATCTGGTTTTTTTATTTGATTTTTCTATTTCATATTTTCTTTTACTGTTCTTTTCATTTACGAAGGAATTTTCTGGCATGAGAAGATTTCTTTTTCGTGTTCGTATAGTTTTGTGTTTTTCGCCTTTCTCCGGGCAGTTTTCTTTATTTTCCATATCTTTATGTTCATATTTTTATAGATGTAGCCCAAAAATATATTCTTTTGCTTGACAATTTTTTAAGATATGCGAAAATGAAATCTCCAGTAAGCAAAGGAGTAAAAAATGAAAGATCACTACTTAAACATTGTCTCATCAGTCGAGAGGCTTCATCGATTGTTCTTAGATGTCGTCAGGGTAGAATTGGACCTCTTAAGGGTTTATGACATCAACAATGTTCAAGCGTTGGTGCTGTATCACTTGGGAAAAGCGCATTTAACGGTGAGTGAGTTGACTAATAGAGGATATTATTTAGGATCGAATGTCTCGTATAACCTGAAGAAGATGATCGAACGAGGGTATATTGAGCAAACGGTTTCTGCTCATGACCGTCGGGTAAATGTCGTGAAGTTAACGGCAAAAGGGTTGGAGTTTACAAAGAAATTCGATGCTGCGCTGAATCGTCAAGTAGCTTTGTTAACAGGACAAGATGTAGCTTTTGCAGAGGTTGAACAGAGCACAGATCTTCTCCGCCGCGTAGAAACCTTTTGGTCGTCACTCCTTATAAGAAGATGAAGAAGAGCTTAGGAAGTATCACCCGATGGTTGATTTCGTTGACGGAACAGGATGTGGCTTGCTCAGAAGAGAAACATAAGAAAGGGCTATCAACTTGGTGCAATAAGAGCCCTAGTTTTTTATTGATACAAGAATACATCTCGAAATTCACTCGTAAGTAATGTGTAAGGGTATCCACGCCCTCAGGCCTTATCCAACAAACTGATGACATGAGGGCCCCGTGATATTGTGCCGCGGCTATACGGTTTGCGGAGAGCGGAGGTTTGGATATAAGCTCTCGTATTGATAAATCGAAGAAAAAGGATAAGCACGACGATCCAGAACCAAGGAAGGGGAAATTATGAGTCCTTTCCATTTTCAGAAAAAAAGTCAGGTTGAGGTGTCTCCATTCCAGTGAAAAGCCCCGATGGTGGGGTCTTTTAAGGGTTTCTATTGTTCTGCGATGACAGGAATAGCAAACATCTCGACATCACCACGCAAAAACCTAAGAGCTCTGACTGCATCAACTTTATGGTCTCCGCGGCCCGATGCCGCGGGGCCCTCATGCCATCTCTCTTTAAATTTAAATACAGCTTGAAATGGGTCCTCTGAGAAATCATCATGCTGAGTCAGATAGGCAATGTGTAGCGCCCGAGAGCGTGTAATTGTTCCTTCATCGGCTTCTTGACGGCACATAAGAATGTCAAAAAGAGTGGATTTGCCCGC
>JAITIJ010000043.1 GCA_031279495.1 Holosporales bacterium | reverse complement strand
GCATGGTTTTATAGAAGCCTTTCTACAGAAACACACCGGTTTAAGTTCGGGTGGTGTTTTGGGCTTGGCCAAGCGCTAGTATGCCTATATTGGCTCTACGAGCCACTTACACTCAATTGGCCGCAATTTGCAGCTTTCATCCCCTTAGCTTACATCGCTTTGCCAGGATACGTTGCCCTGTATGCTGGGTTGACAGCAAAAATGCAGCTTTTTTTTGCATTTTCTTGGAGACGTGGACCAATATTAATGGCGGCGCAATGGACAATTGCAGAATGGTTGCTGGGACATCTTCTAACGGGGTTTCCGTGGGTATTGGTTGGATACACATGGCTATGGCCTGTTTCTGTGCTGCAGATAGCGGCTTATGGAGGCATTTATAGCCTCGGTTTCTTTACGGTATTGTTGGGAGCACTTCTCGGAGAAGTCTGGATTGCTATAAAAAAGCATCGTTCCTACAAAAAGCCCCTTATAGCTGCTTGCCTTTTATTTTGTATTGCCTGCGGATTAGGAACCTTGCGATTGCGGTATGTTCTATACGAAGAACAATCCAATCCTATTATATTGCGGCTGGTCCAAGGCAATATTTCTCAGGAAATAAAGTGGAAGCCTCCCTTGCGCGCACATCATCTGGAGACTTATCTTGATCTGAGCCGAGCTTCCTCTGAGATCTTGCCGCAGATTATTATTTGGCCAGAAGCAGCTCTTCCGTTCCTCTTTGAATCAGGGTCTAATTTGTCGCGCTTCTTAGGGCAATGCCTTGCTCCTTCTCAGATGTTACTTATGGGGGCCTTGCGACGAGAGAAGAAAGAGGTGCGCAATTGTTTTGTGGCTCTTGATGCGAAGGGTCGTCTTATGGCTCAGTATGATAAAGTGCGTCTGCTGCCGTTTGGCGATTATACTCCATTTGCTAAGTTCCTGCCTATTCGGCGCATTGCACAAGGGCTTGGTCTTGCGGATGCTTCTCCAGGAACTGGGATTTGGTACCGTGTGGATACGCCAATCTTTAAAGCTGACTGTACTGCTACTGCCGATTTTCCTCTTGCTCCTACAGGTATTCCGAAATTTAAAGCCTCGATCTGTTACGAGATTGTTTTCCCGCGAGATTTTTCTTTTTTTTATAAGCGGGCGGAGTGGCTACTCAACATCACAAACGATGCGTGGTTCGGACGTTCATCGGAGCTATATCAACATGCGCATATCTGCCGTTTCAGAGCAATAGAAGAAGGCGCTCCACTTGTACATGTCACAAACACAGGAAAAACGTGTGTTTTTACCGCCCTGGGGGAAGAGGTTGCTAGTCTTCCTCTTCACACTACAGCATATAAGGACTGTTTATTACCAGCGCATACAAAATACTCAACATTTTTTTCATATTTAGGAAGTTTCCCTTTCATATTGGCGTATTGCATTTTATCGTTTTTTCTTCGTCGTACTTCAAATAAAACAAAATCATAAGAAGATTTCAACCTAAAGTTGAATAAATATATGTATACAACTTCAGGTTGAATATTTCCATTTTGTTACAAAGTGCATTGACTTTTTATAGGTAAAATACTTAGTCTTTTCCTGAAAGGAGAGATATATGTCGAAAGAGACTCTAAAACACCACAAAAGCTTTGCCCCTCGAAAAACAGCGCAACCAGGGGCTGTAGACAAACATGTCGGGGCGCGCATGCGCGTCAGGCGCTCTGTTCTGGGGCTAAGCCAGGAACGCTTAGGGGAGGCTGTCGGTCTAACCTTCCAGCAAGTGCAAAAGTACGAGCATGGAGTCAATAGAATCAGCGCGAGCCGCTTGCTAGCACTCAGTCGCGCCCTGGATGTGGATGTTTCCTATTTTTTCGAAGGATTATGCGAGCAAAACACTTCTGCAGCTCTCTCGCTATGCGAGGAGCGGGGGCAATATGATCTTGATCCTTTAGAGCGTCGCGAGACATACGACCTTATTCGCGCTTATTATCACATTAACGATGCGCAAGTGAGGTCGCGTTTCTTAGATCTGTTAAGAGCATTTAGTATGACTGGCAGTACTGTACAAGACGTTGTTTCACTTTTTGCGGAAAAGGAAGTAAGTTAGTTCTTGCGACACAATAGCAAAGCATGCTCGCACAAATGAGCTATTTGGGCTTTTTGTTGCACAGTGTCATCTATGACCGCATCGATTATGCGCGGCGGTTTTTGTATGGCTTGAATACGTGCTACAAAATCAGCATCTAAATCCCGCTTTTTTAAGGAGCTAAAATGCTTAACATGCACGATATAGCATTCCTTATATAAGGCATTCAGAGAATTCTGTGGATTTTCCGTATATACCCCAAGTGCAGAAGCTTCAACAACGGTCTCTTCAGGGAGATCCTGAAAAGCGGCTAAAAGTTTCTCTCCTGCTGCATTAAGTACTTTTGTGGAATCCGCAAAAGAACCAATCGCAATTCCTTGTGCAAGACATAGTCGCATATCCTCCGACAGCACTTCTTTAGCGATAGCATCAAAATCAAAGCAGGCAACGTGACGCTTAAAATATGCCTCAATGAGACCACTTTTCCCTTGTCCGATACCACCCGTTACAAGGATCCTTTTGGGACGATCTTTCCAACGTTCGAAGACAAAAGGTGAAAAATAGTCCCGAACATCCTTTCCATAAAAATCAAGTTCCCGTACATGCGAGCTCGAGATCTTTTCAAAGCGGACATCGCATGGAACAAATAATGTTTCAATTCCAAATTGACGATTCCAATGGCACATCTCCATCTCATAAACAAGGTCAATAGCATTGCGAATAGAACGTACGAGGAAACCAAAACCGTGTTCTCTACAAAAATCTGCAACCATTGTTCGCTCTGGTACAATCATAACATGAGGGGTTACAGCATGAATCATCCAGCAAAGATGATCCTTGCTTATTTGCGGCTGTTTTTGCGGATTGTTCGCAATGCCAATAAAGACGTTTTCCGGCTCAAAAATCTCGCACGCTTGCGTATACACAGAGGCGTGACCAATGGTGAAAGGATTAAAAGTTCCAGCGAAAAGGGCTCTTCTAACGGGCACGCTACATTCTTTCTGTTGTCTTAGTGAGGCATTCTACATCGAAACAACAAGATCACGGCATAAAAACACTGTTTTTCTTGAAATTACAGATGAGACTTCGCTCTTTGTGTTGGATTAATAATATGCATTATGATCAGAAGTTTACGAGTATTATGCATATTCTTCTGGTTACTTTTCTTTTTTTCAAGGATCCAGGGGATGTGGTCCTATAGGAGGGAAAGACAGGATCATACCTCCATGCCAATGTGTACTCTTGTTAATAGTAGAACAGCTGTATCTTTTGTCTCATGGCACTTTTCTCTGGTTACTTTTCTTTTTTTCAAGGATCCAGGGGATGTGGTCCTATAGGAGG
>JAITIJ010000076.1 GCA_031279495.1 Holosporales bacterium | reverse complement strand
AAACACAGGAAAATATGCATTGGAGCTTTTGAAAAAGAAGGATGCCTACGTTAAAAAGATAAGGGACTTTAGAAAACGCATGATCTACAACCCCGGAACCTCTGCAGAGGTTGGGGCTCAATATATATTGAGTCTTCTATAGGGCATTTAAAAACTATTGCAGACGAAGCAATACAATTAAGGAGCTTTTTCTACAATAAAAGCGACGAAAATCATACTGCAAGAATTTACTGTATTAGAGTAACGGGTTTGACTTACATCAAGCTTGCTCGTTTTGGTGAAATCAGAAACAGGTTTGTGCTATATGCTACAGATGAAACAACGATAGAATTTTAGTATAAGCCAAGAATATGGCTCTGCACGCAGTGCATCGGAATAATCTTCTGCCACAGAGTCTTCATTAGTCATCCTGCGGAAAACGCAAAGGCAGGGAATATACGTATCCTGATACAGAGGAGATGGAATCTGGGAGACGGTCCATTTTTTGGGAGATTGGCACAGACGGAAAGGTCACAAAGGAGGACTATCCGAAAAGGATGTGAGGATCTCCTGTTTTGCCTCAGACACAAGAAGAATTGGAAGAGCGTTACAATCACTTCAAAGAAGCGAAAGATGTTTATGAGCTGATAGATCGTGGCTATTTTTGGGTAGAAAGCTTTTTGATGTATGAAGTGGTCTTTTCCTGCTTTGAAGGAACGGGCCCAGCGTATCTTTTCCAGATGTTCAGGAACTATGTTGCTTGTCTACAAGGAACGTTCGGACAAGAGTTTTGTCTTTTTCTCTAAAAGAGGATTTGATCAAAGCTTTAATGGTGCGTTTAAAATGCTGATACGATCGCGCGATGCATGTGGCTTGGTAAGCGGAGAGCTTTTCTTGAATGTTATTGCTAAAGAGTTTGATGATATTCTCGACCTTTCTGGTTCCTAAGATCGATTTCGCCAAATTCCAAAAAACTTAGGCAATCTTGATCAGTACACCCATAAAACGTTTTGTTGTCTTCATTTTCCATAGACTTTTCTCACCTCTTTACAACTTTAGCAAGGCGATAGTCTTCAAGACTGGATGTATAATGAAATAAGGCAAAAAATTACTCCCTCCGATTTGTTTTTCTACTGTCATGTCCATTGTGAGTTGTTTTATTGCATCAATTAGTGTTAATCCCCTTATTTCTGGATCAAAAACATAATCCAGATTAATGCCTCTCGGTAGATCAAACTCTCTTTTTAAAATTACTGGGCCCTCATCAATCTGCTCATTGACAAAAAACGCGGAAGCTCCAACCTTTCCCTCCGCCAGTATGGAATAATAGATTGTTGTACTACCCTTAAACTGTGGGACAAGACCAGGATGAATGTGTAGGATTGGCACTCCTTGCGATAGGATTTCTTTTTTTAAAATTTGCCCTCCTCCACCTGCCAAGACAACAAATTTCCCAGAAGAATCCTTTATTTTCTTTACAGTATCCTCAGAGTTGATGTCTTGCGTCTGACATGGAATTACCTCTAGATTATATTCTTTTACCGTTTCTTGAACAGGCTTTCGCACATCAAAGTGTACCTGCTCTGAAGAAACTACATTCTCTGGGGGCGTCCACTCTCCCGGCATTAACAAAATTTCTTTTGGAAATAAGCTATGCGCACAAAGCTGTTGAATATAGGATCTTGCTCTTGCAGAATCAGAAAGAATAATGGAGAAATCACACACTAATACCTCTCCGACTCCTGAACACATTCAAGCTCTTTTTCTATCACTTTCTGCAACATTTCTATATCGACACCACTATAGCAGTCTCTCCGAGAAGTAATAATGTCGTTTGATTTTATTAGACTATTTAAAAAAGATAAGTGTCTTGTCTTTATGTAGGCTAAATAACAGCAATATGAGAACAAAATATATAGATTTATATTATCATTAACGGCATTTTCTAATGGTCTAAAATTCTCGTCCGTATAAGTCCAGATCTTTTTGCTAACTTCGAATCTTTTTAAGAAAAGAGCAAACCCGCAATCAGGAGAGACTTCTATTTTGTCGTAGTGCTCTGAAAATTCCTTTAGAAAAGCAAAGGTGTTTCCAGAAAGATGCGCGAGATCATGCCTTTTTTCTTTTGATGGTAGCCCGCCTAAGAAATCTTTCCTTTGTTTATAATAAGCATCTATAAATTCCCTCCCGTGATATGGAGAATATTGATATTTTTCCGTTTCCTTTAGTAAATCACGTCGAGTGTAAATATATTCCATGCACCTCTTACTTATCTATCAAAAACCCAGAGCTAGCAATAGCCGCTTCCTCAAAAAAACACGGTAGAATCCAGCTTTAATCTTGTCTAGGTTCTATGAAAAGAATTGTTGCCTGAGCGCTCCTCATCATAGCCTGTACATTTAATAATCATGAACGTATAAAACGTATAACATGAACACATGACACGATAAGAGCGCCAACAGCAAACTACCATAAGAGCTCTCAAGCAATGTTCTTTACGCAACGAAAATCTCGTTTAATTTATAGAAAATTTTAATGATTGTCTTCCACTATCAAGAGCAGGTATATTAGTCTAGAATTAAGGAGACACACATGAGCTGGTTTCGCGTTTTTCCTATAACAGCTTTTAGTATTGGCCTTAGCGTTGTCCCCATGATCAGTTCTGGTGAAGCAGAAGAAGCAGAAACGGAAGGGCACACGCACCTTGAGGAAGAATCTCCAGACGACGAGTTCGAAAAGGGGCAGAAAGCCGAGCTGGCAGAGCTTAAAGAGCTAGTGGCGTTATTAGAGTCACGCCAAGTTGCTTCAGAACAAAAAGAGCAAGCAACAGAAACAGCGCTGCAAGCCAAACTTGGAAGATTGAAAGAGCGTATAGCAATGTTAGAAGCTCGCCAAGTCTCTTCGGAACGCAAGGTGCAAGTGGCGAAGATGGATCAAGCAAGCGCCGAAACAGCGACACAAGACGAACTTAGAAGATTGAAAGAGCGTATAGCAATGTTAGAAGCTCGCCAGGTCTCTTCGGAACGAAAAGATCAAGCAGTGGAAACAGCAACACAAGCCGAGTTGGCAGAGCTCAAAGAGCTCGTAGTGCTGTTAGAATCACGCCAAGCTGCTTTAGAACAAAAAAAACAAGAAGAAACAGCGCGTCCTGGATACATTCGGATTCCTGGCATGAAGTCCGATATAAGGGCGTGGGCATCAATGCGGCTACAGATGATTCACGACGTTAATAACTCTGTAGAAAACGGTCCTGGATACGACTGTATGCATATCTCAAGTCTTCCTATTCCGAAAAGAGATCGACATGCAACACGTGCTCACGTAAAAGAAACCCGATTTGGTGTAGAGGCTTGTACATTAGGCCGTTGGAGCGGTCAAGAAACTGATGTGCGCCTTTTCTTGGAAAGTGATTTGTATGGAGCGCAGGACTTGATAGGGGGAGAAAATACGACGAACCAAGCTATCTTCCGTATTCGCCATGCGTACGTTGAGTGGGGACCCCTTATCATTGGACAGTACTGGGGATTGTTCTGCGATTATGAGGCTTTTGTTGATCATGTTGAGTTTGCGCCTCCTGTTGGTGCTGTTTCTCTTAGATCACCACAAATGCGGTATACGCATCGCGTGAGCGATAAGCTTCGTGTGGTGACCACGGTAGAAAATCCAGAAGGGGAGTACCTAGATACCAACGGGAAGCCGAACTTTACTAAAGCGAACGGTCGATATGCCTTGGATCAGAGCAATGACAAGGCGTTCAACAACCTTGTTGTTGATCAAGTTCCTGATGTTGGGGTAAGTGTTATCTTCAATGAGAAAGATAAGCAGCACCTTTCTTTCCGTGGCGCCTTCCGGCATTTGCATACAAAAAAATCGGATATAAAGAGTCAAGCCATAGGATTGGTCGTTGGTGCTGGCGGTGTCTTTCAAGTCTTTGGAAAAGACGAGGTGAGTGTGCAAGTGAACGGCGGAAGCGGTGTCGGACGATACGTATTTGAAACGAGTGGTACAGCGGCGTTTTTAGATGCGAATGGCAATTTGCATACGCAGCGCTCTATTGGAGGATTCCTTGCTTATAAGCATTTCTGGAACAAATCTCTTTGGTCGGTTCTATCGGTTGGGAGTATCTATACTAAAAACAACGATCATTTCCGTAAGACCATGACAACGAATCCGGTGAACAAAGAGCTACATTCTGTGAATGCGAACATTCATTGGCGTCCTGATGGATTCGAGAATATGCGCCTTGGGGTAGAGTACCTATGGGGACAGCGTAAGACAGAACGGCATGGCTCTAGTAATTTGAATCGCGTCATGATCGGAGTGAAAGCCGACTTTTAGCTGCTGGCTTTTTTCGCTTTTCGCTTCCGCAAAGCAGACGGTGTGATTTGAGGAGCTCTTATCTTTGAGTGAGTAATAGAATTAAAGCGTAGAGAATTACAGAAGAAGAAAGATGGGGAGGAGAGGGCCTTCCCTTCTTTAAGGGATCCCTGACGACCAAGAAAGAACTTCAAAAGTCCTATTTGTCCAGGACTTATAGAGGCCGCGCCAAACAGGCGAGGGGGCACTACGCCGCGGCTATAACAACTCAGAACGAGGCTTTTTGTTGAAGGTTATTCGTAAGGGTTATGTCGATGCAGCTGCGTCTTTGTGACGGGGTTATGCACAACTTTAGTACAAGT
>JAITIJ010000060.1 GCA_031279495.1 Holosporales bacterium | reverse complement strand
TAACATGTCTCGTTGCCAATCTTTATATACGCTCTTTTAACACGCAAAGATAATGGCGTGAATAACGATTCCTCTGTTTGGGTTGAGCCGAAAAAATCCATATCAAAATAAGTGCCGAAATCAATATCGCCACCATTAACCCAATGCAATAAAGAAAGAGTTTCAATACCAAAAGAACTTTCGCGCGCATGTAAGCGAATCTCTCCCTTTTTCGAGCCCTCTCCTGGACGTAGGATATTTGCCGCCATAAAGTGATCATAGGCAGGGCCGTTTTTTGCTTCGTGTTGGTCATAGACCCCCGTCACCTTTACTGTGCCAAAGAGCCTTATATAAGCAGACGTTCCAGGAATTGGCATAAAGCCAACAGACTTTTCCCCAAGTCGCTGTACGACAATTGGGTCTACAGCATGCTCCCTTTTACTTTCACTGCTTGTTTCCTTGTCTTCACAGGTACCCTCGCAAGCCGATTCTTGACGAGCCTTTATAGCAGCTTGTTCGGCGCGCAGTTGCTTCACTTCTTGTTTCAATTCTGCTATTTCTTGCTGCTGTTCCTCCTGTGCTGTGGCCTTTTTTACTTTTGCGCCCTCTGCTGCTAACACCTCCGTCAATAGCAACGCGCACACAGCCACCGTCCCTAATCGTCCTAATTTGTTCATAAAATCTCCTCCCTGAAAAACCTTTTTATATTCTGCATAAGAGACAAGGAAATAACCATCATGCGCGCCTCAAATTTACAACAAGTGTGATATACAAGCAACAAACCTCTTCTGGCAACTGGCAATAGGATTCTTGCGTCTACTGGTGATTTCCTTTAGAAGACACTCAAGGTGCCCGTAGCTCAATTGGATAGAGCGCCAGACTACGGATCTGGAGGTTAGGGGTTCAAATCCTCTCGGGCGCGCCATACATAGCCGCATACTAGTTATGGGGAAGCACGTTCAGCAGATACCGTCTCAGCAAGATACCATTTAGAGGAAGAAGAGGCTGTCTGGCGTGTAAATACCCAGGTATCGGTTACGGTTCTGATTAATTCCGCCGATCCTGCTAAAATGGCCCCTTGTGCGTTTTTCAAAACAAAGCATTGGTCGGAGACAAATTCCACAGAAGCATACAAAGCGCCAGTGTGGACGCGTGTGTTTTTAAGCACAGAAGAGCGTATTTCAAGGAAGGAACTTTCCATACATTCGCCACGTTGTTCTTGTTCTGTCAAAGACTTGTCAAAGGCCTGAAACAGTTCTGCGGTCAAAAGTTTTTTTAGGCCCGCACGATCACGTGAAGCATATGCTTTCTGGATGAAAGTAAAAGCAGCCTCTGAGCCTTTCAGAAAAGCAGTCTGATTAAAGGCTGGATAGGCCTTAAAAAAAGAAGAGGATACGTGTTCTGTTGCTACCGCTATCGGTTTACTCTTATTGCTCTTAGAAATGTTCACTGTAGATTTGAACATGTTTCGGATGTTTTTCTGGTGTTTGGAAGATGGCCGATGCCCTACATCACGCCCCAGGATGGCATGCAATTGAAGCAATAGAAAACACGTTAAAACCGCAAAAACTAAGGTTCCCATTGTTGCTTCACTTTAGAACTTCTGATAGGCCTACATAAAGAGCGTATACAAGAGAACGGAGAAAAGCGCAAATGGCAAAGAAAGAGACACCTAAAGAAACGCCCGCACCATCTATTAGCATTTTAGCACAATATATTAAAGATTTATCATTCGAGGCACCTGGGGCAACGCGTGTCTCGCGAGAAGCTGTACCAGATTTGCAAATAAACATGCACGTAAGCACCTCTTCTCTTGAAAAGAGCACTCATGCGGTGCTTTTAGAGACAAAAGCTTCTGCTGCACAGGGGAAAGAGACGTTGTTTGTGCTGGAGCTGGTATATGCAGGTGTTTTCTCTTTGGAAAGCATTCCAGAGAACATGTTGCCATTGGCTCTTTACATCGAGTGCCCGCGCCTTCTGTTCCCTTTCGTGCGAAATATCGTGGCACATATAACCGGAGAGGGAAGCTTTCCGCCTCTATACCTTGCTCCTGTCGATTTTATGGCAATGTATGAGAAACATCAGGCCTCAAACTCAATTCATTAAAGAGGAAATAGGATGAATACTGCATATACACTGGTAGATGGTTCCGGATTCATCCATCGTGCTTTTCACGCCTTTCCCCCACTTACAGATGATAAAAATCGTCCGATAGGGGCATTATATGGATTCGCACGCCTTCTTTTGCCCCTCTTGATGCAGGTCGGACGAAACGCACTGCATGTCTTTTTCGATGCAGGAAGACAAACATTTCGGCATAAATTGTATCCAGCGTACAAAGCGCACCGAGCAGAAACTCCTGCGGATCTTGCTTTTCAGTTTCCGCTAGTACGTCAGTTCTGTGCCGCTTTTGGCGTTTCCTACTACGAACATCCAGATTTCGAAGCAGACGATCTAATCGCTAGTTTTTCCGCCCAGATTCCTATACCTCCACAAACTTGTACTATCGTGAGTGTGGATAAGGACTTGTTGCAACTACTAAGTCCAGCGATATCCGTCTACGACCCAATTAAAAAGGTCTCTGTGGCTCCCGAGCACGTTATGGGCAAGTATGGTGTTTTTCCAAAGCAAATGATCGATTTCCAAGCGCTTGTCGGTGATCAAAGTGATGGAGTTCCTGGTATTCCAGGCATCGGCCCAAAAACAGCAGCAAGCCTGCTGCAAGCCTACCAGTCTTTAGAGGGCATTTACGCACATCTTCATGAAATCTCTTCACAGAATATCCGAGAGAAGATCAGTGCTAACAAAGAGCTTGCGGTGCTTTCTCGTACATTGGTTACATTACGTCGTGACGTGTCTATTTTCCCGGATAAATCGCCACGACCTTTTGATCAAGATGAGGCACGTGACTTTCTAGAGGGCTTTTCTTTTCACAGCTTAACCCCTTTCTTGGACCGCTTAGTGCGGAAGCTATCAGCGGCCTAGTGGAATTAAGGTCAGAGGATGTATTTGCTGAAGGGGTGGCAATCCTACGCAAAGAAAAGATAGCCTCTGCAACAACCGCAGCGCGGCTACTTCTCTGTTTTGTTTTAGGAACAAAGGATTTTCGCGCACACACCGTTTCGCCCGCTGATGCGGAGCGTTTCCGCACTCTGATCGTGCAGCACAAGGCCGGGTGTCCAGTGTCAAAGCTCATTGGCTCGCGCGCCTTTTGGGATCAGACGTTTTATGTGAATGAGAATGTGTTGGATCCCCGTCCAGATTCAGAAACGCTAATAGAAGCAGTTTTACAGGCCATACCAGAAAATACTACCAGCAGTCAGATCCTGGATCTTGGAACAGGAAGTGGGTGTTTGCTGGGAACCCTTCTTGTTCACCGCCCATATATGCGTGGCATTGGTGTGGATTGCAGCCTGCAAGCGCTGTTTGTGGCGCAAAAAAATGCCGTACGCTTGGGGACAGCCAACCGCACCCACTTTATTTGCAGTAACTGGACCGCTGCTTTGGCCCAAAAACATAATTTTGAAGTAATTATCTCGAATCCTCCTTATATTTCACGCAGAGACATACCGGCGCTTCCTAAGTCTGTTTTATATGATCCACTTATAGCGCTAGATGGAGGAGAGGATGGGCTTGCATGCTACAGAGAAATAGCTTCTTCCATTATGCCTTTGTTGTGTCACAAGGGTCAGCTGTTTTTGGAAGTCGGCCAAGGTCAACAGAGAGCTGTTAAGAAAATCTTTAACATCCTTCGTTATGCTCAATCCTATAAAGATTTATCAGGAAGAGTGCGCGTACTGCAGTTTATAAAGGAGTAGAGAATGCTAAATAAGAATGGAATATTAAAAGGGGCCATTGCTGCCTGTGCAGCTCTTGCGTTGGGGGCGGGTATATATTTCTTTTCGCATGATAATAGGCCGTCTGTGAAAGCAGCTGGAGCCATGGTAGAAGAGGCAATCAAATATGTAGATGAAGTAGGTCCAGAACCCATTGTTCAAGAAATCAACTCCGGCAAAGAGAAGCGTTGGTGTCGCGGAGCTTTATACATTTTTATGTACCAGGTTGAACCACGTGGATATATGATTGCACATGCCGTCAACCAAGAATTAGTCAACAAGAATCTTTATGAACTGACAGATCCAGATGGAAAGCTTTTTGTTAAAGAGTATTTAGATGTGGCTATAAAAAATGGCTATTCAGAGATACCCTTCAAATGGCCAAATCCAGAGACAAACGAAATTGAGAGCAAAGTCGGCGTATGCAAGTTGACAAAAGACAAAAAGTACGTTATTTGCTCAGGGGCGTACTCAAAATAGATGAATGGTCTTGACCATTCTCTTGTTTCTTTTTAGCGGCACTAACTATTCCTCTGTAGGATGGAATAAGATAACTATGGGGAGGTGCCTATATGGCTGATCTTCGAATTGGCGTTCTGTGTATCAGTCTCCTAACAACGGCTTTTGCTGTGGGCATGAATCCAGCGCAAACCACTGCGCGACTGACCGGCATAGAAGATCAGCAGCGATCTTTTCGGGGAGAGTTAGAAGAGGTGCAACATGCTCTAGAACAATTACGGCAAGAGATAGACAAGTTGAAAGCCGATGTGGATCTGCGCTTTACCGAGCTTCAGAGCGCTCTGGGTAAAGGAGCAAGAAACTCATCGGATGAAAACGCAACTTCAGAGGAACTTGATACCTCACATCCTTTAGAAAAAGCACGCACATTGTTCAATGAACGTCGATACGAAGAAGCGCAACACATTTTAGAGTCTTATAGCTCAACAAAACTTACCAAATCAGATCTTGCGGTTGCGCAATATTGGTTGGGAGAAGTCTTTTTTGCGCAGAGGCGTTACCAAGAAGCGGCGCTAGCTTTTGTAACGGGGTATAAAGCTGATGCACACGGACGCCGCACACCTGAAACACTTCTAAAACTTGCACGCTCTCTTATTGCTGTTAAAAAGACCAAAGAAGCGCGTACAACCTTGCAAAAATTGCTCCAAGATTACCCTAATGCAGCAGTTGAAATACGAGAAAAGGCACGGGAGCTTCTCAAAAAGACAACATGAGTCTTCTTACAACGTCTGTTGGCCAAGCTTTCGCTGTTGCCCTTCAACAGATCAAGCGTCAAGAGGCGTTCGCATGTACCAAGATTGCTGTTGCTGTTTCTGGGGGAAGTGATAGCACCGCCCTGTTGTTGTTAGCGTATGCCTGGTGTCAGGTCATAGGACAGCCCCTTGTTGCTTTTACAGTTGATCATCATCTGCGACCGGAATCGACACGTGAAGCTTTGCGAGTGCAGCGATATGCTCAATCACTTGGAATTCCGCACGAGATTCTCTATTGGAAACCTGCAGCAACTCTTTCGCGCGGTCACATCGAGAAAACAGCACGTCGTGCGCGGTATGACGCCCTCACAGAGGCCTGTTGGCGACATCAAACGCGAGTGTTGCTTGTAGGCCACACACGAGATGATCAGATAGAGACGATGCTTTTACGTGCCGTCCAAGGAAGTGGGGATTTCGGTCTTGCAGGTATGAGCCTTTGTCGACTGATCCATGCTCAGCTGGTCGTAGCGCGCCCATTGCTCTGTGTCTCACGTTTTGATCTACAACATTTACTGTTGCGGTACGGTGTGTCTTGGACAAATGATTCCAGCAACAATGATCCGTTTTTTAGACGGGTTTTGTGGCGGAAAGGATTGCAACACACCGATCAAGACACTTTTCGAGAGCTTGTTCTTGTGAACAGGTTTTACGTTGCAAAACGGCGTTTGCACACTTTAGCAGCGATTCGTTTTCTAAAACACCATGCTTTTTTTCTCAAAAATCGCCTTTTCTTGCGCGTAGAGCCGTTTCGGCAAATTTCTCTTTCCTTGCAGCGTTATGTCTTGCGGCGTGTTATCAGTGGTGTGGGGGGCAAGGCATATCCACCTAACGCATTAGAGCTTACGCGCGCCTGTCAGAAGCTTGTTTCTTTAGAAAACATACGTTTTACTTTAGGACGAGCTCTTATAAAAAAAAGCAAGAACCTTCTCCATTTTTCACGAGAGAGGCGTAATATGCCTCCAGCTATGCAATTGCCTTCACAGCGCCTTATATGCTGGGATGGACGCTTCTGGTTTTGCAACACAACAGAAGAATTGTACTGGATTTTTGCGCCCAAAGACGGCACAGATCCCTGTTTCTATAAAGAAACGTTGGTTTTTCCAGATCTTCCTGCAGGTGTGATTTG
>JAITIJ010000021.1 GCA_031279495.1 Holosporales bacterium | reverse complement strand
TCTTCTTTCTTATCGAGAAGATCAATTTGTGTAATCGTACAGACATTTTATTACTCCTTATTAAGGATATGTCTTATATAAGGAGTAAAACATCAGTTGTCAATAAGTATTATGCAAGATAAATATAAGTATTGTAGAAGTAATCAAGAAGTAAGAACGTTTGTTGAGGGAGCCCCTTACGCCTCCTGGAGGCTTTACTCTCTTTGTAACGAGATAGCGAGAAACATCCTTCAACAGGACAGAGGAATTAAAAACATAATTTTATCGACTGAAAGAAGAGGGTAGGACCGCACTGAGTTTTGCTGGATGGGGGAGCTCTTGAGCTTTCTGTGTTCTCAAACATCTCCCCTTTTTGCAGAGAGGGGCTTTCATTTGTTTAAAGAAAGCCCCTTGTATTCTTCCAGAGGAGAAGGAGAGAAAGATTTGTCTTTGTCTAGTGTGTCCCTCTTGAGTTCCTTGCTGTGTTCTTATTGTTCCCCTTGGAAATGTGTTTTCTTTTGGATGGGAAAAACTGAGCGGTGGAAGGAGTAGAGAATTTATCTCATTCAGCAGGGCTTGGTTATCCGATTTCATTTGATGGATTTGATCTTTATTTCGATCTCATACCATTGTTTATTCTTTTTCAAGAAAAAGATTGCTTCAGAGATTCTACCTTGTTAAATTTATGTATTGCGCGAAAAGTGAGAATCGTGCTTAAAGTCAGTATAGGTTTGCGTACACTTCTTTTCATCCCCGGGGCAAGACCTAAAAATGAGTAAGAATGAGGATATTGCGCGAAGCGATTGATCTGAATCGCTATTTTTCGAGTGAAAACGCTTCCTCGTGAAGGATCACTTTTTACGCGGAAAGCGCATTCTATTACCGCTATTTTAGCGGATACATCGATTATATCTTAAAGAACTCGTCATACGATCTTTGTTACATCACATCGGAAGCAGAGGACCCTATCTTCAAAAATGATAACAAGCGTATCAAGAAATTTTACGCGGCATCATTTTTCCCTTATATCGCGAAACACACAGATGCCCGTGCCCTTATTTACACAATGGACGACCTGCATCAGTTTGCGGTGAAACGTTCTTCCAATAAAAATGTGGTGCATATATATGCTATGCATACAATGAATTCAACCACTATGTCCCATAGAGATGGGGCGTTTGACTATTACGATACAATTTTTTGCGTTGGCCCTTACCAAAAAGAGGAAATTCTGAAAAGAGAACAGAAGTACTTGTTGCCTAATAAAAAAATATAGAAGTGGGGTATCCGTATCTGGATGACATCGTACAACAACAAAAGAGTGAGGATTGTTCGATAAAGAGCGACGCCGTTCTTATTGCACCCTCTTGGCATGAGGGAAATATTTTTGAAAGTTGCATTGTTCCATTAGCGCACAGTCTTTTAATGAGCGGATTCAGAGTTATCGCGCGACCACATGATGAATTGCTAAAACGACAACAAAAACTAATCTCGGATATCTCTAGACACTTCGAAAACAAAGGGTTATTCACTCTTGAAACTAATCTCGGAAACGTTAAAAGCATCCAATCAGCTGCTTTGTTGATTGCTGATTGGGGGGGTATCGTTTTTGAATGGGCTTTTGCTAAAGAACGTCCAGCTATGTTGATCAACACCAATATGAAGGTCAGGAACAAGAGCTACCTAGACCTTGGAATCGCCCCAATGGAGATACTGGCTAGAGAACACCTCGGTAAAAATGTCGCACTAGAAGACATGAAAAACGCAGGAGAATATGCTCGGGACCTTCTGAAAAATAAGGAGGCTTACGTTAAAAAAATAAGAGACTTCAGAAAGCGCATGATCTATAATTTTGGGAACTCTGCAGAGGTTGGCGCTCGATACATACTGAGTCTTTTATAAGTGGAAAGCCTAGAAATTATCGCAATATGCTAAAAGCGCTTTATAGCCGAGTGATTAGTGATAGAACAAGAAGACTCAAGAAACAATAGAGAAAGCGGGATGTGCATTAATATGCTTACCGCCATATAGTCCAGGTCTTGACCCTGTAGCCTATAGAGAAATTCTGGAGTTGGTTGAAGAGGCGAATCAGAGGCATTATTCACAATTTCGCATCATTAGAGACAACCATTAATCACTCGACTGTAAAGGGCTTTTGGTGTAGAGCATTTGTAAGAAATTTCTTCTAGCAAGAAGAATGGAGATCACATCACAGAACGGCAAAGGTTCCTGTTAAGGCCGCGACGTAACGAAGAGAACAGGAAAAGTGCCGCTGTACAGAAACAATCCCTAGCGGAACGAGAAACATTAGGCATGATTCATAAGAGCCCTTCTGGAAAAGGGCAAGATGGTTAAAGCGAACCTCCTACAAATAGAGTGTAAAAATGCAGATAAGAAAACATGCGTCGAAATAAAAATCTTTCTAAAATTTTAATTACAATAGTCAATAAAAAGACGCTAAAAGAGATCCTATTGAAGTTCTTTTTTCGAAGCTATAAATTCATCCATATTTACCCAGCTCCTGTGGCAAGTTTTTTTTAAACATACTATGGTATGTCTCTTTTTTAGATGGGCGTTCTCAAGAAGACCAAACACGTTTT
>JAITIJ010000051.1 GCA_031279495.1 Holosporales bacterium | reverse complement strand
TGCTATAGAACCTCCGCGACTCTCTTCTCTTTCCAAAAACAAGTAACTCAGTATGCACGTGACGCTAGGGAACCGCCGATGTCAGAAACCTCCAAAAATATATCGCCGAATATTTTTTTTAATCTACGTAGAATTGCAGAGCTCTTTTAAATGCTCTACGTAAGCAGAGGAAGAGTTCAGAGTAACATCCGCTCCGATTTTACCTTCTTTAAGAAGGATAATTCTTTCTGCTATTTGAGCTAGAAAATCAAGGTCGTGCGAAGCAATGACCAAGGTCATTCCCTTTTGCTGAATCGATTTCAGCAACGTCACAACATCGGATGTCGTTGCAACATCCCATCCTGAAGTGGGCTCGTCACACAATAAAGTATTAGGATGGATCATCAGGCTTCTTGCGAGTGTAACGCGTTGCTTTTGTCCTCCAGATAAATGTTCTGGGTAAGCGTGTGCTTTGGACGTTAGGCCAAGGCGCGCAAGTAATTCATTTGCCAGTTTTTCGTTATCTTTATCCTTATTTTTTATGTTTGCAGCATATGTGATATTTTGCAAAACAGTCATATGAGGAAAAAGCTGAAAATCTTGAAAGATGAACCCTACAGGGCCATCGCAAGAAATTTCTCCCGCATCAAGCCGCTCCAATCCTTGAATGCATCGCAACAGCGTCGATTTCCCGCTTCCTGAGGGACCAACGAGTCCAACAATACGTTGCTTTGCGATCTCAATATCTATGCCATTCAGCACCTGGACTCGGCCAAAAGCCTTACGCGCTTGGTGGATTTTGATCATAAGCGCGCTCGACCCTCTTTCCTATATACTCAATAAGCAAAACAAGGGTGTAGTAATATATGCCAGCTATGCACAGAGGCATAAAATATGTGAACTGTTCCGCTGCAAGCATCTGAGACGCGCGCATAACGTCCATTCCCCCAATTGTAGAAATTAGTGCTGTTTCCTTGAGAAAGGCAATGACTTCACCAACCATGGATGGAAAAACACTTTTTGTCACTTGTGGTAAAATAATATCTTTCCACGTATAAAAACGCGGGATACCCAGTGTTTGCGCCGCTTCGAATTGTCCTTTAGGAAGGCTTTCGATGCCACCTCTTAAAATCTCAGTAACATAAGCGGCGCTGTTGATTCCAAATGTCAAAATACCAGCAGATAAAGTACTAAGCTTAATTCCTGTAAATGCCGGAACGGTAAAATACACAAGACTTAACTGCAAAATAACAGGGGTGCCCCTGATAATAGAGACAAACCCTTTGATAAACATGCATCCCACACCACTATACCGCAGAATAGACAACAGCGTCCCCAAAATGAGACTAATCAGAAGCCCACCCACGAGCAGCTCTAACGTGCAGGCAAGCCCTACACCTACATAAAGAAAATGAGAGGCTAGCTGCTCCATGAAAACATCTATAATACGCTCAACGAAGTGACCACTTTTCCTCTAATTTCTGAATCTCTCCTTCGTCTTTTAGTTCTGCTAGTACCGCATTTATAATTTCCATTAATGGTGATTCTTTTTTAAATGCAATAGCATATCCCGCATCAGAACGAGCAATTTCGTTCCATTTCAACCCAGTTTTGTCGCAGAAAGCCTTGGCTTGGTATGCGTCCATTACACCAAATTCAACTTGCCCACTATGAACAGCCTCGACAACTTGGTTGTTATTGTCCATAAGGATGAGCTCTGCATTCGGCGCGTGAGTCTTAACCCATTCTTGCATCGTTGTGCCCATTTGGCAAGCGACCCTCTTTCCCTTAAGCTGCTCTTCGGTAACATCTCCACATTTTTTATAAAGAACGGCAAGACGCTCTATATAATAAGGCAAAGAAAAATCAATATTTTTGCGCCTTTCAGGGGTTGCAGCAATGGTGGAAATACCCATGTCCACCGATCCAGTCTGCAAAGCCGAGATAATGGCCGGGAAAGGCATATTTACGAAAACTATCTTTCTATTAAGTTTTTTGGCCACTAGCTGTGCAATATCTATATCAAATCCAACAATCTCCCCACCTGTAGAAAACTCAAAAGGAGGATAATCCGCACACGTCGCAACTTGTATTGGCGCCTCCGTCGTTAAGCCTTTGGCGCAGAAAAAAACAAATGAAAATAATACCAAGAAAATTCTAACAAGAAAATTCTTCATAAAGACCTGCGTGTTTTCAACGAACTCTAGAGCGACCATAAAGAAAAATGAAAAGAAGTGTCAAGTGATACGGCATCGACTCTAATGCTAAGCAACGCTGAAAGGAAATTAAAAGAGTTGGTGTTTAATAACATCCATTCAAACAGAGCCGCCTAAACATGCCGCCCAAATATGAAAAACACAATGTAAGCCTGATCTCTGAGCGATTCCTGTCTAATACCGTTATGAAATGGATGCACTTGAGCCTTATTCCTTTTCATCTCCCTATATTGCACCAAGGTATTCAGTACCTCTGAAAAATGCCGATGCGTCCAGTCCTGACCATCCACTTAGACGAGTAATCATTGCATATATCGCCCTTTTTCCAAGGGAATCCATTCCTGATTATCCACTTAGACGAGCAACTTCTTCCGCTCTTTGCTTAAGCGCTGGATCCGCATCTGGATCCGCTAACGCCATTCTTGCTGCTTTCAGTTTGAGTTCCACCGTCGTATGATCTCCACCTGGCCCCGGAGTTTCTAACACTGTCTCTTTCTGAAATTAGGCGATGAACAGCTCTGGATGAGCATAGTATTCTCTATGTCTCCTGGGTTCCTCTTTTCCCATTCTCCCTCCTTTTTCTTAATACTAGTGCCCTATCAGATAGTGGTGTCTCTTCATCTGGCTCTTTTTTCATTTCCCTCTCTTATTCATCCATATTTCTATTGGTAATAAAACTCTCTGGCTCACTTTCTTCCATCTTTCCTCTTTCCTCTTAACACTTCTTTCCCTGGTGGAAGAAGGAATACCCCACCTCAGAGAGCAATTGCTCTTTCTTTTCTCATCCTCTTCTCCCATTGCTTCAATATTTTCCTCATCTTTCCTTCTTTCCATTCATCCTTCCATTCCTTTGCTAGCAATCTTTCCGAACGAGTGGTTGCATCCGGTTGTATTCGCAAGCGTTGCGTCGGTGTGACTACGCCTTTGTGGCCTTATTAAACAGATTAAAATCACAAAGGCCCCGCGGCATCGCGCCGCGGCTACTATAGCTCTTGATAAGAATTTTCATTGAAAATTATGTGCAAGGAGCAATTATCAAGGACTCCTTCCGCGAAATCTTGTCGGACGGATGTTTGTGTTGAAGGTCACGTGCAAAACATGGTGTTAGAGCATCCATTAATACAAGTTGCTTCTCTGGGGGTTGCGCGTAAGTGATATGTCAGGAGTGTTGTCTCGATACAAGTGGTATGGTTTTAGCTTTCTGCGCAAGCGTTGTGTAGGAGCATCCACGCCCTCATGACTGTATTTTAGAAATAGAGAAGACATGAGGGCCCCGCGGCACTGCGCCGCTATTATAGCTTCGGATAAGAATTTGCATTGAAAATTATGTGCAAGGAGCAATTTTCAAGGGCTCCTCCCTCAAAGTCTTTCTGTACGAGTGTTTGCATCCGATTTTATGCGTAAGCGTTGTGTCAGTGCATCGACGCCTTTGTGGCTATACCAAATAGATTAATGTCACAAAGGCCCCGCGGCATCGTGCCGCGGCTACTATAGGTTTTGATACGAGTCTTCTTGTTGAAGATTATTCGTAAGAGTGATGTCAGTATGGCTGCGCCCTTGCAACAATTAGGAACAGATAGAGGCCGCAAGGGCCCCG
>JAITIJ010000026.1 GCA_031279495.1 Holosporales bacterium | reverse complement strand
AAACCGTCAGCGCCTCTTAAAAAAACTACAACCCTTCTTTATCGAAAACCTCACTGTATACTAAATATACTAACTACCTCATCCTCCAAACTACCAGCCGTCCTCTGTTCGATGGACTTTGCCGGTCAGACGAATGTCTGTGCTTGACAAACCGTCAGTGATGTATCCGTGCATCCACGCCCTCATGGTCACATCAGACCGGTCAATATCACAAAGGGTCTTGACCATTTTCACGGCCACGCAGAGAGAGAACTCATTTGAGTATCGAGGAGAGCGTTAAAATAACTTTAAGCTTTTTTGACTTTCCAATAGAACATAAAGTAGCTAAAATGGGTTATTGAGATTTAGTGGATCGATTGTTTATTATTGCCTATTCCAAATAGGGAAGAAAAAATGAAGCAGAGAATGTTTATATGGACGTGTTTGATTGACTTTTTTGTTGGGGGATTTTCTGCGCAAGGGATGGATCCGGGCGATTCTATGTATGAAGTAATGAATGGAAAACTAAGGACGCTGTTTGCCAATTTAAAGCGTGTTTAAAGCGTGGGGACGACCAACGTGCTGCGTTGGAGAGGGCCCGGGAGGAAATAAAGGCTAATTTAGCCGCTTTAAAGCGGAGAATGCCCGAAGGAAGTCCTGCAATATCTGAATTAGAGAGCGTCGAGAAGATGATGGAAGATAAAAGGACGAGCGGGGATGATTCAGATGATCTATTAAGCTGTTTTTTTGATGGAGTATTTAGGGTGCTTTCCCCTCTAGATTCGTGAAGAGAGAAGAGAGAAGAGAAAACGAAAGAAAAGAGCATCAGCTTTTTGGAGAGAGATTCTTAGACGCAGTTCGTCAAAAGGCAGTTGAGATATCTGCTCGCCTAGAGGCCGAGAGAGCAAATCCGGAGTATAAGGGTTTGGCCCTTATCTTGGGAAGCAATCCCGCGCATCCTGACGATGCCGCCTGCCAATTGATGCAGCCAGATGCGGATGGAAAAGTACCTTATGCAAACGGTTATCGTTTGGTTCACGCCGATAGAGGAGAAGGAGTACATCTGTGGTTTCTACAATGTTTTGATTTCACTTTTTCAGAGCATCTTATCGCTTTTCGCAATGCTTTGCGCAATGCTTTTCCTGATGCAGATTTTGGTTTTGACGCTGTTTTATCTGACTGGAGTTCAGGATACTTTCTCTCAACGGCTGATGGGTTTAAAGAGTGTCTTAAGATCCTTCTTCAGGTATTAGCTCCGGGAGGAAGTTTTTTCTATAATTACACTCTTGATGATCCTGCAGTTCTTTTTTCCATCTTCCCGCAAGGGCTTGTCGTTTTTGAATATTTCCTAGAAAATGGAGACCGTATTAGAAGAGAGTTTCCTGATTTTGCTCAATTCGCTGTTCCGGCCTTACAGAGAGATTCGTCGGCGCCTATTGTTCCACCGAACGGGGGATGGCGTCAGCCAGATGGATCACCACTACCAAATGGATTTTGAGGTTAATCTATGTCAGCTACTCTGCCTTTCACAACCCGATGGAAATCCGGATATTCAATATGTGATGGTTTTTGGAGAAAAGTACAGAATAACACAGGAATTTGTTCCTGGTTGCTGTGGCATTGGAGCGCGGGCTATGACATTCATGCCATGGAATAGTGAGGGGGAAAATCAATGGCGCGGCATTGAAATGCTAGGAGGTCTGTGGATGAGCATTACGCGCACGGCCGATTGATGCTCTGTCTATTTTGCCAGGAAGAGGCCGCATCCGCGGTATTCTTCCTGCAGAGAATCTGATTCCACTAGCTTGAAGTCTTTATAAGAAGAATCTTGTTTTCACGTCTGCAAAAATGTTTGCTAGGACTTTATTAACGTTTCTTCTGCATACTCTATACTGTTGTGCCAAAAGGGCACGGTAATTATAAAACTGAAAGGGAGAAAACGGAAAAACGTCAAGATAACAGCCACCATAAGCGTTCATATAGCGCTTACTTGTGTCACAAAATATCAGTCGTTCGTCTGAAGATGGAATCCTCCACGGAATTTGCTAATTATGAGACAATAACCTCTCCTCCTGGACTGTATAGGAGTCGACAAGCTAAGATGTTCGTACGCCAAACTTCTCGTACCGATTCTTGAAACGTGCTAACTGTCCTCCGCTATCAAGCAATTGACGCACGCCAGTCCATGCAGGGTGAGACTTTGGATCCACATCAAGGCGCATCGTATCGCCGGCTTTGCCCCACGTTGTTCGCGTTGTAAACGAAGTACCGTCCGTCATGATGACCGTTACCTCATGGTAGTCTGGGTGGATTCCCTTTTTCATAAAAAACTCCTGCAACTCTTCCACGGCTATATAAGCTGCATTATATAGATCACGCTGCGAGGAAACAACTGGTCGGAGTGAGAGGATTCGGACCTCCGGCCCCCGCCTCCCGAAGACGGTGCTCTACCTGGCTGAGCTACACTCCGGTTTCTTCTATTTGGAAGGAATATACCGGGAAAATCAAGAGAGGAGGAGCAATACTCTTTACAAAGAGCATTCTTTTGTTCGGTTTGGACGTATTCTAAGGACATGTAGCACTTCGCTCGGTTCTTTAGATCTTTCTGCAGAGGGCAGATAGGAAGGTTAGATGTGAGGGGTGTTATTTGCTTCGTCTATTAAGGCGCGATCAGCCTCTTTTGTTTGACGAGCTTAAGCTTTTCTTCTCTTTTCCCTAAACCCGTGGAAAATCTTTGCGCATTTTGCACCATCTGGCATTTTCCCGCATCCCGCACATCATTTCGTCTCCTATTTAGAAAGGAAGCCTTGCAGCAAATATTCCTGTGCAACAACCTTAAAGAGAAGCTCAGGAAAGAGACGAACGATATTTCCAAAAACTCAGGTGCTAGAATAGCCTAATGAGAGATCTCTTGCTACGCTTCAGCTTATGGATTCCGCTCCTTTACCATTAGCGCTTTATTTTCATTGGCCATTTTGTCGATCGAAGTGTGCTTATTGTGCTTTTAACAGTGTTACCGTACCTCTTTTTACAGACAAGGAGGAAGAAGTTTGGGTGCGCGCTTTAATCGCATCATTAGAGTGGCATGTACATCATATTTTGGGCAATCATGTTTCTTCTTATGTCCTTCAATCCATCTTTTTTGGTGGAGGAACACCTTCGCTTCTTGCTCCTTCCTCTGTTTCTCACCTTATTGAGTACGTTCGCACTATTTGGCGCGTTGATTTTTCTTCTACAGAAATTACGTTAGAGGCTAATCCAGATACCATAACTCCCGATCGTTTGGCAGCGTTCTCTCAAGCAGGGATTAACCGTCTTTCTTTAGGGATTCAGGCTTTGAGTAGTACTGACTTGGCACGTTTAGGACGGACGCATTCTTTAGAATGCGCACAGCAGGCTATTTCTTGGGCAAGAGATCAATTTATAAATTACAATTTGGATTTCATTTACAAGCGACATGGACAATCATTGCAAATGTGGAAGAAGGAGTTAGCAAAAATTTTCACCCTTAATAGCCCGCATTTGTCTCTGTATGAACTCACTATTGAGCCAGGAACGCTCATAAAACGCCACGCAGAACGGTCGAAGGCATCGCGAACAGGAAATTTTCTAGAGTTGACCTTACATCTGGCCGAAGAAAATGGATATACCGCTTATGAAATATCCAACTTCTGCAAACAACAATTCGCTTGCAAACACAACCTAGCTTATTGGCGATATCAAGATTATCTAGGAATTGGGCCAGGAGCTCATAGTCGTATTAGCCAGAAAAGCAAACATATGGCCCTTACTGCATTTTCAAATCTAGCTGAATGGCAAAACTCAGCAAACAAAAATAAGGGTGGCCTTGCAACAAAGCACTACCTTTCTTCGAGAGAGCGTCTTATAGAACACCTATTAATGGGGCTAAGAGTAAAAGAAGGTGTTCTATGGCAACAACTGGAGAACAGTGCCGGGACAAAGCTTGTTCGAGCCCTTCAGACATCATCACACCTAAGAATCTTGCGAGAGCAAAATATTTTGATCGAGACGCAGTCTGGTATTGCGGTTTCACCAAAAGGACGGCTTTTGATAGACGGAATTGTGTCCTATTTGAATATCTAAAACAGGGTAAATATCTGTTCCGGAACAATTGCTCTTTTAACGATGTAGATCTAAACGAAAAACTTTGCTAAAATTATTTGATAAAAGTTGTTCGTAGAAGCATTTCTCGCAAAAAGCAAGGTAAACGTTCCCCATCAAGAACATCCTTATGGAACCGAATGATTAAGGATTCTCATCCAGACTTGTAGAAACCTCCGAAAGAAACTTCACTTCAGATTCAATATCCTTTTTGGATATTATATTAGACCTTCCCGCGATACGAAAGGATAAAAAATAGGATAAAAAGCAAAGACAGGGGCGAAGTAGAAAGGAGGCAGCTTTCATCAATATAAGTAAGGAGAGTAGCTGTGCGGTCTTACTGGATGAAGCAAGCAAAGAGATCTTCTTTATGCCACGTTTCCTTCTTACCCCTCTTTTCACAGCCAATATTTGCAGAACAGAGACAGGCCATAACCATGTGTATCTGACCGATACCCACGGAAGCCCCATTAAAAGATGCCCCAGAAACCATTCTGCAATTGTCCATTGCGTTGCAAACATTGTTCTTTAAGTTCATTCGCGTCTCCAGATAGAGTTCTTCAGAAAAACAGCACATTTTTCTGTTTTTTCGCATTCTCTTTACTCTTTATTAACGAACAACTGGCACACTGTAATTAAGAAGAGAAACAAACTTCTCTTCTCGTGGCTTGAAGAGCGGTTGCCATGTTTCTCCTAGTCCCCTCCTTGCATGCGCCGCTCTTCATCTTCATAGTGGTCTTTCCCATTTCTTTCCTCTACGCTGACATTTGTGATGTTTCCTCTTTACCGGGAACCCTTCCTGTTGATAGTAAGGGTTCTGCACAGCAAGCTGCAAAAAGCGTTCCAATTCCGCACGAAACCACTTTTCCGCAGTCACAAAGGGCTCAAGGTGCACAGACATCCCCCTATACTACAGATAATACGGCAATTGTTGCCCAATCTTCCGCTGAAGTAGCTCCTCAGAAAGCACAACAAGAACAAAAAATAGCTCTAAGCAACGCTCAGACCGAAAGATCTTTCGATCGCAACGCATTAGAGCATGCGGACCCTTTAGCCGCTCTGCAGCTTTTTCATACTTTTTGGGCTTCTCTTACGCAGGCCTCGGAAGAAGCACAGACACTTACGTGTTTCGGAAATCGTTTTATGCTCTTAGGGTTAAAATGCAGTGCCACGAAAGCCTACATTCTGGCCGCTCGGCAAGCCCTTACATCCGCGCAAAAAGTAGAAAACTTCCTCCTTGCTTTGAAGGTTCTGCTTGAGCGCAAAAAATACACGCTTTTCTGGAAGCTTGTGGGGAAAATCCCGAACAACATACTTTCTAATGACGAAAGGGAAGTATTCTGCCTTCTAAAAGCAGAAGCTCTTTTGGCTCAGAAGGAATATAGACAGGCACTGAAAGTTCTTGAGCCTTTTAAGACCAGAGAAGCATTGCTCTTATCCACTAGAGCGTGTCTCCTGCTGAAGGACTACCCTCAAGCTATCAGCAACATAGAAGTGCTGTTACCCTTGCTGAATAAAGATGATGCCCCACTGAAAGAAGCGGCATTGCAACACCTAGGGTTTTTACTCGCCTGTACGGGACAAGACAAAAAGCTTGAGGCGTTACTGATAAAAGAGCAACAGGAGATGGCACAAACAACGCATAAGAGCCTGACATTCCTTATTTCTTCTGGGATTCTTTCACTTTCTTCCTTTATCGAGAGGCTGAAAGAGCTGCACACGCGCACAATTTTATTGAACGAAGCAGAGGAATTTTTAAAATATCTGAAAGAAACAATGCATAGCGACCATGCTCATTGCACACTTTGCGCTCTTCCTTCTCTTCGTTGATCTACGCAAGTAATCCTTTTAATGTGGGTTAGTCGTAGCGATAATTGATGTGTATGAGCACAGAACATTCTGTGAAGGTGCCACTGCGAGCAGCGTCTGAGTCTTTTTATGCGGAAGACATTCTTTGTACGTCTCTTGAAGTTTCAAGTCAACTCAGAGTTGATGTATGCTTCTCTCCTGCGTGGAGAAAGAGTGCTGCGCCCCCTCTTCAGCCAATACGCGACCTTGTTACATGCGTGCTGCAGCATAAGATACTTCCGATTTCAGCGGGAAATCACTTATTTATTCTGGAGTGTATCTTTTCTGACGATGCTGAAGTGTGTTCTTTGAATGAACGCTATCGAAAAAGAAAGAAGCCAACAAATGTCCTTTCTTTTGCGCAAGAAGATAACTTCCTAAAAAATAAGGAAGATGGAACCCCGCTTCTTTTAGGCAGTGTTATCTTGGCATACGAAACAATTTATCGTGAGGCAGAAGCTGCGAAAAAACCGTTTGCACATCATTGTTTGCATCTTCTGTTGCATGGCATACTGCATCTTGTGGGGTTTGATCATGAAACCGCGCAGCAAGCGCAAGAAATGGAAGCGCTAGAGCGCCGAGTCCTGGCCACAATGAGCATTCCTGATCCCTATATTATTTAATGGAGTAGTAACGTGCTAAATAAACTGCGAGCTCTGGCACGCTTGTTTAAATTATCGAAAGACACAGAAGATACGCGCGATGTACTGGAAGAGCTTATCGAAACGGAAGAACCGTCCTCTACACCTTTAGATCCCCAGGAAAAGCAGCTTTTTCTAAATGTACTCAATTTCGGAGAATTAACAGCTGCTGACGTCATGACGCCAAGAGCTGAGATCGTTGGCATTCAAGAAACGGCCTCTTTCGAAGAGGTTATACAGACCGTTTCAATGGCAAAGCGTACTTTGTTTCCCGTGTATCGAGAAACAATGGATGATGTAACAGGTCTTATTCGTGCTAAAGACTTACTGCCATATTTCAAAACCGCTGAGACCTTTTCTGTGAACGCAATTCTGCATCCTGTCCCGTTTATAGCGCCCAATATGGGATTGTTGGAGCTGCTTGTACAACTGAGAACATCTGGGAATCCTATGGTAATGGTGGTGGATGACTTCGGCGGAATCGATGGATTGATTACTTTAAGAAATGTTGTTAGCGAATTGGTTGGCGACATTCAAGAAGAAGGCAGTGTTCCCACTATCGTACGTCGTTCAGATGGTCTATATATTGCGGATGCCAGGCTTTCTATACCAGAGTGCGAAAAAGTGCTTGGAATTCCTCTGCGTGTGCCTTTAGAGGATGACAGCACAGAGCTACCAGAAGCAGATACATTGGGCGGACTTGTTATCCTTCTGGCAGGACAAATTCCTCAACGAGGCGAGCTGCTAGATCATCCTGGGGGAATAATCTTCGAAGTTCTGGAGGCCGATCCACGGCATATTGTGCGCGTTGGTATACGTCTGTCCGCCACCTCGCGTGTATGCACCGTTACTCAATAGTATGAAACACCCTTATCTTGCCGCTTTTTTGTGGGGCGGTGTAGCAGGCCTGGGATTTGCTCCTATCCACGGTACGCCGGTACTGTTATTGGCTCTTGCATGGTTTTATAGAAGCCT
>JAITIJ010000024.1 GCA_031279495.1 Holosporales bacterium | reverse complement strand
CTATGATAGAGTAAAAGAATTCGGTTCCTGCTAGAATGTTCTTTAGTATGTCTCTCTTGCTTTATTAGACTCACATTTTTTCTTCTATTCCTACGCTATTTACCTCCCTTTAACGTTTTGTCCTTACAGTGAATAAGAAAAGGCGGGAAAGTGCCCCCTTCTGAAAAGATGAGCTCCGATGTCTGAAAGTACGCAACATACACTCGATCGCGTTCGTCCTCCTCGCGTACAGATTACCTATGACGTGGAGATCGGTGGCGCGATCCAAATGAAAGAGCTGCCGTTCCTCGTCGGTATTCTTGCTGATTTATCTGGGAAACAAACAGCACCTTTGCCACGTTTTAAAGAGCGCAAATTTGCAGAGATCGATCGCGATAATTTTGACGAAATTCTAGCTTCTATAAAACCACGTCTCGCCTTCGAGGTGAACAATAAGTTACAACCAACAGCTCAGCAAATGGGAGTGGAACTGTTTTTCTCTTCTATGGACGATTTTAATCCATTAGCCGTTGTGAAGAGCATTCCTGCACTGAACGCGCTATACGGGTCTCGCGTCGTGTTGCGCGATATCTTAGCAAAGATGGAAGGCAATGACGCTTTAATGGTGCTATTAGAAGCCTTGCTTGCAAACAAAAGCTTGCGTGATGCGGTGCGTCAACAGATAACTGCGCGAACACAATCACCCACTGCCGCAGGAAACACTTCTAAAAAGCAAGGGGGTCCCCCTCAAGAACAGGCCCATGCGCCTGATACAAAGTAAAGGAGAATCATGGCTCAGACACCGCAATCTCCTGCGATCGACTCTCAGAACCTGTTAGAGCGTCTCTTCAAAGAGGGAAAACTAGCGCGCACACCAGATCTTGAGGATTACGCCTCGAAAATGCTGCTCGAGTTCCTCGACCGAGCTGATGCTGCGCAAACTCCCTTAGCACAACCTTTTGCCTTTGTGACCAACGAAATTCAGGGCGTTGACGACGTTATTAATGCGCAACTCAATGAAGTGTTGCATCATCCGGATTTCCTGACTCTAGAAGGAACCTGGCGCGGTTTACGTTACCTTATTATGAACTCAGAGACAGGAACGCAGTTAAAGTTGCGCTTGGTTAATGTGACAAAAGCGGAACTCCTTGATGACCTTGAAAAAGCGATCGAGTTCGACCAAAGCGCGCTTTTTAAGAAAGTCTATGAAGAAGAATACGGCACATTCGGTGGCACGCCGTACTCATGCCTGATTGGGGGATACGAGTTTACGCGCTCTCCACAAGATATGTAGCTGCTTTCAAAAATTTCTAATGTTGCTGCTGCTGCACATGCTCCTTTCATCTCAATGGCTAGCTCCCTTTTGTTCGACATGGATGCGTACGCGCATCTATCTGAGCCGAGAGATTTGGCCAAAGTCTTTGAGAACACCGAAATGGTTAAGTGGCGTTCTTTCCGAGATAGCGAAGATTCCCGTTATGTGACGCTGACTCTGCCCCATGTTTTGGCACGACTTCCTTATGGGCCGGATACGCAGCCTGTCGAGGGGCTATCTTTTAAAGAAGATTTATACGGCACAGAAAATGCGAAGTTTTGTTGGGGAAATCCGGCGTTTGTGCTGGGACAACGCATTACAAATGCAGTGGCGCATTATGGATGGCCCGCAGCAATCAGAGGTGTTGAGGGTGGAGGCCTTGTAGAAGATCTTCCTGCCTATACGTTCAAGACTACGGATGGCGATGTCGCGCTAAAGTGTCCAACAGAGATTGCAATCACTGATCGGCGCGAAAAGGAACTCAGTGATCTGGGCTTCCTCGCCCTTTGTCACAGCAAGGGGACAGACTATGCCGCTTTTTTCGGAGGACAAACAACGCAAAAGCCAAAGACCTACAACACAGACGAGGCTAATGCGAATGCTGCTTTAAGTGGTCGGCTTCCGTGCATCCTTGCTGCTTCACGTTTTGCCCATTACGTCAAAGCTATGATGCGCGATAAAATTGGCTCTTTTGCGTCGAAGGATGAAGTGGAACACTACCTAAACACTTGGATTGCGGGCTATGTGATCTTGAACGATAACGCCGCGCAATCCGTTAAGGCGCGCTATCCTTTGCGTGAAGCGCGAGTCGATGTTTTTGATGTACCTGGAAAACCTGGATCCTATACGGCGATCATCTTTTTGCGTCCACACTTCCAGCTAGAAGAATTGACGGCATCGATCCGCCTGGTTGCCAGCTTGCCTGCACCGGCGAAATAGGTAAGGGAGAAGAATGATGCGTAAAACCTACGATGAAGATAGTGTAGCATGGTGGGCACTCAATAACACTCGCAAGGAATATCTGCTGGAAGACGGCAGCGTGCGGACTCGTACGCCACCGCATTTGTTCGAAGTGCCAGATCTTACAACAGGAACTACAAGTGGCTTCGAGCAGTCTGTTGCTTGTTACAGGACGGACTATTCCTTTGGTCGCTCCGTAAGTGGAGAAGCAACAGCACGAATCAATGACAGAGGACCTTTAAAAGCGCGCCCCATAGGGGTCATTATTAAAAATGACCATCATACCGCACTGTTATTTCAAAAACTGACAAGCGCAGATACTATCGACTCAATTATAATTCATACAATGACGAATCTAAAAACGGGCATTCAAGAAGAAAGCAGCATTACACTGACGAATTGTCAAATTACAAAGATTGTTTCTGATGGGTATTTTGCATACGTTGAGATATATTACGACCAAATCGATTTCAGTTATAACCAATTTGACAGAAGCGGAACGAATCAGGGAGCTGTTGCTGCAGGCTTCAACTATTCCACATGGTCAGCTTCTGGTAGTTAGACGCATGAAGAGGAAGGATGCTCCATTCCACTCACACAATTGTGCCTATTCCTCAAATAAAGGAAGACCCCCTTTGGCTTGTATCTGCAAAAGGTGTTTTTTCCTCTTCTATTCAGGGATACAAAGAGGCCTTTCCTTGCTCTGGATGGGCCTACGCTTCTCATCATACTGCTCAGGATTCCTTCCTTAAGTCTTTCAAACGGCTTGGTGTTATTTACTCAGATCCCGTAGAATTCAGCGTTGCATTTGGTGCGCATTCAGCAAGCCTACAAGAAAAGTTTCATAAGAAACAGCCCCTACCAGAGCTTACGTTTTATGGATTAGAACCAGGCAAGAAAAAACCCACCGTTGTACGGTGTACAAAATTTTCTAATTGTTTCTTACGTGAAATTCGTTATGCGGGAAGGGAAGAATATTACTCGTTTTATTTTTGCAAAATATCCGATAAAATTATTGTTCTTGATGAAAAAACAAGATGTCCTAAAGGGAACGCTGTTTTCTCTCGCGACCTAACAAAAGAGACACAAGAATGATACCAGAGAAGAGACAAACACGCTATGAAAAACGCGCCCTCTTTGAACGATTGGCCGTAAAAGAAGATACACAAACAGCCTGTTTGGGCTATCACACCATAGAGACACTGAAACAATCTATCATGCGCGAGATGACCTACCTTTTAAACGAGCGTACAGGGCCATTCTGGCAAACAGAGGACACCTTTACAACACCTTATGCCTATGGTCTTCGAGACATCCTTTTTTCGTGTCCTTATGATGCGGATTTTTGGGAGAGAACATCCGCGACTTATTTGCAGAATCTTATTACTTACTATGAACCGCGCATACACAATGTGCAGGTTCATATGGATGAAGAAGTGCGCGTTGGCGAATGCTTAACGATACGTATTTCAGGGGAAATTGCTCTTAAAAATGTCTATTATCCCGTTTCTTTTCCTATAGCTATTTACATATAGTCATGACTAATGCGCGCGACCGCATCATTACGTATTACCAGAAAGAGCTTTCTTTTTTGCGCTCTTGTGGACAAGATTTCGCGACACACTTTCCAAATATCGCACAACGTCTTGATTTCAACAAAACGCCGTCTACAGACCCGCATGTAGAACGTCTGCTTGAATCTTTCGCGTTACTTACAGGGCGCTTGCAACAACAGATTGACGATCTGGCACCAGAAATTGCAACTGCTTTGTTGGATGCGCTGTATCCTTCTTTCACACGACCGATTCCATCGATGGCGCTTTTTTGCTTCGATATTGATCAGAGCGCATCTGCTCAATCTCCAGGCATTTGTGTACAGAAAGCCAGCCAGCTTTTTATTAACGGAAACGACAGTAGCTTATGCTTCTTCAAAACAGCGCACGATCTGCCTTTGTGGCCTATCGAAGTGCTGTCTTGCCAGGTGAAGAACCCGGATGAGTTGCAGATGGAAGCTCCGGCCTATCTTCATTTGCGCATGCGTTGGTATGGACCGGCGAATCAAGGACCAAGCAGCCTACGATTTTATCTATTGGGGTCGGAAGAGACAAAAAATCTTTTGTACAAAGCGCTCTTTGCTCAGGATTTTCCTGTTTTGGTCGGGAATGAGGAACGAGAACCGCTGCGTTCCCTTCCTCCGCTGCAAACAATTGGATGGAAGGACGAAGAAAATCTGTTGCCATTGCTCCACGAACAGCATCGTGGCTTTCGCTTATTAGAGGAATACTTTGCATTTCCGCAGAAATTCTTGGGCGCAGATATCACTGCAATTCCGACAGAAATTTGGCAGGAAACGCTGTCTTTTTACTTGCCTGTGACAGGTCTAGAGGGGAAAAAGATCAATATCGGACCGCATCTTTTTGGATTCAATTATGTGCCTGGTATTAATCTGTTTGATACTGTCGGAGAACCAATTGCACTGGATTATACTCAGACGGAAACGTTGGTAATACCAGATCAGCGCCGTTATTTTTCTCAAGAGATTTATAGCATTAACCGCGTGTGCGCAGTTAATATAGAGGCCCCTACAGAGGCAGAAATCCCATCATACTACACCGCAACATATAGGATGCAGCAGCAAGCGCCAACGCTTTTCTGGATAGCCAAACGCAAACTAACCACTAGCGCAGATCTTCAAGGTACAGATGTGTTTTTGTCTTTTGTAAATTTAGCACTACAACTTGATCGTCCAGCAGAAGAAGTAGTGTATGCGCATTTATCGTGCACAAACCGCAGAAGCGCCGAGGAAATTCCCGATAATGGCCTTTTTCAAATCGAACAAGCGTTGCCGGTCAAGCAAATCTTTTGCGTAGAAAGACCTACAACCGCGAAAGCTCCACCAATGAGCGGAGAAATCTTGTGGAAGCTTGTTGCGTTGTTGTCTTTTGAATCCCTTTCTCTTTCAGGAGAAAGCTCAAACATGCTAGAGCAGTTAAAAGAGCTATTGTCTATCCTTTCTAAGCGTATTGCGCCGTATCAGCAAGATATTCACACGCTAGCAAATATCGAATGCTCTCCTTCGACACGTCGCTTAGGTCGAGATGGATGGCGCGGATTCATTCCTGGTCAATGGATAAAGCTGACCATAGATGATAAAAAGGACGGAACCGCCAACCCTATCCTCTTTAGCGGCGTTTTGTCCGAATTTTTTCGCTCTTATGTATCTTACAACAGTTTTGTTGAAACATCCGTGCAAGAAGTGCACAAAACAGGCATTACAAAAACATGGCCCATTCACTTCGGACAACAAAAAGATCTTTAATCCAGCGACTACAAGAAGAACCCTATCGGTTCTCCTTTGATCAAGCTATCTTCCTTTGCAAGATGCAGATGCCATCACCCAATGTGGTTACTCTCTGCGGTTACTTGTATTTTGATTTGCAACCTTATGAAGTGGTTGATGTTCAATTCTCCGATGCAAAAGCTACAATCACAACAAATCGTCAGAATCTTTTAGGGGTACATAGTCCTTTGCCTGTCGCCTATCGCGATCTTCTTTTTACCACAAAACGACAAAAGAAATCGGCGCTAGAGGTATTTCTTAACATCTTTAATCATCGGCTTTTGAGCTTGTCACACGCTATTGAGGTTAAGCGCTCTTCTGCTCTGCAAGGGCGGCCGTATGCCCAATCGTTGTTTGGGGTCCTGTTAGGAACACTGACGGGAGGAAACGTACGCTCTTCTATCTTCTCCGGTCATCAGTGGGCATATACACGCAGTCTGCCGCGTTTAAAAGCGCAGCTACAGCATTTCTTCGGTCGGCGTTTTGAAGTCTGTCAATTTGTTGGTGCGTGGAGGAAGATCGATGCGATCGATCACACGATCTTAGGACGTTCCGCGCATACATTGGGTGTTAGTGCGACCTTAGGAACGCGCGCATGGGATCAAGCGCACAGCATTCGACTTTTCTATCAACCAGAGACCAAAGAAGAGATCCTTTCGTTCCTTCCTCATGCTGAACGCTGGATGCTGCTGGCGCAATATCTGCGCACCTTTTTAAGGTATGCGCACGGGTATCAGATAGTGCTGCATCCTCTTGCAACACCTACGCAAACGCGTCTTGATGGAAACACTCCGCTTGGACATCTCTCTTGGCTTGTATCTTCTTACGATTCCGCAAGAACTTGCGATCCTGTGCATGTCACAGTTTGCTAGCTCCTCTATGAAGGATCTAATTGATAGCGCCAGATAGAGGCTGGTGGCACGTTAGAAAAGACAAACTTCAGGCATTTTTTCGAAAAGCCGTATGCTTTGCTCGGAATAGGCGATATAGGAGAATAGGTTAGAAGAAATATCTGTCCCACTGAAACCAGAACGTGTGTACAAGCCTGAACAATAGCGCGTCGTACAGAAGGAGAAAAATTAAGAAAAGGCAAGCACGACACAATGGTTCCTACGTGCCCCACAATATCAGGAGGCAAAAGAGAGCAGAGATGCCGCGCGTCTCCTTGAATAACAGTTAGATGCGGAAATTTTTTACGTAAAAGCGCACAGCATTTCTCATCGATCTCTACTGCGATAAGGCGTTCTGGAGGCACTCCCTGATCTAAAAGGGCGCGGGTAAGGTTTCCCGTCCCCGCTCCAAGCTCTACAACATATTCATCTGTTGGCACATACTGCGCCAACGCCGCACAAAGTGTTGAAGAACTGGGCAAGATGGCACCAAACTGCAAAGGATGCCGCGCCCATTGACGTACAAAAAAGAATTTCTCCACTAGAGAATGACCGGAATTTAGTGCCATCTCGGTTTATGTCCTTTGTTTTTCTTTCTCTCTATTTTAGAGAAAAAACTTTGCGCGTATACATTAAGGTGGGTATCTTCTCTCCCAAAATGAGGGCCCTCGATGTCACGCTATAATATAGCCGTTATAGGCGCCACAGGGAATACAGGTCAAGCATTGCTTGCAATATTAAAGGAGCGCCAATTTCCAGTTCGCAGCTTAGCGGTATTTGCTTCCCCTAAATCACGGGGCAAGGTCGTGCATTTTTGCTCTTCTGCTTTGCGCGTGAGTCTTCTTGAAGAAGCGGACTTTTCTACTTTTGATATCGCTTTTTTTTGTGCAGGAGCGGATGTTTCGCGCCTTTATGCACCGCAAGCAGCACAAGCAAGATGTATCGTTATCGATAAATCTTCTGCTTTTCGCGCACATCCGTCTGTGCCTTTAGTAGTGCCGGAAATTAATGGTTCTATTATTACCTCAGGAGCACCACTTAGTATCGTCTCTAATCCAAATTGCGTAGCTATTCCCCTTTCTATGGCTCTTGCCCCATTGCGAGACCTTGGATTAAAACGCGTTGTCGTCTCGACGTACCAATCTGTTTCTGGCGCAGGCCGTCGTCTATGCGAAGAATTGCATTATCAGGCAAAAAACGTCTTGCAAGGCAAAACATCGGAGGTCTCTATAGGTTTCAATGTAATTCCCCTAATCGGGAACATTGAAACAGAGGAAGAGCCAGGATTTTCTGGAGAAGAAACAAAAATTATGGCAGAAACGCAGAAAATTTTACAATACTCTTGCCCTATGTGCATTACTAGCGTTCGTGTGCCTGTTTTTGTCGGACACGGCATGAGTGTTGCGGCAGAATGCACCTACCTTTGTTCGCATGAGGAGCTTTTGCAGCGATTTCGGTCTATTCCAGGGCTATACGTAGATGACAATACCTTCCATACACCGCAAGATGTTGCTGGAACGGACGATGTGTTTATCGGTCGCATTCGTCGCGACTCTAGTGTTGCTGCGGGTATTGTGTTTTGGGTGGTGGCAGACAATTTACGCAAAGGGGCGGCAACAAACGGTGTGCAGATCGCAGAAGCTCTTGTGGCGCGGGACCCGTCTCTATCGGCTTTTCGTTGCTGCAAAGTGTAACAATCGACCAGCGACAAAGCGCAACGAACAGGGTAGACTGAGTACAAGAAGTAGTTGGGGATAGAACATGCGATACGACAAGAAAGTAATCGATCATTACGAAAACCCGCGTAACGTGGGATCTTTTGACGCACAGGCACCAAATGTAGGAACGGGGGTTGTTGGATCACCTGCTTGTGGAGATGTTATTAAATTGCAAATCTTGATCGAGAACGATCACATCCAAGATGTGCGTTTCAAAACATTTGGGTGCGGATCGGCTATTGCCGTCAGCTCTTTAGTAACGGAGCGCATTAAAGGCAAGACCCTTGACGATGCCTTACGGGTGCGTAATGCAGATATCTCTGAATACCTTGATTTGCCGGACATCAAAAGGCACTGCTCCGTTCTCGCTGAAGAGGCGATTGCTGCCGCTGTTCAAGATTTTCGAAACAAACAAAATGGAAATTCTCTTTTAGACACATCTTTTAAGCCATTGACGATGACGCCTCGTGCTATTGAGAAGGCGCGTGCGTTCTTGAAGCAAAAGCCATCCGCCAAAAGCTTGCGTGTTGCCGTTGTTCGTCAAGGATGCGCTGGTTTGTCGTATATGCTCGATTACGCCGTTGATAAGAAAAATGATGATATCGCGATGGAGGTAGGAGGTGTAACGCTTCTTGTCGATCCTCTTGTCATGCCTTTTTTGCAAGGAACCGAAATAGACTATGTTGAGGAGAACTTGAAAGCAGGATTTGTTTTTCACAATCCAAACGCATGTGCTCAGTGTGTCTGTGGCAATTCCTTTCGAACAACAGCCCAAGAGAAGGCGTCTGTTCCATCGTGTGAAGAAAATGGAAGATGCTGTTGTTGACCCTGTTCGACTAGCATGATAGAGACGAGCGAAGAGGGGGGACTCATGCCGAAAATAGTCTTTGTTTTGGCCGATGGAACGCGTCAAGAGATCGAAGCCACGGTAGGAGATACTCTTTTAGAGAGTGCACGCGCTAATGGAGTTCGCATAGCAGGGGCCTGTATGGGCGCTATGGTGTGCTGCGCATGCCGAGTTGAAGTTGATGCTTCTTGGCGCGACCGTCTGCCCTCGCCCTCACAGCGTGAGGAGGCTGCCTTAGAATCCACTTATGAAGCAACAGAGGCTTCTCGTCTCTCTTGTGCTATCCGCATAACGGAAGATCTTGATGGTTTAGTCGTGCAGTTGCCGTGAAAGCAGCGTATCTCAGCTTTTAATTGCAAAATTAGTGCAAGGTCCAGGATTTGCATAGATTTATTTGAGAGAAGCACGAATGGCGCTGAAGGACTCAGCGCCATTTTGTGTGATTGGTCTATTTATTGATCGATTATGATGTTTCTCGCTTCTTGACGTACTTCATCCTCCACGTCAGGCAGGTTAACTAGCTCACGAGCTGCGAAGAGCCGTGTTTCTTGGTCTGCATTTGGAGCACGAAGCACTGCTTGCAGAATAAGGGGTCGTATTCTGGGATCCAGATGCCCCATACCCACCATCATTGGCAACCCTTGGAGCTGATCTTGCGGCACCTGATCTATATTCTCTGCTAGTATTTGAGCCGCTCGAAGCTGGATCGCTGGATCTCCAACAGTCCCTCCTATTAGGCTATTTCTAGCCACCTGAAGGCGTGCTTGAGGATCCAAAGCTGGATCGTTTAATTGCCGAAGAGGGTCATCTGGATTCTCCATACCTCCGGCACTGAGGGCTACAAGGGGTAGCTGTTGAGATTAACAGTTTACGAAAATTATGCATGTTTTTCTTCTCCATTTTAAGCATAGACATACTATATCACACTCCCCCCTCCTATTTGTCAAGTTTTTGGATAAGATTTTTAGATAATTCTGCAAGAAAGACGGAAAAGTCTTTACTGTACATGTTAAGTCGTAAGGGAATTCCTCCGAACGAGAAGGGAGTGCAAAACGCTCTCTTTTTTCGTTTGCAGACTAT
>JAITIJ010000014.1 GCA_031279495.1 Holosporales bacterium | reverse complement strand
AGAGGCAGGTGCTACACGTGTTCGCTCTCTAATGGTTACTTTCGAGAACCTGGTCAGGATTACTCCTGATACTCTGGACGTTTTAGTAAAGCATGTTGATCCAATGCGCTTGGCGCTGGCCCTGAAGGTGGCACCAGAACAAGTGAAGGCGTTCTTTTATGCTCACCTTTCGGAAGAAACTTCTCAGTTGATAAAGGATGAAATCGAAAAAATGGGAGATGTGTCTGTTGGAGCAGTTAATCATGCACAATCGGAAATCGTTACAGTTGCAAAGAAGCTTATTTGGCTAAAACAAATACATTGGGCACAGGCGGATAGGCAAAAAGGGGGAACAGTATAGTGTTTATTCCGTTAGAAAAATTTCAATTTAGCAAATCTTTTGATGTAGATGCTACAAAATTGAAGGATTTGCCATCCGACATGTCTGTTGCACGTTTATGTCAAAAAGCTTTCGAAGAAGGACGTGCTGCTGGCATAAAAGAAATACAGAATATGAAGAGTAGAAACGAAAAAACACAGACGCACCATCTGTTTGAAAAGATCCTCAAAGAATTGGGGACACGAAACACGTTTCGAATAAAATATGAGGCGCATGCAGCTAAAGCATACATAGCGCTCCTCAAGGATGTGCTGATATGCCTTTTCCCTACTCTCGAAGATCGCTGGCGGACTCTGGAAACAGCGGTTTTCCTGAGGAATTTCCTCAAAACACTCTCTGAGGAATCACATACTGTGCGCATTACACTGCCACAAGAATTATTATCAGAACTTAAAAAGTATTTTGAGAAATCGGGAGAGGTTTCTGATCCTCGCATCACATGGGTTGCAACAGATAATCCCGAAGGATCCGCTGTTCAAGTGTGCTGGAGAGATGGAGGCGTGAATTATGCCAGAACGCAGCTGTTCTCAGAAATACTCCGTATTCTTGAGGTATATGCTTCCCAAGAAAATGGTGAACAGATCGCAATTAATGGAGAAAAAGAATGAGCAAAAATCAAAAATTCGACCCACAAAATTTGGATAATTCAGAGAGTATAAGTGTAGAGAATGAACCTTTGTCATCTGCTTCAGAAGAGACCTTGGATCTGAAAACTGTGTACGACATTCCTGTAAAAGTGTCTGCCGTATTAGGAAGTGCGCGCATGCAAATTGGTCAATTTTTGAAGCTTTCTCGGGGATCTGTTGTTGCGCTCGACCGTTGTGTCAGAGATCCCATAGACATCTACGTTAATGAACGGCTCGTTGCGCGTGGAGAAATTATTGTTGTGGATCAATCTTTGGGAATCTCTATGACAGAAATTGTCAAGTCTGAGGCGGACCCTCTACGATAAAAGATTTTTGGAGAAGCAAAATGCGCCTATTAATTGTTGGCCCCTTAAATGGACATATGAGTTTTGCGGCGCGACTTGTCATCAAAAAAGGTGTGCGTGTTGGAACAGTTGATACAGTAGATAAGGCGCTTCAATCTTTGCGTGCCGGACAGGGCGCAGATCTGATTTTAATTGATGTATGTTGCCCAGTGGCAGATCTGATAGAGAGGCTTCAGTCCGAGCGCATTAATGTTCCTGTTATAGCCTGTGGAGAAAAAGGAGATGCACAAGCTGCTGTTCGATCGATTAAAGCAGGAGCAAAAGAATATATTCCTCTACCTCCTGAGCCAGAATTTATTGCAGCTATCCTAGAATCTATAATGCAAGATGACTCCGCCCCAATTGCTAAAGACCCAATTTTTAAGAAGGTTCTAAGCGTTGCAGCACACATTGCCCCTAGTGAAGCAAGTGTTCTTATTACTGGGGAATCTGGAACCGGGAAAGAAGTTCTTGCACGGTACATTCAAAAAAAGAGCCGGCGCGCGACTCATCCTTTTATCACGGTAAATTGCGCAGCTATTCCAGAGACGTTGCTAGAGTCAGAGTTATTTGGTCATGAAAAAGGCGCTTTCACTGGTGCAGTTGCACGCCGCATAGGAAAATTTGAAGAGGCAAGCGGAGGTACGCTTCTTCTAGATGAAATCAGCGAGATGCATCCGGCCTTACAAGCGAAACTATTGCGTGTCATTCAAGAGCGTGAAATTTGCCGCATTGGAGGGAACCAAACGATCAAAGTAGATATTCGCCTTCTCGCAACCAGCAATCGTGACTTAAAAGAAGAGGTCGCACAGCATCGTTTCCGAGAGGATCTCTTTTATCGTTTGAACGTTGTTAATTTAGAAATTCCTTCTTTACGAGAACGACACGAAGATGTTTTGCCTTTGTCTGAGTACTTTGTTGAAAAATATTGCAAACTAAATGCACTCAACAAGAAAAAACTTTCAGATCAAGCGCGCTTTCAATTGCAGTCTTATCCTTGGCCAGGCAACGTTCGTGAATTGGAAAATGTAATACATCGGACCGTTTTGCTTTGTGAAGAAGAAATTATTGAACGGATTGATGCGTTACCGGAATCTCACGCAACCTTAGAATCCAACAAAAGTATGCCAAACAAAGATCCCATTGTTTTCCAGAATGGATCGTACGATCTTGTCGGTCGCAGCATTTCTGATATGGAGAAAGAGCTGATTCTGGTAACACTGGATCAGTGTTTCGGAAACAGAGCACATGCAGCACGCATTCTAGGGATATCCATCCGGACACTGCGTAATAAACTCCGCCTCTATAAACAAGAGATAGAAAGTAGAGTGGGATAGATCCTATACGGCAATGGAATTAAACTTTCCCAAGCAGTTCTTTTCTCTATACACGCATAGCATGGAACGCCTGCGTGATGTGGGGTTTGCCATAGGTCTCGCGCTTGTCCTTGTGATCCTTATTATGCCTATGCCACGCTGGATGATGGATTTCGCGTTAGCAGCATCTATGCTGTTCTCGATCATGGTGCTAATGACGGTACTTTTTGTCGAGAAATCTGTTGATTTCAACGTTTTTCCAACTGTGTTGCTTGTTTCTACTATCTTGCGACTCGCATTAAATTTGGCTTCAACACGCCTTATATTGTCGCATGGGCACGAAGGTGTACATGCTGCTGGAGAGGTTATTTACGCGTTCGGCTCTTTTATCGTAGGGGGAAACTTTTTTATTGGTGTTATCGTTTTTACGATTCTTATTATCGTCAATTTTGTTGTTATTACAAAAGGTTCTGGACGTATTGCTGAAGTGTTTGCCCGTTTCACGCTTGATGCGCTGCCAGGAAAACAGATGGCTATAGATGCTGACCTCTCCTCTGGCACTATTGATGAAAAAACAGCAAAACAGCGTCGCAAAGAGCTTGAAAGCGAAACGAACTTTTATGGCGCCATGGATGGTGCTGCCAAATTTGTCCGCGGTGATGCTATTGCGGGAGTCATCATTACCTTAATTAATATTATTGCGGGCATCATCATTGGCGTTATGCAAAAGGGTATTAGCCTGCAACAAGCTTCTGCTTCTTACACCTTATTGACCGTAGGAGACGGCCTTGTTTCACAAATGCCCGCCCTTATTGTTTCTACAGCTGCTGGTATGTTGGTATCAAAATCCGGAACGGAAGGAACAACAGACAAAGCTTTTTTCGAGCAATTAAGCAATTATCCAAACGCGTTATGGATGAGTGCCGTCTCAATGGCATGTCTTGCAATGCTTCCTGGGATACCCAAAGCACCTTTTATATTGTGTAGTGTTGCCGTTGGGTATTTGGCCTATAAGGGATCTTCAGCAACTTCGCAAGCAGGTGATGTGGATACCCTCCAAACGGAACCGGAAGAAGAATCTTTATCAAAGGTACTGCACGTTGAAATTCTACGTTTAGAACTAGGATCCAACCTCTCGCCTCTCGCAGATTCTGAGAAAGAGGGCACATTAGGAGAGAAAATAAAAGTTCTGCGCCGTAGTTTCGCAGCTGATATGGGGCTTTTGTTGCCTTCTGTTTGTATCCAAGAGAATAAGAGTCTTGAAGCCAATAATTATATCGTAAAGATAAAGGAGATCGAATGCGGCAGAGGTTCTCTACGACCAGACAAATTAATGACTGTAAATCCTACAGGTACCATGCCAGATATGGAGGGAGAGAAAACCATTGAGCCCATTTTTGGACTTCCTGCACTGTGGATCGACCCAGTCTTGGCTACTGAAGCAGAAGCCAAAGGCTACTCCATTATAGATCCAACAGCAGTGTTGCTGACGCATATGGAATCCATCTTTAAAAGAAACATCGCAGATCTATTCTCCAGTGCAGATATGCAACGTGTCCTTAGCGAATTGCCAGAGGCCGTTCGTAAACTTGTCTCAGACATTGTGCCCTCGCAGATCAGCCTCAGCGTTGTCCTACGTGTTTTCCAGAACCTTTTGGAAGAAGACGTTTCGATTCGTGATACTGTTACGATCATCGAAAGCATCGCTGAGGTTTGCTCCTCCACCCGTAGCGTCTCTGGTTTGGTAGAGCAAGTGCGTATGCGTCTAAGTCGCCAAATATGTAGCGCAAATGTAGGGGAAAACGGCGTACTTTCCATTATTACTCTTTTACCAGAAACAGAAACGATGCTCTCAAAAGTTTTGACAGGAGATGGAGATAATAAACGTCTTGCCTTGGCTCCTTCTAACTTGCAACAATTCGCGGCTGACTTACGGCAAGCATTTGACAAAGCAAGCTCTTCTTATCCTTCTGTTGTTTTCGTTGTTCCTGCAACGATGCGTAGAGCCGTACGCGCAGTTATAGAGCGCCTAAAGCCAGACATTACTGTGATGTCGCAGAATGAAATACACCCGAAGGTAAAAATAAAGATGGTGGGTCATGTCTAATACTAAAAATACGCGTCTTTTTGAAGCCAAAACCATGCAAGAAGCTTTACGTATTGCTACGCATTCCCTTGGGGAAGAAGCAATGATTGTAGAATCTGGAGAGAATGAAAATGGTGTCTGGCTTATGGTGTCCACAGGAGAAGAAACAATTAACGAAAGAGATTTGCCCCAAAATAGTGCCTCAGCTTTTCGTCTTTTGATCCAATTTTTGGAAGAGGTTGGCTTTTCTGACAGAATTCTGACACGCTTTGCTTCTTTCATCAAAACCAACACAGACACAACAGAAAATCTTGCAGATCAGCGCTCATTTCTTGTGAATTTTTTTGATCTTTTGCTGGCCGAGCGCCCATCTCCTTTTGATTTCGATGCAGCTTTGGCTTCTAAACATCCTGCATGTTTTTTTCTTGTAGGTGCAACGGGCCAAGGGAAAACCGTAACAACAGCTAAATTAGCTGTAAGTCTTATGCGGCAAGGAGCATTTCCAGTCGTTGCTTCTTTGGATGTGGAGAAAAGTGGGGGAACAGTTCAGTTAGAAACGTTGTTGAAAACACTTCGTATTCCTGTACACGTCAAACGTACACAAGAGGATATTCATGCACTTCTAGAAAAAACTGCTCCGCACACTCCTGTGCTGATAGATACGCCAGGATTAAATCTATTCTGTGCCTCTGATCGCTCTTTTATTGGAAAGTGGAAACAATGGACAAAAGGAAATGCCTTTGGTCTTTTGCGCGCAGGTGGAGACATACGTGAAACCAAAGCCATTCTGAACATTCTGAAAGAAGAAGGTGTTACACGTGTTGGCACAACCCACTGCGATGCTACCAGATACCTTGGAACAGTTCTTTCGGCACTCTTCTCCTCTGACATGACCTTAGAATTTCTCTGTGACTCTCCTTTTATTTCTTGCGCACCACGGGTAGCCCTTGCCGATAATATCGTCGATTCGCTGATTTCTTCTGGTAATCTAAAGAAAGATGCCGCTTAATAAAAATATGCTGCTCCTTACTTACTTTATGCAGCAAGACTTGGCTCTCCTTTCCTCCAAAGCGCTGTACTTTTAACGAACACCCATATGGGCTATATATGAGCTGTGTGCACCTTATAAGTGCAGCAGAAACAAGGAGTGATTGTGCTACACAAGGAAACTTTCTTCGATCGTGAAGTGACAAGATTTGTGGCTATCTTTGGGGGAGGAGCTTTTTTATTAGGGGTTATAAACGTCCATCTTGGCTGGATTGGCGTGATTCTTACGGGTTGGTGCCTTTATTTCTTTCGGGATCCTGATCGTGTTGCACCTCATGACGACGGTACAATGCTTGTCAGTCCAGCAGATGGATGTGTTGTTGAAATCGGGCGGCATGCCCCTCCTGTAGCACTTGGTGTAGAGAATGCAGAGATGCAACGCATCAGCGTCTTTATGAGCGTCTTTAACGTTCATGTAAATCGTGCGCCTATTTCTGGTGTTGTTGAAAAGATCCATTATACACCAGGAAAATTCCTTAACGCGACACTAAACAAAGCAAGTGAGCATAACGAGCGTGAAGCGGTCCTGTTACGTACCCCCCAAGGAGAGAACGTTATCTATGTGCGTATCGCTGGTTTGATAGCGCGTCGCATTCGGCGTGATATTCACGAAGGCGATTCCCTTACCTTAGGACAACGCACAGGTATTATTCGCTTCGGAAGCCGCGTTGACGTGTACGTTCCGAACAGTGCCGCATTGACTGTCCAGGAAGGTCAAACGATGATTGCTGGAGAGACTGTAATCGCGCGATTAACAAGAGAGGTAGAGGCCTATGCGCTTTAAGCGCCGTCCTCGCTTACGTTCTTCCTTGTTGCAACACAAAGAGCGTCGTCGTTTAAGGAAATTCTCTGTAGGCCGCCTTGTCCCTAACACGATCACGATGGCCTCCTTATGTGTCAGTTTAAGCGGAGTACGCTTTGCCTTAGAAAGCCACTTAGAGCAAGCAGTGGCTTGCATTTTACTAGCTGCTATTTTCGATAATCTGGATGGACGCCTTGCGCGCCTTTTAAAATGCAGCAGCTACTTTGGCGCCGAGCTCGATTCTCTTGCAGATATTATCAGCTTTGGTGTAAGTCCGGCATTGATCTTGTACCTATCAATACTGCACAGGTTAGGAAGTTTTGGGTGGAGCGTTTGCCTCTTTTTCTGTGTGTGCTGTTCTCTACGCCTAGCGCGCTTTAACACAACATCAGCAGTTTCTTCTGCGTTTCCTTGGACAACGCACTTTTTCACTGGTGTGCCGGCTCCGGCTGGCGCACTTATCGCTCTTTCTCCATTGGCTTTTTCTTTCTGTGGTGTAGAGGCATTGGTAACTTCTCCCATTTTTGCTGCTTTTGTTGTAACCGTTGCCGGATTTCTGAAAATCAGTCGATTGCCGACTTTTTCTCTAAAAAAAATCTCCTTACCGCAACGGTATGTCCTTCCTGTTCTTGTGCTCACAAGCTTTATTGTTATTTGCTTGGTAACTGCAATTTGGGCTACGTTAAGCGCTTTGACAATTGCGTATATACTAAGCATACCTTATAGCTGCATTTTGCATGCACGATTCAAGCGCCAGTCTGAGACGACTCCTGTGGTGAAGGAGCTGATGCTTTAGACGTGTCTTGAGCCTGCGTTTCTGTTTTCGACGCAGATTCTGTAGAAGGTACTTCTTTCTCATTCTCTTCAGGGTTGGCCGGAACAGACTGAAAAATGCTAAACACACCTTCTTCCTCATTATCATTAAGAACCGCCTCAAGAAATGCGCGTCGGCCGATATCAATTGGATCCCCCACTGCATCAAGTTGTGCCAAAGGATCCTTGTTTAGTAAATATTGTGTCCATCCTTGTCGCTGTTCTTCTGTTAATCCGTAATACTGTGCATCTGGATCGTCGGGAGGCAGCGTTAAAAGAAGATATGTTACCTCAAAGCGCCGCCGCTCTCTTTCCTCTGGTGTATTCCCCTCTGTCGGCTCCTCTCCCTTAGCTTGGCGCAGCATCTTTTGAAGATCTTCATGGTTGGCATGACGGTGTTTAGGATCGTCTAGAGCACGTGCATATCTTCTGCGTGTCCGCGGATGTAGTGTGGTATCAGCTGCTAACCATGCGAGGAGTTCATCAGGAATAACGCCTCCTTCTGCTAAATGACGATTCGCTTCGATAAGTCTAATGAGCTGGCGTATGCTATAGGCAACTTCCGGATCGTTCATAAATCGTTCAGGGACGCTTAAATACTTAGAACGCGTACCAGGATTTAAAAAGTTATTGATCAGCCATTGACGTATTGTTTCGGGAGGAACACCATAAATTTCTGTTATCCATCGCTCTATATCCGAAGATGGTATGGATGTATTTCCCTTCAGTTTTTTGTACACCTCCGATATAAGCACATCAAACTCCTGAGCATCTTGCGGCGCATGACCAAATTGTTCCACAGCAACTTTAATATGATTCTGTTCTGCCGTTTGTGGCTGTGCTTGCAGCCCCATCGCCATGCTTAAGCCCAATATGCTCACCAGCATTAGGCCGTATAGAGTCGTTTTCTGCATGCTCTTATTCCTTTCTATCATCAGCAAACTCACTGTAAGAAGATTTCCTTGATAAAAGGTTACGAGACTTGCGAGAACAGAACAGTACAAGATGACTTATCAATAAATAGATCTGTGTGCGAAAAAGTAAGTGAGGAGGAAAGGGGGAAAGCTCAAGTTCGTAAAAGTTGCACGGAAACGGGCTCTTGTGGGGGTAAGAGCCCGTTTTAAGACTTATGGGCGTTGCAAAGTCTGACGCGCTAACTCAACTTCCGGAACGACTGAATGCCCCTATTGGCCCTAGTCGTGTCGCTTGTTGAAGAATCGCAGGACTAAGATTCCGAAAATCCGGAAGATTGGAAAGTTCAGCGGCTATATGAGCGGCTGCTTGATGATTCAGCTGATCAAGGCTCAAGCCGTTTTTTTCCAAACGCTGAACTATCTTCAAAGCAAACTCCGACCGCGCTCCAAACTCC
>JAITIJ010000081.1 GCA_031279495.1 Holosporales bacterium | reverse complement strand
GCCTTTCTCTCTATTTGCTCAAGAAGCATCTTCCTTCTTTAGAAGAAGGAGCGTTTTATACGTACGCTCTCGTAGGATGCGCCGTTCTTTCTGTTTCTGGCAATAAAATCGGTCGTATTTCTAGTGTGACAAACTTCGGTGCAGGCGATTTGCTGGAGGTGGAAATGGAAGCAGATCAAGGGGGAGCTACAGTAAGCCAAGAAGAATCGCGGTTCTTTGTGCCTTTCCAAAAGGCGTTTGTTCTTACTGTCGATGTCAAGAAGCGAGAGATCTGCGTTGCAGATGATGTCGTTGCTCTATTTGGACCAAAAGAGAATACATGCGCATCACCGTCCTAACGCTATTTCCAGATGTTTTCCCAGGACCACTTGGTGTTTCTTTGTTGGGAAAAGCTCTAAAAGCGGACGTCTTTACATTACATATCATCGATCTGAAACGATTCTCTCAAGAGGGTGGACGCGTAGATGGTCCTCCGTGCGGAGGCGGATGCGGAATGTTGCTTTCTGCGAGAGTCCTCGAGGCAGCAATTGCTTCTCTTCCGCCGCCAGAGTCCTCTCTTTCAAGATTTTTTGTTTATTTTTCTCCTCGAGGTGCTCTATTTTCTCAAGAAACGGCGCAGCTCTTTTCCCGTCGGCAGGACATCGTTGTCCTGTGCGCTCGTTATGAGGGCATAGACACCCGCATCCTGGAAGAGTACGCCTTTACAGAAATCAGCATGGGCGATTATGTACTGATGGGAGGAGAAATCGCTGCAATGGCACTTATCGAGGCAAGTGTGCGTCTGATGCCGGGTGTTGTAGGATCGCCCAACTCTTTGGTTGAGGATTCGTTTGCTGCGTCTCCTCTGCTGGAATATCCGCAGTACACACATCCTGTGCGTTGGAAGGGGCGTTCTGTGCCCTCTGTGCTTCTTTCTGGCAATCACGAGGCTATTCGTCAGTGGTGTTTAGTCCAAGCACGGGCAATAACGCGTGCTCGAAGACCAGATCTTTGGAACAAATATGTCGCAAATGAGCTTGGCTCTATGTAGTAGCAAAATCACAAAAATCTTTGGGGATGGTTCGTCACACGCCCTTCCTGTTCTTCAAGGTATCGACCTGCGGATCGAGAAAGGCGCTTCGTGGGTTGTATTAGGACGTTCTGGCGTTGGAAAATCGGTATTGCTGAAGATTTTGCTCGGTCTTCTTCCGATGACATCAGGAGACACCCTTGTTGACGGGCTTTCTGTTCGCGATCGCGCCCATCGCCATTCTTACTTAAGTTATTTTGGAATGCTATTTCAAGGAGGTGCGTTATTTGATTCCATGACGATCTTAGGCAACATCGTTTTCGCTTTAACAGAACGAGGAGTGTCACGCGCGCAAGCCATAGAAATTGCACACGAAAAGCTTGCAGCTGTCGGATTGGGAGAGAGACGCGTTAGCTCTTTGTTTCCATCAGAGCTTTCTGGAGGTATGAAAAAACGAGCTGCTCTTGCCCGCGCGATTGCGTTGGATCCCAAGATCTTACTTTTTGACGAACCTACAACTGGACTTGACTCCATAACAAGCTCAAAAATCGCATACTTATTGCGAGACACTGTGCAGACACTTGGTGCTACCGCGATAACAATCACGCACGATCTCGTTACAGCGCGCGTTTTAGCTGATCGGATATGTCTATTAGAAGATGGTCGGATCGCCTGGCAAGGAACACAAGCAGAGCTCGAGACTACCGACAATCCTCAAATGATCGACCTATTGAAAGCCGCACAGGGCGAACGTGCTTCATGAGAAAGCTTAAGCGTGTTTACGTATGCCAGACATGCGGCGCAACGTTTCCCAAATGGATGGGACGATGTGATGCGTGTGGTACGTGGAATACGCTGGTAGAAGAGATTGAGGATTCTTCGTCTGCTTCTGTCATTTCTGTTACTTCCGCGCCTGGAAAGTCTTTGGAATTGTGTCCTTTGGATGGCCCTCTGGTTCATGTTAATCGGCTTTTGAGTGGCGTTACGGAATTCGATCGAGTATGTGGCGGTGGAATTGTAGCGGGATCCATTCTTCTTCTTGGCGGAGAACCTGGTATTGGCAAGTCTACCCTTCTGCTGCAACTTCTTTCCCGTTTGTCGGAAGCATATCCTTGTTTGTATGTCTCAGGAGAAGAAGCTGTTGATCAGATCCGTTTGCGAGCGCGACGCTTGCTCATCGGAAAGGCCTCCGTATCTCTAATTGCCACGACGCGTTTAGAAGATGTTCTCGAAACACTTGCGCAGCACAAAGAGGCCTTCCGAGTACTTGTTATCGATTCTATTCAGACACTAAGCACTTCTTTGCTTGATTCGGCAGCAGGAACAGTTGCGCAAGTGCGCGCGACCACAAGCGCTCTTATAGATCTCGCGAAAACGAAGGGACTTATCGTTTTGTTGGTTGGGCACGTAACCAAAGACGGAATGCTCGCCGGGCCAAAAGTGCTCGAGCATATGGTTGATACAGTATTGTACTTTGAGGGAGACCGTGGACAGCCGTTTCGTCTGTTACGTTCGGTCAAGAATCGCTTTGGCGCCTGTGACGAGCTTGGGGTATTCGAGATGCACGACACGGGATTAGCCGAAGTGCCCAATCCTTCAGCAATTTTTCTAACGCAACGGCAAGAGCCCGTTCCTGGTACAGCCGTTTTCGTCAGTATCGAAGGCACGCGCCCTCTAGTAGTTGAAATCCAAGCGCTTGTTGGTTCTACCGGATTCTCCACACCGCGTCGATCGGTTGTTGGGTGGGACATTAACCGTTTGCATATGATTGTCGCCGTTTTAGAGACACGATGCCATTTTGCGTTCGGGCAACGAGATGTGTATTTGAGTGTTACAGGCGGCTTAAGGCTGAATGAACCTGCAGCAGACCTCGCAGTTGCTGCGGCTTTGGGTTCAGCACTCACCAATGTTGCTATGCCATTGAATACCGTAATTTTCGGGGAAATTGGCTTAACCGGAGAGATTCGCGCTGTTTCGCATCATGTCGCACGCCTAAAAGAAGCGCGTAAATTGGGTTTTAAGTATGCCTTTGCTCCAAAAGATAAGCAGAAAGGAGCGGAATCTCTCGCAACTCACTGTGTTCAGAGTTTGCAGGAGTGTTTGCGCACCTTAGATATGACTCCCCGTCGAGGAAGAGCAGCCTCTTCGGCGCCGGCAGATATCTGATCTCATTAACGAGCGCAGCGTGATTTTTACGCATCTTTTATGGAATAAAACGTGATTATGAGTTATGCGTCCTCCTTGGTGTTCTCGGTTGCGTAAATATATAACACAGAAGTCACAAAGGCCCCGCGCTATGGGCGCGGTTAGAACAAAAGGAAGGACTCTCGTGAACTGAAAATAGAAGGATTGAATCAAAAAACACAACTGTGATGCTAAGTATAAGTGCAATGTAG
>JAITIJ010000012.1 GCA_031279495.1 Holosporales bacterium | reverse complement strand
CCCATCCATGGCTTATTAAAGACACTATTAAAAGAGGTAGTAGGCGCATAAAAGCACGGAGAAACGTAACTTGACTCACTGAATATTGCCGCGCAATATGCTTGATAAACGCATCAGAGAAAACGTAGAGCGCAAGACCTATAAGAGTCCAAAAGACTCCACGCAGCCTATCGCTGGAAATCCTCCAACCAGCAAAAGAAACATAATGCATCCTAACTTCAATCCGTTAATGCGCATCAGTACTTTATAGAGACAGAAGCGTAAACGGTGCCAGAGTACTTTTTTCTGAGATCGGTTGCGTGACGTTCGCCCAACAAACTGTCTCGAGAATAAATAGCACCTCCAATTGTTGCAATAAGGCGCTCTAAGATAGGAAGCTTTACAGAAGCCTCAGCATCAAATCCTTTGCCAAATGTCAAGGCGCATTTATACGACATATTGCGCCATGATTCGCCTAACTCATGCTCAAATCCCACGTTAAACTCTGTAGCAGATTCGCCGTGAAATACGCGCTCACCACCAAAAAAGACATGTATATTATCTCGTACCTTATACTCGCTTACCAGTTTATAGGACATACCTTTCGAGGTTGTGTACGAAAAAACATCTGGAACTCTGAATCCATATACAGAAAAAGGCCTTGCCTGTCGACCCGTGTGCAATAGCTCGTTCCATACCGCATAAATCATACGATATGTCGTTCCACTGAGAAAGAAAGAGAGAACACCAGCGCGCTGCATATCTGTCTTTGTTGCAGAAACACCAAGAGTTTTCCAGTGCAACTCTACATCATATGGGTCATCCCCTCTCTCTTTTGCCTCTCTCGCGTATTGGGCAGAAATAAGCTGATTTCCGGCATAAGTCATTCCTTCGAGGAAAGGTATCTCATCCCTTCTATATAGGCCGTCACTGGTCGCTTCCGCAAGGTAGGTGTTATTATTCATACCGCCTGCAGAGAAAATAAGAGCTACCTTGGTGAAATCCTTCGCCTCTTGCAGTGTCATTCCCGCACCAGTTTCAAGAAACAGCACAACATCAGTGTGTTTTTTACCAAATTCATCTGAAGCCCTGTTTGCCGCTCTCTTTGTATTAACCAGGCTATGCAAAAAATACTTGAAGAAATTTTCATCTTTCGAGTAAGGGGAGTTGTCTTTCATATCAGTCAAAAGTTGATAGTCGTATCCATATGCTCTTGCCCTTAGACCATGCCCAGTCTCATGATAGGCAACGTTGAAGGCCCAAGAAAACCAAAAAGAGAGCGCACGCCATCCCCATTTCGCCCACAATGATTCAAACTGCCAATAATCCTCAACGCGAATACTGAAACGCGCGAGCTCTAATCCAAAAGTAACCAATCCCTTGTTTGTGTACAATTTTTCGAAATATGCCGAGCTCAAGGTGAGAGTATCTGTTTCCTGAGATGCAGCTGATATGCCGCCGTCAGTAGGAGTATCAAACCAGGCGGTTTCTGGAGTAGAAGATATTTCTTCTTCTGCTCCGGCGTTAGTTAATGCTAAAAATGCATAAACGACTACCGCCCATTTCCCTTTAGATGTTTTTATCCGCATGTTTTTCTCCTAACTCTTCCTAAGATCCGACAATTAAAGCGTTAAGATGGTACTCTTTTTTAAGTTTTTCAACAAAGCACATAGCCGCCGCTTTGCTGCTGAAAGGTCCAACATAAACGCGATGGTGAATGCCTCGGGTGCTACCCAAATCCACGCGAGCAATTTCGACTGGAAGAGTTTTGAAAAGCAAGCGGCGTTTCCATCTCTGCCACTCTTGCAACGCACGCTCTTGCGTCTCAAGGGACGCAATCTGTACTTTTATGCCTTTAATAGGACTAGAGAACATAACTTTTCTAGTCGTGTGTGGTCTTCTTCCTGCTGCAGGTCGTTTCGTGGAGGAGTTTGTGATTTGTTTTGCTGCAAATGAAGCTTTTTGGTCTTGTGAAGACGATTGCACTTCTGTTTGTTCTGGGGGAGCAGAAGGCAAAGAGGCAATTGCTTCTTCGCGTGGCATTGACGCAACTTGCGGTTCTGGCATAGCTTTCGGCACAGGCGCTACAAGCGGTTCTGGTGCCATACTTTCGATTAAGGCATTTTCTTCTTCCTCTGAGTTGCCAAATTCCACGAGACTTTCTAGTTGTGCTCGTTCTTCTGGCTTTAACTCCATATGCTCATCTTGTTGTGGAACAGGTTCTTCTGGAGGTGGTAAGGGTTTCACCTCTTTTTTACCATCCTCTGACGGAGCGGTTGAAGAAATATGATTATAGACAGACGCTTCTTCTAATGGATCGTGTTGATCAGCATCCTGTGGGTACACTTTAGCTGGTGTCTGTGGTGCACTGATAAGTGGAATGGCATCAGAAGGTGTGCTCTTGTCGAAGAAGAGAACCCAGATGAGGAAAAGAGCAAGAGCTCCTACGCTCGCGATGCCGCACAAAAGAAAAAAGCCAGATCGTTTGCCTTTCAAGAGGGCATTGTAGGCAGGCTCATACCCATCATCCGGCACAATCACAGCCATTGCTCCACTTAATGCAATTCAGTCACAGGCGCAACTCCTGCTATACGCAAGCCAAGAGACAACACATTTTGAACTGCATAAACAAAAACCATATTCTCCCGTGTCTTCTGTATATCCTGTGGATGGATAAAACGCAACGTTGTTTCGTCTTTTCCCGCTGTCCATAGGACATGGAAAGCGGCGGCTAGTTCCAATAGGTAAAACGCAATACGGTGAGGTTCTTTAAGACGTGCGGCCAATAGCACCTGTCGCGGCCAAGAGAGAAGGATTTTGATCAATGCGCGTTCTTGAGGAACTAAGGATCGGTTGAAGGGAAGAAGAGTAGCACATTCTTCTAGGGATATGTTTTGGAAAAGAGCTCTACACTGTCGTAAGACCGAGCAAGCGCGTGCATGCGCGTACTGGACATAAAAGACAGGATTGTCGCGTGTTTTTTCGACAACTTTGGCGAAATCAAAATCCAACGGAGCATCATCGCGTCGTGTGAGCATAAAGAAACGAACAGCGTCTTTTCCTACACTTTCGATAACGTCCTTTGCTTCGACGAATGTACCAGCTCGTTTTGACATACGCACTTCTTTGCCGTCTTGAATAAAGCGTACGATTTGGCATAAGCGAACATCAAATTGAACAGGAGCTGCAACAGATAAAGCTTTTACAGCGGCTGCCATACGCTTGACATAGCCTCCATGGTCTGCACCCCAAAAATCGATAAGAGAGGCAAAACCACGATGAATCTTATCGAGGTGATACGCTATATCTGTCGCAAAATAGGTCCATGATCCATCGTTTTTTTTTAATGGACGATCAACATCGTCACCCAATTGCGTCGAACGAAACAACGTTTGCGGACGAGCTTCCCAATCCTCGACAATTTTCCCTTTTGGTGGCGTTAGAATACCTTCATAGATCAGGTTCTTTTTACGCAAAAAGTCCAAAGCTGCTTCAACCTTTCCCGTCTCAACTAAAGTTTGTTCCGAAGAAAATTGATCATGGCATACACCAAGTGCCTCTAGATCTTCTTTAATCAGGCGCATCATATCGTTAACAGCAAAAGCAGTGATAAAAGGACGCCAATCAGAACGATCACCCCATTGTGCTCCATCGCGAGCCACAAGACGCTGTGCGCTTGAGATAACGTATTCTCCAGGATAAAACTCTGTTGGCTCTGGCGCGTCTTTTCCTAACTGCTGAAGGTACCGATAATACAGTGTAT
>JAITIJ010000022.1 GCA_031279495.1 Holosporales bacterium | reverse complement strand
CATAGTGGTATTGCCCCCCTAAAAAGTAGAAATGCCTTTAGCTTAATTTTTACAATAGTTAAAAACTTTCAGCACTTTAAGAATCTTTTAATTTAACCGCTCAATAAGACGTTCTAATTCTTGCAAATCGCGGAAATGAAGGTGAATTACTCCCCCCTCGTGGCGTAGATCAACATGCACACGAACTCCAAGAGCATGGGTTAATTGCTCTGCTAAAATAGCAGCTTCGGAAAGCGCTTCTCTATTCACGGGCTCTGTTTCTTTTGTTGATCGTTGTTTTTCAGCTTGCCGAACTGTAAGTTTTTTATTAACAATCTGTTCGGCTCTTGCTTCTGCATCAGCTTGTCCCACCAAAGTACGCGCATGCCCAAAGCTTAACCGTCCGGAACGAACATGTTCTTTTACTGATATTGGTAAATTAAGAAGGCGCAAAAGATTTGCAATATGGCTACGACTTTTCCCAATAATGTGCGCAAGATGTTCTTGAGTATGGTCAAATTCAGCAATAAGTCGGGCATAGCCTTCGGCTTCGTCAATACAATTTAAATTTTCTCTTTGTACGTTTTCTAATAAGGCGTACTCGAGGCTTTTCTTATCCCCTAATGCACACACCAGAACAGGAAGATCCCTCAACTGCGCTTTTATAGCTGCTTTCCACCGACGCTCTCCTGCAATGATTTGATATTTGCCGTTCTTTTCTGGATCATGGCGCACCAAAATGGGCTGCAAAAGCCCATTAGCTTTGATAGATGCCGCCAACTCTGCGATTGAATTTTCGTCAAGTGCACGTCTTGGCTGGAATGGATTGGGGGAAATGTCTTGCGCCGGAATATATTGCAATTGTTGACTCTCTTCTGGATCTGGCCCCAGAAGGGAAGACAATCCGTACTTTTGAGTGATATTCATTATCCTTTCTCTCTATTAAGAAACTCTTTTGCCAGTCTAATATAGGCCAGTGAGGCGCTACAACGTGTATCGTACAATAACACAGGTTTCCCATGTGCAGATGATTCGCTTACACGTATACTCCGAGGGATTTTTGTATCAAATGTTATATTTGGAAAATGCCGCTCAACATCTTGAACCACTCGCAGACATAGTGTGTGTCGTCCATCAAACATCGTAAGAACAATACCCGAGATATCTAGAGTTGCATTGAAATTATATTTAACACGCCGTACAGTATGTATAAGCTGCGCAAGTCCCATAAGCGCGAAAAATTCGCACTGCATCGGAATGAGAACTGCATGCGCTGTTACAAGAGCGTTTAAAGTAATTAACCCTAAGCTAGGAGGACAGTCAATAAACGCATAATCGTAAGGTTGATTTCCTTGCGCTACATTCGGTACTGATAAAAAAGTTATAAGAGCGCGTTTTAAGCATTGCTCTCGCTTCTGAATATGTGCCAGCTCAATATCTAAAGATGCTAAATCCGGCGAAGAAGGCAATAAAGACAAGCGAGGAAGGCAAGTCGGCACAATAGATTGATGTACGGTGCTTCGTTGAGTCAATACTGTATAGCTGTTGCGAACAAAATGGGACTTTACCTGCAAATTGCGCGTTGCGTTTCCTTGAGCATCAAGATCCACAAGTAAAACACGCTTATGCGCTGCCGCCAAAGCTGTGGATAAATTAACAGCTGTTGTCGTTTTTCCGACCCCTCCTTTTTGGTTTGCTACAGCAACAACCTTCATGAGAGAAGATTAACATTCCGTACCACAATAATACGTCCATTAAAATGAGTGTAACTTTGAAAAATCGTTCGTGTAAAGCGCCATTTTTTATCCGCTTCTTTTATTTCTTGAGAAAGTTTTTCCCCTTTTAAAAAGACACCTCGTCCTGTGGGGGTTAGTTTTGTAAATAGCACTTCCACTAAAGATGAAAGAGGAGCAAAAGCACGCGCCGTTATCGTATCGAAAAGACCCTTAAGATCTTCAACGCGTTGATGATGAATAGTGCAATGTATCCGCAATTGGCGGCGCACCTCTTGCAGGAATACAGCTTTACGCATATCTGCCTCAACAAAGTGCCATTCCAATTGTGGATGAAGGATGGCCAAAACCATTCCTGGAAATCCGCCACCGCTCCCCACATCTAAAATGCGCTCTCCGGCAATGTAAGGCAATAGCTGCGCGCAATCGTAAATATGCCGTCGCCATATATCGGCAAACGAAGCAACAAGGTTGATTGTGGCGTTCCACCGTACAATCAAATCAACGAAGCATTGGAGCTGGTCGCGCGCATGATTTGAAACAACTTCTTCGTTGCGAAAACGTTCCACGTGAAACAACGGTACGATCATTATATGATGCCATGAGTTTCCAAACCGAAGAGGATTGTATTTAAGAGCGGCTTGAAAAACAAGAGAAGGTTTGATAGAAAAACAATGGGAAGGGTGCCAGAGAGGTTGAATGGGACGGTCTCGAAAACCGTTGTGCGTTTGTCGTACCGTGGGTTCGAATCCCACTCCTTCCGCCATGTCATGGTAAACTAAGGAAGCGTGCACATGAGTCATGGTTTAATTTCTTTGCGTGGCGTACGCGTTCATAATCTAAAAAACATTTCTGTTGATATTCCACGAAACGCATTGGTTGTCCTGACTGGAGTAAGTGGCTCAGGAAAATCTTCTTTAGCTTTCGATACATTATATGCAGAAGGACAACGACGCTATGCGGAGAGTTTATCTGCATATGCACGGCAGTTTTTGAACCTTATGCCAAAACCAGATTGCGAGGCTATTTCTGGGTTATCTCCAGCGATTGCCATCAATCAAAAGGGAGGTACGCATAATCCACGCTCAACGGTAGGAACAGTAACGGAAATTTATGATTATTTGCGTGTTTTATATACCCGCCTTGGAACCGTATATTCGCCAACAACTGATTCTCCAATTTCTTTTATGACAGTTCCCCAGATCTGTGCCCAGCTGATAAAAACACACCAGAACAAACGCATATATATCCTAGCCCCTATTGCCTTGGACCTTTCTCTGCCATCGCGCGATATACTCACAACGGTCAAGCAAGCAGGTTTTCAACGTGTCAGATTAGACAGTCATTTTTATGAGTTGGAAGAAGCTTTCTTTCATCCTTTCACACAAGATTCTATTTTGGCTGTTGTTATTGATAGATGTTGCGTATGTGCAGAGCAAAAAGAAAGATTGCTTGATTCTCTTGAAACGGCGTTGCAGTGGGGAAAAGGAAGAACAGAAATATACGATTGCGCAACAGAAACTACGCGAGCATATTCCTCTTCGGAGGACTGGCCCGGAACGACTCTTTCCGCAAAAGATATTACTCCAGCTTTTTTTTCTTTCAACAATCCTAAGGGCGCTTGTCCAGACTGCAAGGGGGTTGGGAGACACAGTTCTTTTAGCGTGTCCCTGGTCGTAGACCCCTCAAAGAGTCTGTTAGAAGGTGCCATAAAACCATGGGCACGGCTAGGGCAAGAAGGAACGCGCCGTGTGTTCAAACGTATAGCAGAACGCCTAAACATTTCTCTAACTGCACCATTCCAGACGCTTTCCTCTCGTGTACAAAGAATTCTTCTTGAGGGAGAACCTGGTACCTTTTCTGGGATCATCCCACATTTAGAGCGTCAATGGACAACGACAGAAAGTACTTGGCTTCGGGAAGAGCTTTCACGCTATCAAGAAAGCATTATATGTACAACCTGTCATGGTCTACGGTTAAGGTCAGAGGCATTATGTGTAAAGGTTTCCCAAAAATCTATCGCAGAAGTTAGCGCTCTTCCCATAGATAAATTACATCAATTCCTACACACTTTATTCTTTTCCGATCAGCACGCAAATATTGCAGAACCTTTATTAAGAGCCATTAAAGAGCGTCTACAATTTCTGCAGGACGTTGGTTTGGAATATCTTACATTAGATCGTACGGCGTGTACCCTTTCAGGAGGAGAAAGTCAACGCATCCACCTTGTATCGCGATTGGGAACAGGATTGCAAGGAGTGTTGTATATTCTCGATGAACCTTCTATAGGATTGCACAAACGTGATAACGATCGACTAATTAGAACGCTGCAACATTTGCGCGATTTAGGGAATACTGTTGTCGTCGTAGAACATGATGAAGATATGATACGCGCAGCAGACTATATTGTTGATCTCGGGCCTGGGGCGGGACAGTATGGTGGAAATATCGTATGCAAGGGTACTTTGCATGATTTGCAACAATGTCCCGAAAGTCTAACGGGTGCTTATTTCCGTGATGAGGCGCATACTGCACCCCTCCTCACAAAACGGCGAGTGATCTCGCTAGAAAAAAGTCTCCGTTTGAACAATATCTCTACACATAATTTGCAAGCTTTAGATGTTGCCATTCCTATCGGAGGAATCATTGGCATATCTGGCGTATCTGGTAGCGGAAAATCCTCTCTCATTCTAGAGACTCTTGTGCCACGTTTACAAAAAATGCTCAACAAAAAAGGAGACAAAGATATCGAAGGTGGAGAATATTTTGAACGTCTTACAACGGTAGATCAAACTCCTATTGGACGCACTCCTCGCTCTAATCCGATTGTGTATATAGGAGGATTTTCTTTGATCAGAGAGCTATTTGCCTCACTTCCCATGGCAAAATCGCGAGGATACACAGCAAAACGTTTTTCTTTTAACCTTAAAGGAGGCCGCTGCGAAGCGTGTCAAGGAGAAGGAGTTAGGCGCATTGAGATGCATTTTTTGCCTCCTGTGCTTGTTCAGTGCGATATTTGTCAAGGGCGTCGCTATAATCTTGAGACCTTGTCTATCAAATTTAGAGGAAAATCAATAGCGGACATTCTGGACATGTCTGTTATTGAGGCAGTAGACTTTTTTTGCAATTTTTCCATCATTTCGAGCAAGTTAAAGACCTTGCAGCAAGTCGGGCTTACTTACATTACTCTTGGACAGGCAGCTACAACATTGTCGGGAGGAGAAGCGCAGCGCATCAAACTGGCAAAAGAAGTTTCTCGTCGTCAAAATGGAAAAACACTTTATGTTTTAGATGAGCCGACGACAGGGTTGCATTTTGAAGATGTAAAAAAACTATTAAGCATATTACAGAATCTTGCCGACCATGGGAATACAGTAATTGTTATTGAGCACAACTTGGATATTCTGAAAAATGTAGATTGGATTATCGATCTTGGCCCTGAAGGGGGAGATAAAGGAGGAAAAATAATCGCAGAGGGTCCTCCAGAGGTGATTGCGCGTGCACCGCATAGCTATACCGGACAAGCCCTTGCAACGGCGCTTTTTAACTCTCAACGAGATTTGTCACAGGAAAAGAGTTTACATCTTTAGCAAATAACTTCTTATGAAAAAATATTTTGAGCAAAAAGCTCAAATGGGATGGGATGCTTCCCAGTACGAAACCAAACTCTTTGAAAAATTAGGACGAGACCAGTTGAAATTTAGTAAGTTTGCATATGTAGAGTTTGTCTAGTTGCTCTATTTTTGTAAAAATATTTACTGTCGAGAGTTTTTCAAATTTTGTTGACAACTTATCATCAGAATTCTTCTCAGATTTTCCACAAGAAAGCATTGACACAATCTTTCGTAAATCATGAGGCAAAGAACTCTTCCAAACAAATATGCAGCTTTTTTTCCTTGTGATCAGGATATTGCCTTTTTGTTTTTATAATAATATAGGATTATTTTCTAATTTTGTTAAATAATTTTTCATATGATGGTTTAACCAATTCAACAAGTAGAGCTTAGAAATATTTCCCGTGAGAAGGTCTTTTCCTCAACCAAGAGCGTATGAAGACACTTCGAGCGCTTCCTTTACAAGGTTTTGCGACAAGAACCGAAAGCAAATCTTTTTCTATAGACTGATAGAAACGGAAATCGCAAAAGAATATCATCTTCTCGTAAAAAACAAGAGGAGAAAAGTTGTGATCCCTATCCTCTGTAAGGTTGCGATAGAAACATAGAAGCAAAGTCCTTAATGCTACGCGATTATACAGAAGGCCCAGTCTCAATAGACTTTCTCACCTCTGATCTTGTTCTCAAAGATATTTTTAGCGTACCGTCCGCCTTCTCAGGTCAGGTGTCGTTCAAATCAGTATTTTTCTCGCCAAAAGTTCTTTAAGAGCTCTCTTAGTCTCTTTTTGTCTATTGACCAGTTTCGTTAGGATTTTAGAGAAATTCTCATCTTCACATTTCTGTTGTTAAACCAAGATTTTCTCAGAAAAATGAATGAAAAACGTAGACTCAAAAAGAGCAAAGCGTGATCTTGTCGATCAAAAGAGATCGGCCGATTTTACGGGAGAAAGGATATTCCTCTCTCCTCCAAGCTCTAACTTTTCCTCTCTACTTTGCCCAGAGAATTTATCAAGACGCACTCTTTTCAAGCGCTAAGCGACGTTTTTCTTCAGAACCCTAAATTTGGCAAATCTTCCCTTGGTGAGATTTTCAACAATCTCAATATTTTTGTTTTGCCAGCACGGGTATTTGGTTTTGTTTGCGTGTGGTAATGTTGGTATGGTTGTGCTCTCGCGTTTTAGAGAAAATAAACAGAAGCCGCAGGAGCTTGTGCTCTTGCGCAGTATGAAAGGGAGCTAGGCTTCCTTTTTTAAATTACCAAGCTTCTTTGTGCATTCTTGTGCTATCAATGCGGCCTTCCTATTTCATCGTCGTTACTCTCTTCTATAATCTTATGATAGCCCTCTTCTCTTGGTGTGGTGTTGCGAGAAAGTATCTACAGACCCCTGTGGTTGGATTTGTGCGCAAGCTGTGTATAAGCCCATAACGTCCTCACAGCTGCATTCAACAACAAAGGAGGGTCTTTGTGCCCATGTGGCGCAGTAATTCGGCACAGAACAAAGGTTTCTGTTGTGGTTTGACACACAAGAAGCCATTGCCTGAGTTGTTTTTATTAAAACAGGCATGATACGGAAGGGAATATAACTTATTGTCGCGTTTTGTTGCCCGTCCGATACAGACCTCTGTGGTTGCAAGCCGCTCTCGAGATCGGTGTGGATGCATTCGTGTCTTTGTAAATTTGCAAAACAGAAGAGTTGTCATAAGGGCCCTACGCCCATATTGTGTGGTATAAAAATAAAACAGAAAAAGGTGGAGTGGTGACCAAAGAATACTCTGTGTAATTGTGATTAGAAACGACGATACAGCCATGGGTTCGGCTTGGGCGCAATGGGGACGATCTACAATTATACCTTTAATCTGATTTTGTCGCTTTTGATCTACCGCAGCACTTTTAAAGAATCAAAACAATCAAGAACAAGGGTGGAAGATGGGGCGACCCTCTCCTTTATCTCCAAAAAAACCAAGAAAATTTCCAAGAACTCTGTCCGTCCAGAACTTCACCCTAGCCACATCAATAGCGCAGAGCCCTTATGACAATTTTTTGCTATTAAATACGGCCACGAGTGTGTGGATGTGTCCGCACCAATCTATAGGAAAACTTCAACACAATTGTCCACATCCACAGAACCCATAAAAAAATTCAGAACAGTTTCTCGAAAAACAAATCTCTACCACGAAGCACCAAAACCGTACCAATAGTTGCGATGGAGTTAATTATAGCAGTTAACAAGCGTTTCTCAACACAACGATTCTATTCGCCTCAGTAGCAGTATCGCGCCACAATCAAATAGCCATCACAAGAAAATCACATCTATAATGAGGACGAATTGTGAACACATGGAGACAATCCTATAAGGCTGTGGACAAACCAAGGGTTGTTCACAGTACTGTTGCAATGTATAGAAAGTTATGCACCAGGTGTGGACACTCTATCAAAAACCTCGCAGAATCTTCTTAAAAGGGTTGAGCAATAAGTAGAAGGAAACTGTGAAGAAAAAGAGAAATGCACAAATCTTTCTTCTCATAAAAAGCATCATTATTTTATCTTTTGAACCTATACAAGGAGCGCTCGCTCAAGAATTGACACTCAACATCGCGAACAAAGTTACCATCTCCGTCGAAAAAGCCACAACACCAAAAGAACGCAACGAAGGACTTATGTTCCGGCGGTTTTTGTCTCCAAAACACGGGATGTTGCTTGCTTTTGAAAACACAAAGAGGGTTTCTGTATGGATGAAAAACACTTATATCTCCTTAGATGTTTTGTTTGTGTCCGCATCTGGCCGAATCGTTCGAATTGTTCCGCAAACAACACCACTTTCCACAACCTCAATCCCTAGCAAACAACCCGTACGCTTCGTTTTGGAACTTCCTGCCGGAACATGCAAAAAACATAATATCTTAGTGGGAGATCAGATCCTTAGTCTGATTGGAAACGAAACACCGCGATCACAGAAAACAACAAGAATGAAAAAGGTGTCTTGACGCCCACGAAAACCTCCGTCTAAAGTAAAAGAAGGATCAAAGAACACCCTTACTCGCGGGATTCGTTTTCGAAAACAGGACACGATCACATTCATGCACTTACACGAACTCAAGGCAAAGAGCCCAGCAGACTTATTGGCTTTTGCGGAAGAACTTCAGGTTGAAAACGCTGGAGGGTTGCGCCGCCAGGACCTCGTTTTTTCTGTTCTTAAGAAGCTAGCACAAAACGGAGAAGAGATTTGCGGAGAGGGTGTTCTTGAGATCCTTCAAGATGGGTTTGGCTTTTTGCGGTCTCCGCAGGCAAATTACCTTTCTGGCCCAGACGATCTTTATGTTTCTCCAACACAGATAAGAAAGCTTGGTCTAAAAACGGGAGACGTTGTTGATGGTCTTATTCGTGCGCCAAAGGAAGGCGAAAAATATTTCGCCCTTGTGCGCGCCAACCGTGTCAACTTTGAAGACCCCCATACTATGCGGCATCGTATCAATTTTGACGATCTAACTCCTCTCTTTCCACAAGAACGCCTTAATCTGGAAATGAACTCGGGAGATGGTGGCGCGGATCTGACTCGCGTTGTTGAAATCATCAGCCCGCTTGGAAAGGGTCAACGCGCGCTGATCGTTGCTCCACCAAGAACCGGGAAAACGGTTATGCTCCAGAATATCGCCAAAGCTATTGCAACGAATTGCCCAGAGGTGCTCCTTATAGTGCTTCTTATTGACGAACGACCCGAAGAGGTCACAGATATGATTCGCTCTGTTAAGGGTGAAGTTGTGAGCTCCACATTTGATGAGCCTCCCTCTCGTCATGTGCAAGTGGCAGAAATGGTGATAGAGAAAGCAAAGCGCTTTGTGGAACACAAACGGCATGTGGTGATACTCCTTGATTCCATTACGCGTTTGGCGCGCGCCTATAACACAGTGTGCCCTTCCTCTGGAAAAGTCCTAACAGGTGGGGTTGATGCGAATGCTTTGCAACGCCCAAAAAGGTTTTTTGGAGCAGCTCGCAACATTGAGGAGGGTGGCTCCCTTTCTATCATTGCAACAGCTTTGGTGGAAACCGGATCTCGCATGGACGAGGTAATTTTTGAGGAATTCAAGGGAACAGGTAACGCAGAAATTGTTCTTGATCGCAAATTAGCGGACAAAAGAACGTTTCCAGCCATTGATGTGACAAAATCTGGAACACGAAAGGAAGAACTGCTTGTTCATAAGACGGTTTTGTCGAAAATGTGGGTGCTGCGACGTATTTTGATTCCTATGGGCACTGTTGATGGTATGGAGTTCCTGCTGAGTAAGCTACGATCCACAAAAACTAATAGCGAGTTTTTTGAGTCAATGAATCAATGAATCAATTGGCGAGAGAACAAGATTTCCCTTCTTTTGACCCCGCTTGTCTTGATTTGCTCGTTTGTCCTGTGACAAAAGCGCCTCTTGTATACGATGAGCAGCGTCAAGAGCTTATCAGCAAACAGGCCAATCTTGCCTATCCTATTCACCGCTCTGGAATTCCAGTTTTATTGCCAGAGATGGCAAGATCGATGGAGGAAACCATTACATAGCTTTTTCTTTTGCGTCTCTGTTGGTGTCGCACAAAGCTGGATGAGTTTGCGGTTCTTTTTGCAGCAGAGAACCAAGAAAATCTGGTTTCTTCTTAAAACGACACTCACTTCGCTCTTACAAAAAAATCTAAAAAGACCCACTTGTGCCACATGGGTCGTTGTACTCTTGAAACAGGGGATAAGTCACAAACACAATATTTTGTTTAAAAATAAACAATGTTGGTGTTTTTCATGTAATCTTTCTCGATCTACACATTCTAGCTTCTTTCCTGTTTATCTAAAATTGTCTTGAGCTGTGATCGGATAGGAATCGTTGTTGATATGTCGTGATTAATAGGGGGGTGTAAAATTACATATTCAGATAATTTCCTGTTTCAGAATACTGTTAATAGGTGGATCCTCAAAGCCATGAATGTTTGCTTAAGAACGTACACGGGCGAATTAACAATAAGACAGAGTGTTTTTTCAATGTTTGGTTGCCTATAGCAATTTCCTGCAAACAAAGATCGATTAGAAATGAAACGAGGACAATTTTGAGTAAGTTGCGCAATAAATCCCACGCATTTCTTTCGCCTTTTTGATCATCACTCTCACCCCTTTTCCTTTCCGAACCATCGAGATCTTCACACATTCACCATCCAATGCTTCAGAATCGTAGAAAGGTGTAGATGAGCCCCTTAAATTCAGTTCCTCGCATATCTTTTCCATATTTTCACCTCGCATCCCTCTACCACCTTATCAGCGTTGTGCATATTCCACTCCTTATCTCTACCTTTGTCATCTCACCCCCCTACAATCTCATGAGTGTATCGAGCATTTCTAAGATAGTGCCGATACTCACCATTAGAGGCTCATCTCACGCAACTACCGCTCTAGAGATCCTTTAAAAAAGGGAAATCCTCCTCTTCCCATCCTTTTTTCTCTCCTCTCACATCTTGTATGTTTGCGCTTTTCCTTATTCTCTCATGAAAGCTTCCCACATCTGATGAAATGCTACAATAGATCTCTGCAATTAACATTTATTTGCAAGGGGCTGCTAATAAAGTCTCTTTTGACTTCGCTAATACAGGTTTCTGCAACTGAAGATTTGCGCGCAAGTGGTGTGTAGGTGCATCGACGCCCTCAGACCATATTTTAATAACAGGGGAGACATGAAGGCCCCGCGGCACTACGCCGCGGCTATTATGGTATCAGGTAGAAGTCTCCCTTAGAGCTCTGTAGGGTTCTGTGTCTATGTGGCACAGCTATGGAAAGCAGATACAAATCTCTGCAGTTGAATGTTATACGTAA
>JAITIJ010000047.1 GCA_031279495.1 Holosporales bacterium | reverse complement strand
ATCCGCCTGTATCAAGTTTGTACTATAGCTATGGCAAGAGGCTACAAAGACGCAACTGCATCGACGAGTAATCTTCAACACAAACATCCGTCCAAAAAGATTTCGTGGAAGGAGTCCTTGATAATTGCTCCTTGCACATAATTTTCAATGAAAATTCTTATCAAGAGCTATAGTAGCCGCGGCGCGATGCCGCGGGGCCCGTGCGGCCTCTATCTGTTCCAAATTGTCGCAAGGGCGTGGATAGACAGACACATGCCTTACGCATGAAACTTCAACACACCCACCTGTAGTTCCATCAGCAATTGCAATATGGTTGAGGCACATAATCGCAGGTTGTGTATATCGATGCACTGACACAACACTTACGCAGAAGACTAAAAGCATACCACTTGTATCGAGGAAACTCTTCAGTCACATCACTTACGGATAATTTCTAAAGTGTACTCTTGTATCAAATTATTCAAGCAACAGAGCCACAAAAGCATCGATGCATCTATCCATGCTTCACGAACAAAGCTATCATCGGCAACATCTACACTTGTCGCCATTGCTCAGAATATTTAATTTTCCTCCATTTTTTACTCCACCATCGCCCTCTACTTGCTGCTTCTTATTCTTTCCCAGAGAAAAACAGAAAACATCAATCCACAACAGTCCCATCGAAAACAAAAAAGGCCACCATTTTCGGCAGCCTTTTCGTTCTCAATAGCCCATCTTACTTTTCTGAAAGTTTGACCTTCAGTTCTTCTGCCGCTTTTTCAAGAGCCTTTACAGCAGCATCATAATCTTTCTTCTCAGCGAGTTCCTCTGCAAGCTTAACAGAGGCCTCTGCTGCATCCTTCACAGCACCGCCTGCCTCTTTCTCGAGCGCTTCTTTTACAGTTGTTAGATCCTTCTTGTAGGCATCCTCGGATACTTCTGCAGAAACAAGCAGAGAAGCCGCTACCGCAGTACTAGCTAAAAACGTACGGACTTTGAACATCAGTTGATCTCCATTCTATACAGTCGAATACCGACTCTACCACGAATTTTTGCAGAACTCTTGGCATCTTGCAATAGGTTAAACGCATTCAACCGCGCGTTCCGATCGCAAAGGTTTCGACTTTATTTTTACGTCGTCCATTTGCTGACGGAATCGGCCGCATATGCATTTCTCCATACGGCATGTGTTCGTAACGTTCACAAACGTGTGCAGATGCGTTCCGTCTGGTAGGGGAGTGTACATAAAATCGATCATCACGTTGTTTTTGCGCAACAGTCGTCCCGCCTTGGGAATACGATCCGTTAAATTGCTAATGACGTTGTCTTTGAATCTTTCCCAGTCTTCTCCGTAGTCAAGCGTGGATTTTATGGATTCCACAAAATCTGAAATATGGCGTCCAAGAGTTCTATCTTCCGGGGTCATATCCCAGATATTTCCACACGCTTCGTTGACAAGCTTCAAACGATTATCGCTGGAAAACACGGAAACTCCTTCATTCAATCGATCAATGGTCTCTTTTTGTACCTCGATAAGTGTGTTGTACTTACGTTCGAGCGTTAAAGCATCAGTGACGTCTTCATATAAAAAGAGAAGTCCACCCAGTGAGTGCGGAGCAATAATAGTGCGTAAAGTTGTTTCGTTTGGCAGATGCATAAGATCTTGCCTGCTCTCTATAAGGGTCTGAAACAAAGAAATTTGCTCCTTTTTATAGGCAGAAAAATCCACAACTTCTGGTAGTTTCCTTTTTAACCGCAACTCCTCTAAAACAGCGCCAAAAGAAGGAAAAGTGTGTAACCATTTCTCATTTAACCCCATCAGTCGGACATAAGCGCCATTAAAATGGCCTAACCGCATATCCGCATTGAAAATAGCGATAGCGGTAGACAACAAATCAAATATTTCGACATAAGCAGCCATATGTCGTTCCAAAATTCCCTTTGCAGTAATGCTTTCTGTAGCATCTAGTGAGAATCCAATGGTGCCTTCCTCAAAAGGTGTCTCGTGTACGATGTGATGACGACTCTTTCCGTGATAAACACTGTTCTGCATCGCCTGCTGAGGAGCTTTTTCTTTCAATGCATCAGAAGCAAGCTTCTTGGCCTGTGCCGCAGATCCAGGAATAAGGGGGGCATCTTCAAGCAGAACACGTTCGACATTAACTCCAGCAACATCTGCGTACGTTTTGTTGCAATAATCCAGGCGTAAGTCTCCTGGTCGGCGATGCCAAATAGGAAGAGGAATGGCGTCCAAGAAACTCAGAAGATGTGCATGCTTTCTCTCTGCTTCTTGCACCATTTCGCACCATTGTGTTTCTGCTCGTTTGTTCAATGTGCCATCATGCAACCATAGGCAAAAAATAGACTTTCTAGCTTTGATAATATGGATACCGCGCACATTCACCTGCAAATTTGTCTTTCGCACAGTAAGTTCCAATAAGAATGTGCCTCTTCTCCTCAAAATATTTAGACCTTCTTGCAGAGAAGACATCTCTTCAAAAGAAACCAACATATCCGCAAAAGAGAAATTCTTTTCTGTAGCTATCCCAAGAAGGGACCTGAAAGAAGATGAACATCCTAAAAAATTCTGATCGACATCCCAAATAGCCCATCCATCCTGTGCTGTTTCCCCCACAGCTTCATATGTAACCAAACGCGTTTTTAGCCTCTTTATGCGCCAACGACTCAACAATCCTTCTTCAACGATTAAGAGGAGTAGGCAAAGTATGAGAATTTCCTCGGGAAATACCTCTAAATAGTCGAGCAGTGATGCAGTCAACGATGTCTCAAGTCCTTAGGCTATCGCATAGTTCGATATTATCTAAATTTTAGAACGAATTAAATACGTTCGTATGCTTATCTTCAAATTCTTGCCATATTAGGCAAGGTCGCATATGGTGCACTAAAAGAAGGGCTTGTCCGACGAATGCGGAATTTAAGGAACTTCGCCATTATTGCGCACGTCGATCATGGCAAGACGACGCTTGTGGACGCCATGTTGCGCCAAGGAGGGCTTTTCCGTGAGAACCAAGTGGTGTCCGAACGCGCATTGGATTCTAACGATTTAGAGCGCGAACGCGGCATCACGATTCTCGCTAAATGTACAGGATTGACGTGGGGGTCATGGCGTTTAAACATTGTTGATACGCCAGGACACGCTGATTTTGGGGCAGAGGTCGAGCGTGTTCTGAGCATGGTCGACGGCGTGTTGGTGCTGGTGGATGCCGCCGAAGGTCCAATGCCACAGACGAAATTTGTCACCGGAAAAGCATTGAAACTTGGGCTGCGCTCTATTGTGATAGTCAATAAAATTGATAAACCAGATGCTCGTCCCCAAGAAGTGGTGGATGCCGTCTTTGACCTTTTTGTTGCATTAGAAGCCACCGAGGAACAGCTGGATTTTCCTTTACTGTATGCCTCTGGCCGCCAGGGCTGGGCGGTACGCGACCTGCAGGACTCTCCAAAAGATCTGCAACCGCTTTTTGAAACCATTGGCCAGTATATTCCAGCTCCGAAAGGAGATCAAGAAGCGCCCTTTGCGTTTCTCGTTAGCCTAATTGAGTCCGACCTTTTTCTAGGGCGCGTTTTGACAGGACGTGTATATGCGGGAACCATCACCGTAAATAGTCCAGTTCATGTGCTCAATCGCGATGGTAAAATAGTTGAAGAGGCGCGCCTGACGAAACTCCTTGCTTTTCGTGGTCTTGAACGTGTGCCCATTACGCAAGCGTCTTGCGGCGACATCGTGGCAATTGCAGGGCTGAAAATCGCTACAGTAACCGATACGATAACGAACGGACCTGACGTTGCCCCTATTCCGGCGTTACCTATCGATCCGCCAACGCTGGCGATGACGTTCTCTGTCAACGATTCTCCATTGGCAGGCAAAGACGGTAAAAAGGTTACCTCACGCGCGATCGGTGAGCGTTTGTTCAAAGAGGCAGAAGGAAACGTTGCGATTACTGTTCGTGCGCTATCGGATCAAGAGGCGTTTGAGGTGTCTGGACGTGGCGAATTGCAACTTGGCGTGCTAATCGAAACGATGCGACGCGAAGGCTTTGAGCTTTCAATCAGCCGTCCACGCGTTCTGTTTCAAGAGGATCCTGTAACACACGCGCGTTTAGAGCCGATAGAGGAGGTGACGATCGATGTTGATGAGCCTTTTGTTGGCCAGATTGTTGAGAAGATTTCTGCCCGCAAAGGTACACTGAAGGACATGTCTCCCATGGGTGTTGGACGCACACGCCTGCGCTTTTTGGCGCCAACCCGCGGACTTATTGGCTATCATGGCGAGTTTTTAACTGATACTCGTGGAACGGGAGTTATGAGTCGCTTATTCCACGCTTATGCGCCCTATATAGGCCCTATTGACGGACGGCGTACGGGAGCGCTCATCTCAACAGTAGCGGGGGAAGCTGTAGCTTATGCTCTTTTTTTTCTTGAGGAACGCGGAGTTCTATTTATTACGCCAGGACAGCCGGTCTACGAAGGCATGATTATCGGTGAGCATACACGAGAGAACGATCTAGATGTTAACCCGACCAAAGCCAAGCAGCTTTCAAATATGCGCGCAGCAGGAAAGGACGAGAATATCCGGCTGACACCGCCGCGTCCGATCGTCTTAGAACAGGCCTTGTCGTATATCGCCGATGATGAGCTTGTCGAAGTGACACCGCACAATATTCGCCTGCGCAAACGATTCCTAGACCCTAATGCGCGAAAGAGAGCGCAAAGAGGAGGGTGAGAATATCCGGCTGACACCGCCGCGTCCGATCGTCTTAGAACAGGCCTTGTCGTATATCGCCGATGATGAACTTGTCGGAAGTGACACCGCACAATATTCGCCTGCGCAAACGATTCCTAGACCCTAATGCGCGAAAGAGAGCGCAAAGAGGAGGGGGGTGAGTTCTTCTTTCATCTTCCCCCTCTCGTCCTTTCTCTTCCCTCTGCAAAGTCTTTCCGAACGAGTGTTTGTATTGGATTTTGTGCATGAGGAATGTGTCAGTGCATCGACGCCTTTGTGTCTACATCAAATAGATTAATGTCACAAAGGCCCCGCGGCACTGCGCCGCGGCTATTTCGACGTCAGGTGGAAGACTTCCTTAGAGCTCTGTGCCTATGTGGCACAGCTATGGAAAACAGATGCAGCTGGATTGTACAAGCCAAAGAATACTCTGCGCAATTGCGATGAGAGGCGATAATACAACTCTGGGTTGTGCTTATGTGTGGTAGATACAATCCATGGTTGCATTTTCTGGTCCAATTTCGCCATTTTTGATGTGTTGTTGCCCTTTTTAAGAGACAAAACGACAGAAACAAGGAGATCTCTC
>JAITIJ010000092.1 GCA_031279495.1 Holosporales bacterium | reverse complement strand
TTTTTATTTTATCTGATACGCCATTAGATCGCGATTTAGAGTGGTCTGATGAGGGGATTGAGGGGTGTTGGCGTTTTATCAACCGTATTTGGCGTTTAATCGAACGGTACAAAGGAGCGGAGGACTCTTGCGCATGCACCGATCAAGAAAATCAGAATGCCACTGACGCTTTTTTGCGCACAACACATCAGATTATCCACCGCATTACCACCTTTTATGATGGCTTCCAGTTTAATCGGGCAATTGCGCTTATTCGCGAGCTAACAACGGCTCTTTACGTTGTTCTTGAAGCGGGCACTATCGCACGCACGACATTTGAAGAAGTTCTAAAGTCTTGGACAATTCTGCTTTCTCCTATCACACCGCATTTAGCCGAGGAAATGTGGCATGTTCTTGGACAAACAACGTTTGTTGCAGAAGCGGCATGGCCAAAAGCGAATACAGCGTACTTGGTGGAAAATACTGCAGAGATCGCTGTCCAGGTAAACGGTAAGACGCGTGGCACTCTGACGATCTCTTGCGACGCATCTGAGCGAGAAGTTTCGACGGCTGCTCGTGCATTATCGAGTATTGACTCTTATATAAGAGGGAGGAGCATTGAACGCACGATTTTTGTGCCGAGAAGAATTATTAACTTTGTGTGTCGTTAGCCTTTGCACTGGCTGTACGCGTATAGCACCTCTTCATTGTACCTGCGATGTGTCCTGTGCAACGCCTATTGTTGTTGATGTTATTGCCAATCGCAATGGTCAGCGCTTGCGTAATCGCCTTTTAGAGCTGCTGCGTGACATTCCGATACCGACTCGTGAGAAGTATAAGCTTAAGGTGATACTGACCGAAACCGTACGTGCTTACGGAGCGTTTACAACGGGGAGTACAGGCCGGAAAGAACGAGGATACATCGCGGCTTTTTCTCTCTTTAAATCTCCAGACTGGGCGCAACCTGTGATTAAAGCAACCTCGAAGGCAGAGAGCACTTATGACACAGCACTGACAAGCGGGGAAATCGTCTATACTATCTTTAGCGCTATTGATGACGCTTTGCTCGATCAAGTGAGTATGAGTATCGTCGAACATATACAAACGCATTTCTTAAAGGAGAAAGCACAGCTATGACGTTGGAGACACTAAAGAAAGCCTGGTATGCACCAGCGGTGTTTGTCTTTGGAAACGATGCATCAGCAAAACAAGCCTTTGTCTCGTGGAGAAAGCAAAAAGCACGGCGCGAGGAATATCGTGTCGAAATCCAAAAACCAGCTTTTATCAAGGCGTCTACTTCCAGATAGGCCTTACCAAGCGTTGTCTGTGCATAGCCGCACCTTTCAACTTCTTTGGGGAAGGTGAGAAAGCTCCCCCCCCCCTTTACCATGTACATGGATACGGTAAGTCCCCTAAAATGCTTTGAACTACGGTATCAGGTAGATTATGTTGCTGTGAGATGCCCCTTAGCATCTCGTGCGGGTTAGTTTTCCTTTTTGCCGCAACAAGTGTTATCAGTCGTGCCGCTATTCTAGAGTGCTGTGGAGAGTGCCAGAGAGAAGCATCAAGTGAAGAAGCTGCTCCTTACTATACATGCCTATTTCAGGGTCACGTGCCCAAACTAAAACATCGGGATGTATCATTGCGCCTGAGCAGAAAGCTGCCAGTACGGCGATTGAGGTCAGTAGTTTACAAGTATTGTTCATTTTCGATCTCCATTTTTTGAACATGAGGGAAGTATATCACGCCCCCCCCCACCCCCTATTTATCAAGTTTTTGGAGAAGATTTTTTGCGGGTTTGTCGGAAAGCCTTGGAAAGACCTGGAATAGCGGCCTTTGATCAGAAAACGGTCTATGCTTTTGACATAAAAAGAAAGAGAACGCGATAGAGAAATGGGAACGGGCTCCACAGTAAAGTTGGAAAGAGGCTGGTCTGGAGACCGGGGTTTCCAAGAGCAGAGGGTAGAAATAACGGTGGTTGATCAACGGAAGAGAGCAATCCGGGATTTTTGTTAAACCCCAGATTGCTTCTATTGCAGTCTTATTTTAGGGAGGTCGATCTTTTCCAAGTTTCTTCACTTGTCCGTGTTGATGCGGGCAGATGGTTCTGGAGCTGCTATCAGCGTGTCTTTGCAACTACTGACAATGGACATTGATACGCGCGCACGCGGACACTGAGGCTTCCCCCACGTAACGGGGATAGATTGCGGCGTTCTGCCTTTGCAAGATTGTTCTACAACCACCGGCATTGTTTGACCGACATAGCTCAACAAAGATTGTTGCAGCGCTTGATCTGCAAAAAGGCGCAATTGTCGCGCACGTTCGAGAACGACAGTACGTGGCAGATCTGGCAGAGCGGCAGCCAAGGTTCCCGGTCGCTTGGAATACGGAAAAACATGCAGAAAAGTCAGCTTCAAAACCGGAAGAGTTCGTAGCGTTTCCTCAAAATCCTCTTCTCGTTCCGATGGGAATCCCGCAATCAAATCGGCTCCAAGAGCAATATCTGGACGTACTGTGCGCAGACGTTGACAAAGTGTTATCAAGCTTTCTTTGGAGTGTCGTCGCCGCATAGCAGTTAGAACAGAAGAAGATGCCGACTGCACACTTAAATGCGCATGAGGCATAAGGCGCGACTCTGTAGCAAAGGCGGCGAGGAGATCTTCATCAATGCCTGCGGGATCCAATGAGGACAAGAGCAGTTGCGGCAGATCTGGTATTTCTTTCAAAATACGCTGAACAAGAGTCCCGAGAGAGCTTCCCTCTTTTCTTCCATAAGAGGCAATGTCTATACCCGTTAGAACGACCTCAGGATACCCTTGCTGAACAGCGATACGCACATGAGAGAGAATTGTTTCTACAGGAACACTGCGACTTCTACCACGTATATGTGTCACGATGCAGTAAGAGCAGAAGTGATCGCATCCGTTCTGAATGGCGACATAGGCTCTTGCACGTACAGGGACTGCATCCTTG
>JAITIJ010000090.1 GCA_031279495.1 Holosporales bacterium | reverse complement strand
CAAGGATGCAGTCCCTGTACGTGCAAGAGCCTATGTCGCCATTCAGAACGGATGCGATCACTTCTGCTCTTACTGCATCGTGACACATATACGTGGTAGAAGTCGCAGTGTTCCTGTAGCTTTTTCTTTTAACTAAGAATCTAGAAGTGTCTCAGCGAGGCGCCTATCCATAGCTTCTTAACAAGCCTCTTCCAGGAAGAACAAAGCTATCGACTACTCTACCGTTACAGATTTAGCTAAATTGCGTGGTTGATCGACATCTGTTCCTTTGAAAGTTGCTACATAGTACGCCAACAACTGCAGAGGAATCGTATATACAATAGGAGCCAAGAAAGAAGGGGCTTTTGGTAGAACATACACCCGTATGCGTTCGGCTAAAGTACCAAGAGCGCTTGCTCCGTCGCTATCGGTAAAGAAAATCACCTGCCCTTTGCGCGCCAAAACCTCTTGCACATTCGAAAGAATTTTTTCAAAAAGAGCATCGTGTGGCGCCAAAACGATAACAGGAATTTTGTTATCTACTAACGCGATTGGCCCGTGCTTAAGCTCTCCTGCTGCGTATCCCTCAGCATGAATATAAGAGATCTCTTTGAGTTTTAAGGCTCCTTCTAGCGCGACGGGATACAAAGCGCCACGACCAAGATACAGCACCGCTTTGACGCGCTCGAATCGAGGAGCAAGCTTCTGCAGACTCTCTTGCATCTCCAGCGTTTCTTCAATCAAATGCGGCAGCATATGCAAGTCTTTCCGCAAAGATGCCTGTTCCTCCATGGAAATCACTTCACGCAAAGAAGCGACCTCTACAACAAATGAGGCAAGAACTGCCAGTTGCGCGGTGAATGTCTTGGTCGAAGCAACGCCAATCTCAAGACCTGCATATGTTTGTAGGATCTGATCTACTCCTCGAGCAAGAGAGCTTTCAGCTACATTAACCAAACCTGCACAATAAATTCCCTCTTTCTTTGTAAAACGCGCAGCAGCTAGTGTATCCGCCGTCTCTCCAGATTGAGAGATAAATAACGCGCAAGAATCAGAAGAGAGAGCTGGATGGCGATAACGGTATTCCGAAGCAATATCCACAGCGACCATTAAACGCGCGATCTTCTCGAACCAGTATCTGGCGACGCAACCCGCATAAAACGATGTTCCGCAGGCCACAATAGATAATCCAGATACGTTTTTCCACAAATCCGCCTGTGCCGTGAAGGAGCACAAAGAGGTATACTTTGCTAACGTATCTTTTAAGACCTGCGGCTGCTCCATGATCTCTTTCAGCATAAAGTGCCGATATGCTCCCTTTGTCGTTTGGTGGGCAACATCAGCAACAGGCGTACGCGAACGCACTACTGGACAAGCGTTCTTGTGGGAATAAATCGTTACTGCGCTGTTTTCTAGCTCGGCCCAATCGCCATCTTCCAAATACGTCACGCTCTCGCAATAATTTGCAAAAGCAAAAATGTCAGAAGCAAGGAACAACCGCCCCTCCTTGCCATACCCTATGACTAAGGGGCTGCCACTACAAACGCCCACCAACGTATCTGGAGCATTTTTAAAAAGTATCGCTAGTGCATACGAGCCCCTAAGTTGCTGCAATGTGGCCCGTATAGCTGCGATGCTGTCATAGCCTCTGTCTAAATACGCGTCCAAAAGATGCACGATGACTTCTGAATCCGTCTCACTTTGAAAAACCACTTGGTTGAGGCTCTCCCGTAGCGCCTCGTGATTCTCGATAATGCCATTATGCACCAGCGCAACGTGTTTGCCCTGATGAGGATGCGCGTTATTCGCTGTCGGTTCTCCATGAGTAGCCCAACGGGTGTGACCAATGCCAATTGTTCCTGGTAAGGGACGCTCTTTAACTTTTCGCTCTAGATTGATGAGCTTTCCTTCTGCTCGCTTCCTAAAAAATGCTTTGTTACAAAGAGTCGCAATGCCAGCGGAATCGTAGCCGCGGTATTCCAAACGCTTTAGACCAGCCAATAGATCAAAGCAAACATCTGTTGATCCATTAATGCCAACAATTCCGCACATTATCTTGATTGTGTCCTTTGGCGAAATCCCGAGACGATTTTTAACTCTGCACGCGTAATCCCCAAAGCTTCTTCAGGAATATCGTGCGTTATCGTGCTTCCAGCGCCGATAGTTGCCTCTTTTCCAACGTTTACAGGAGCAACAAGAGCAGTATTCGAACCGATAAAAGCACCGTCACCTATGGTGGTCTTATGTTTTGTTACCCCATCGTAATTGCACGTAATCGTACCAGCGCCGATATTGCATGCTTTTCCAAGAAATGCGTCTCCAATGTAACTTAGGTGGTTTACCTTGGCCCCTTCAGCAAGACAAGCGTTTTTGACTTCTACAAAATTGCCGATACGCACGCAATCCGCTAGTTCTGTTCCGGGTCGCAAGCGAGCAAAAGGTCCAACGACAACGTTCTTGCCCACTATAACACCCTCTAAAACACAAAAAGGCCCAATACGGCTACCAGCTCCTACATGCACCTTTTTATCAAAAAAGACATAAGGAAAAACCGTTACGTCAGGTTCTAGGTATGTATTATAAGAGAAATACACGGTCTCAGGCGCAATAAGCGCAACACCATGGGCCATAGCTTTAGCCCGAGCGTGCTTCTGGAAAATGTGTTCCAAGGCCGCTAAGTCCGCACAAGTATTGGAGCCGCGTAAAGCTTCAGCTGATTCCTCAACATAAGTACAATGCCAGCCATTTGCGCTCGCCAAAGCAACAATATCTGTCAGAAAAACCTCACGCCCCTGACGTGGCGTAATTTGATGCAACAAATTCAGTACTACCTCACGATGCAGCAACATACCTGCGTTACACAGAGGAAGGCTAAGTTCGTGATCGCTAGCTTCTTCTGCCTCTATAACGGCGCTGATTCCACGTCCATCAGTGGTGGGAACAAGACGCGCGTATCCTGCGGCCTCTTTCGGATGCATTGCGAGTAATACGATGCCTGTTTGTGGGCACTCTTGCGCTTTACGCAATAGTGACTGCAGCATTTCCGGCGTCACAAGCGGCGTGTCACCATAAAGAACCAGCATCCATTGCGCTGCCGCTGGCATTTTTTGCCGAGCATACTGTACCGCTTCGCCTGTTCCACGAGGAGGATCTTGAACAACAACGGAAAGAAGCGTTGTGTCTATACCAGCATCTGAGGGTAAGTGCTGCTCTACTTTCCGCAAATCAGGCGATACAACAACAGCAATGTGAGAAATTCCGCATTTCTGAACTGTTTTTAGGCAATGACCGAGCAGAGGAAGCCCACCTACCGGATGCAACACTTTCGGCACGCGCGAACGCATGCGCGACCCCCTACCAGCTGCAAGTACCACGCAAAACACTGCCGAAAACATGCGCCCTCTATTGTTTCCGGGAAAGTCTATCGTGTTTTGTCCCTTTCAGGAACCGTTTCTTATCAACGTTTTCCCTACAAAATATTGCGCTTTCGAAAAAACACGAATACCGCTAGACTCGCATTGGAGAAGAAGGAGAGGAACATGGCTATAGAACATGTGACGGATGAGACGTTTGCCACAGAAGTACTTCAGGCTCCTGTTCTTGTCCTTGTCGACTTTTGTGCCGATTGGTGCGGACCGTGTCGGATGATTGCTCCTATTCTAGAGGAATTAGAGATGCAATTTCCTGGTACACTCAAAATCTGCAAGCTTAATATCGACACGAGTCCTCAGACACCGACGCATTACAATGTGATGAGCGTTCCGACGTTACTGTTGTTTAAAAATGGAACGCAGTGTGCTGTGTCTGTTGGCTCACAATCAAAGAGTAAAATTGTGTCTTGGCTAACGCCTTATTTAGCATAAATGCAAAAGGAGCCCATGTACGATCCCAACAATATTTTCGCTAAGATCCTGCGGAAAGAACTACCCGCAACGTGTGTCTATGAGGACGACCATGTCTTAGCTTTTAAGGATATCCATCCAGCAGCCCCTATTCATGTCTTAGTCATTACGAAAAAGGCCTACAGCTCTTTCGATGATTTTTCTGCGTGCGCAAATGAACAGGAAATAGTTTTGTTTTGGCAAGGTGTGTACAAAACTGTGCAGGCTTTGAGGCTTTCCTTGCAAGGCTATAGGCTTGTCACCAACATCGGTACTGATGGCGGGCAAGAAGTGCCGCATCTTCACGTGCACATCTTGGCAGGAAAACCCCTCGGCACAAAGGTATGTGTTTAGTCCTTGTGCCAGTCGCTCCTTGCGATCAACGCCTAGGGTTATTTCCAACACAAAAAGTCATTATTTAGCTGGATTCGTTATTGTAGGTTTTGTATAGGTCTTTAGCTGTTCTTCCTTTTACAACAAAAGCAACGAACAGGTAGAGTCCAACAGTGAGAATATCAACCTCCATTCGCAGATCCTTTGTCTACAGCGGTTGTTTTAAGCGCACACTGGAGTCGACTTAACTTCTCTCCTTCCCCATCTCCAGGATTGTTTTTAATACCATAGATCCTCAATTATTGCGCTGTTACCCGAATGAATTGTGGGGTATTTGAGTATGGGAAGTCATCATTAGATGCATTGATTCAACTCTCCCGACTTCCATGGTTTCTTTCAGAATGAATCATCATTATCAAGCACATCGACTTGACCTTCGTCAATGCTCAGAGGTCATTTCCAATATAGGGAATCATTATCGTATACCTCGACTTAACTTCCGCAACATCTAGAATTGTTCTTAATGTAGGGAACTATCGTTATCGGGCACACTAATTTAATCTCTTTTCCTCTTCTTTCAATGCTTCTCTTTCTTGTTCTCTGTCTCGCTTTTCTCATCATTGGATTCATCGGGTTTTCTTGCCAGGCTCTGAAACGCTGTACTTGCTGTTTTTTTTCGTTCTCGGGAGTTAATTCACCCCTTCCTCGGCACCCGAGATCATTCCCAATATGGTGAATTATCATTAGCTGGGATAGGTTTTTCGTAGGCATCTAGCCACTCAAGCGCTTGCTGTTTGGCCAATCTAGCTTGCTCTAGTTCTTGAGCGAAAACACCGCATCGCTTGCTGTAAGCATTCGTTGCGAAAAAGACCGCGCCATTTACGAGTAAGCCTGGGAAAAGGCCGTAAATACCCCAGCGTTGCTCTAGGTCGAAGATAATCCAACCGAAGACAACAAGACCTCCTATCACCGCCGCTCGTGAAAAAGCGTATTTGCTGCTTTTATAGCCTAACAAAGCAGCTGTAAGAGGTATCGATACCGTTCCACACCAGAACCCGTCAGCATACAACAAGATGTCGATAATGCTTTTAAAGCGCAGCGCCACGAATAATGATAAAACACCAAAGACCAATGTGGCGTACTGGCTATATCGAATCATTTGTTGTTCTTCCAAGTTTCCACGGTAAGATCTTATCAAATCTCCGACGGCAATGATCCCTGAAACGTTGAGATACGAGTCCGCAGACGACATAATGACAGCCAGCAATCCCGCGATCATGAGACCCCTCAAACCAACAGGTGCCAGAGTCTGGATCACGTATGGCATGGCGGAATATGATGAAATATTAGGATTGATCACAAGAGCGCTCAGCCCTATTGCTGCAGAACACACAAAGATAGCAGATGCTACAAAGGCACTAATACAAAATGACATTCTCAGCTGACGTGTATTCTCCCCCATCAATAAGCGTTGCATCCATGCAGGGTCCAAAAGAGATATAAGGAAAGACATTAGTATCGGGATATACCGCATAGGCTGCTCGCGCATAGGAGCAAGAGTCAGATGATCCGCAGGAACCGATGCAAGCAAAGGCTTTATTCCACCAGCAGATGTCACCGCGAGATAGGCAATTAGAGGTATAGAAATTGCCAGAATTATAAACTGAATAGCGTCTGTAGCAACGACTGCACG
>JAITIJ010000056.1 GCA_031279495.1 Holosporales bacterium | reverse complement strand
GGGAGAAGCAAATGTACCGTTTTTCAACATCTCTGGCTCTGAGTTTGTCGAAATGTTTGTTGGTGTCGGTGCTAGCCGCGTACGCGACATGTTCAGTCAAGGAAAGCGCAATGCACCATGCCTTATTTTCATAGACGAAATCGATGCTGTTGGTCGTCATCGGGGTTTCGGCCTTGGTGGAGGCAATGACGAGCGCGAGCAGACGCTCAACCAGTTGCTCGTCGAAATGGATGGATTCGAAGCAAACGATGGCGTCATTATTATTGCAGCAACCAACAGACCAGACGTTTTGGATCCTGCATTGTTGCGTCCGGGACGTTTTGATCGTCAGGTTATTGTCTCGAACCCAGATCTTAATGGGAGAGACAAAATCCTGCGCGTTCATATGAAGAAAATCCTTCTCGCTGATAACGTTGATCCGATGGTCATTGCGCGTGGAACGCCTGGATTCTCTGGTGCTGATTTGGCAAATCTTGTGAACGAAGCTGCTCTATTAGCGGCACGTCGAGGAAAGCGTGTCGTTGGAATGGAAGAGCTAGAGGAAGCAAAAGATAAAGTTTTGATGGGAACAGAGCGCCGCTCAATGGCAATGACAGAGAAAGAGAAAGAAATAACAGCGTATCACGAAGCCGGTCATGCGATCGTTGCTTTGCACAGCCCAGAAACAGATCCAATTCATAAAGCTACTATTATCCCGCGCGGTAGAGCTCTTGGTATGGTCGTACGACTTCCTAACAAAGACTCTGTCTCATTGGCGCTTTTAAAACTCAAGTCCGATCTGCAAGCTGCGATGGGAGGGCGTATTGCCGAGGGTATGGTTTTTGGTCCAGACAGAATCACTACAGGAGCTGCTGCAGATATAAAGTTCGCAACAGATATTGCGCGTCGCATGGTGATAGAATGGGGAATGAGCGAAAAACTCGGATTTCTGTCGTATGAAGAGAGCTCTTCACAAGGAGTTTTCTTAGGACACAGTACCACTTCTTCTCGACAAGTTTCTGAAGAAACTGCATCCTTAATCGATGCTGAAGTGCGTCGAATTGTGGATGAAGCCTATGCGCAGGCGGAAAAAATTCTTAAGGAACACAACGATGATTTGCACGTTCTTGCGCGCGGTTTGTTAGAGTACGAGACGTTATCTGGAGAGGAAATTGCCACCCTTCTTAAGGGAGACCCTATCACCAGACCTCTTATAGAACAAAAACCCGATGTCCTCATACCATCGCTTAATACGGCGTATGCGACAAAGAAAAAAACAACAGGAAAAAGTACTCAGAAGAAATCTGTATCCCAGGAAAAGAAAGATAAGAAAGACCTTATATGAAATTGTTCGGTACAGATGGCGTGCGCGGCATTGCCAATCGTCCGCCCATTACACCAGAGATTTGTGTACGCTTAGCCCAAGCAGCAGGGTTAGAATTTAAACGTGGGGAGTATCAGCATCGCGTTGCAATCGCAAAAGATACGCGTTTGTCGGGCTATTTGATTGAGCCAGCATTGACTTCTGGGTTTTTGTCTACTGGCATGAATGTAATTCTGATGGGACCTCTTCCCACTCCCGCTGTTGCTTTTTTGACGCGTTCTTTGCGTGCGGATCTTGGTGTTATGATTTCAGCATCGCATAATCCATACACTGACAATGGCATCAAATTGTTCGGGCCAGATGGCTTAAAGTTGTCCGACGAAATACAGACCCGTATAGAGGAGCGCTTTTCTCATTTGCCTGAAGATTTTCCTATTGGCGCAGATTTAGGATCGGCTATGCGCCTGGATGATGCTCTCGGGCGCTATATTGAGTTCGTCAAGAGCACCTTTAATTGTCGCCAATCTCTTGATTCTCTAAAAATCGTCTTGGATTGCGCCAATGGAGCGGCTTATAGAGCGGCTCCTACAATTCTTTGGGAATTGGGCACCGAAGTTATTCCTATAGCCGTCGAGCCAGATGGCTTGAACATCAATGCGCAGTGTGGAGCAACATATCCAAACACAATGCGAGCAGCGGTCTTAGAACACGAAGCGCACTTAGGTATTGCTCTTGATGGAGACGCCGATCGCACGATAATGTGTGATGCCTGTGGGAACATTCTGGATGGCGATGCAATTCTGGCAATTATCGCCAAATCCTGGCAAGAGGAAGGACGTTTAGCAAACGCGTGTGTGGCTCTGACAGAAATGTCGAACATGGCACTGGACCGTTATCTGAACGGTATGGGTATTAATGTTATCAGGACAAAAGTCGGTGATCGCTATATTTCTTCTGCTATGCGGAAGCATCACTTGAACTTGGGAAGCGAAAAATCTGGGCATATTCTTTTTGGAGACTACGGCATTCTTGGAGATGGGCTTGTTGCCGCTCTGCAAGTACTCACAGTTATGCAACATACGGGCCAGTCCTTAGCAGATCTTGCTGCGTGTTATGTTCCTTTTCCTCAGTGCCAAGAGAACGTGCACATTCAAGATCGCGATATAGTTCATACGGCACCGATACAGCAGATGATAGCCTCTTGTTCTGCGCGCTTAGGGACACGTGGTCGTCTTCTTGTACGTCCTTCTGGAACGGAACCTGTGCTGCGCCTTATGGTCGAAAGCGAAGACGCTACTCTTATACAGAGCGTTATGGATGAAGCTCTCTGCGCCCTTAAACCGTATATGCATGGGTAGGGCATGAGAGAAAGAAGATTCTCATTTTTCAAGCATTTCCCATATCTAAAAGGTGTTTTTGAGAAGGCTGAAGGATGTGTTGTAAGGGTATTTTTCGGGTATAAATGGTATTAAAAGGCAAGCGATCTTTCTATCATTAATGAGAGTTTCCTTTGAAAAGATTGTTGTACAAGCCTTCTAGAGGCGCAATATGAGCTTAAAAGGCAAGCGATCTTTTGCGTGGAGAAGTGTTTTGTAGATCTATTTGCCTCGAAGTATCGTTCTCTCTGCGAACTCTTTCATTTTAGCCTCTCTGTTTTTACAGAAGGTTGTTGATAAATGAGTCGACCTTCCTTTACATTGTCTTCTACTAGGAGAGAATCCTCATGATTAGGTTGCAAAC